>CALQBJ020000087.1 GCA_943328785.2 Bifidobacterium breve
CGTTCGGCACGCATCACCGTGTGAGCACGCTGAAGACGTTCGAGTAGTCGTCCGTCCACACCGGTCCCGTCACATCGTCGAGCGACGACCAGCGCCCCTCGTTGACGAGCGCCGCGATGTCTTCGGCGCTGCGGGCAACGAGCACCCAGCGAGAGGGTGAGATCTCGAGGCTGATCTCGCGCGCCGCCTCGGCGGGAACGTTGGTCTGCACCACCGAGACGAGGCCGGCGGCGCGCGCCGTGGCGCCAACGACTGGTGCGAGATTGAGGTAGCGGTTCGAGATGTGGACGGCCATCACGCCGCCCGGCGCCAGTTTCTGCAGGTAGAGCTGCATCGCCTCGAGCGTGATGAGGTGGACCGGAATGGCGTCTGAGCTGAAGGCATCGAGTACCAGCACGTCGAACGCCGCATCTGGCTGCGAGATCAGCATCAGGCGGGCGTCGCCGATCACCACCGTCGCCTGCGGCGCGCAGTCCTTCAGGTAGGTGAAGAACTCGGGGTCGCGCGCGAGCCGTTCGACCACCGGATTGATCTCGAAGAACGTCCAGGTGTCACCCGGCTTCGCATACGCGGCCATCGACGCAGTGCCGAGTCCGACCACGCCGAAGCGCGTCTTCGTCGGGTCCTTCTGCACCTGCGTGACGAGCTGTCCGACCGGCCCACCGCGCGAGTAGTAGGTGAGGGGCTCGCACCTGAGCGCCGGCTTGATCGACTGGGCGCCGTGGTTGGTCGTCCCGCTCAGCAGGACCCGTTCATTGCCGGAGAACATCACCCGGTGTACGCCGAAGAAACTGCGCTCGAGGTGGATCGGCACGCGGTTGTCGAAGCGCACGAACGTCCCGGCCACCACCAGCGTGGCGAGGGCGATGCCCATGCGCAGCGGCGCGCGCTGCAGCAGCCAGGCGACCAGGCAGCCGGGGCCGAAGATGATGACGAACCGGATGAACGGGCTGTCCGGCAACTGGCGGTCGTAGTGCTGCACGACCGGCACCAGCAGCACGACCAGCAGCACCGGCAGCGCCACCGCGATGAACGACGCCGCCTGCCGCGCGGCGGTGCGCGCCTTCTCGCTGCCGCCGGTCAGCGCGTTCGGCAGCAGCAGGCAGGCCGAGAGGGCCGCGAGCGGATATTCGAACGGGTTGACGAAGAGCAGCGGCGCAATGAGCGCGTTCAGGAGCCCACCGACAGCGCCACCCGCGGACAGCCACAGGTAGAACTCGGTCAGCAGCGCAGCGGGCGGGCGGCTGTCGGCCAGCGCCGTGTGGCAGGCGAGCGCGATGATGAAGAAGCTCACCAGGTGCAGCGCCGTCAGCGTGAGCGGGAACTCGGGCGGCGCCATCACCAGCGCCACGGTCAGGACCACGGCCACCGGGAACAGCCACGCGATGAGTCGCCTGGGCACGAGCTGCCGCTCGGCGAAGGCGAGCACAAACGTGAGCAGGTAGAGCGCGAGTGGCACCACCCACAACAGCGGAATCGACGCGATGTCGGTGGAGATGAACGTGGTGACGCTCATCATCAACGTCGACGGCACCGCCGCCAGTCCGAGCCAGCGCAGGCGCGCGGCCATCGGGTCGTCCTCGACCGCGTCCTCGACCGCCGTCTGCTTCGAGCGTCGCGCCGGCTTCGCCTCGACCACCGGTGCTGCCGCAGGCGCGTCGAGTGTGCCGCGCATCCACGCCACCGCACCGCAGGTCAGCATCAGCAGGGCGTAGACGGCGTAGCCGGTCGTCCACCAGAAGCTCTGCGAGCGGAGGCGGAGCATCGGCTCGACGAGGAACGGATAGCCGAGCAGCGCCACGAAGCTGCCGACGTTGCTGGCCGCGAACAGCGAGTAGACCCGCGAGCTGGCCCATGGTCCGAGCGACGAGAACCAGCGCTGGAGCAGCGGCCCGGTGGTGGCGAGCACCACGAACGGCAAGCCGAGCGAGACGACGAGGATGGAGAAGACCCAGCCGATCGGGTTGGCGGATGGCGGCGGTGCCGACCCGCGCACCGCAATGGGCAGTACCACCGCCGCCGCAGCCAGCAGCACCGCCTGCAGTACCACCTGCTGCTTCAGCGGACGCTTGCCGACGGCGTGGGCGTAGAGATAGCCGCCGAGCAGCGCGAGTTGATAGAAGACGAGGCAGCTGTTCCATACCGCCGGCGCACCGCCGAGCAGCGGCAGCACCATGCGGGCGAACATCGGCTCGACCAGGAACAGCAGGAACGCGCCGAGCAGCGCGGTGACAGCGAAAAGAAATCTCACGGGTGCTGAGATTCAATCGTCAATTCGTCCGAGCGTCAACTGGCCGCGACCAACGACCAACCGACCAACGACCACTGCGTGCTATCCTCCCGGCCTGCCTCGGGCATTCCGGGGCATTACAGGAGGCCGGCATGAAAGCAGTGACTGCAGCGGTGGTTCTCGTCAGCATGTTCGCGGTGTCGGCGCCGGCGCTGGCGCAGGGCGGGCGGGCCAATCAGGCCCCTGGTCCGTCGGTCACGGTGAACGGGCAGACCTTCTCGCAGCAGGCGCTGTTCCAGCGCAACATCGGCGGTCCCGACGACATGTACACCGCCGTGCCGCCGCACAAGGTGATCGGCAACATCTACTACGTCGGGACGAAGAGCCTGGCGGTCTTCCTCGTCGTGACGCCGGCCGGCAACATCCTCATCAACACCACGTTCGAACGGAACGTCCCGCTCATCCAGAAGTCGATCGAACAACTGGGGTTCAAGTTCGCCGACACAAAGATCATCCTCGGCAGTCACGCCCATGGCGATCACCAGGAAGGTGACGCCATGGTGAAGCAGATGACCGGCGCGCAGGCGATGGCGATGGCGGAGGATGTGCCGGCGCTCGAGGCGATGAAGCCGGGCGGCAAGCCGCACCCGGTGGACCGCGTGCTGCACGACGGCGATACGGTCACCCTCGGCAACACGACGCTCACCGCGCACCTGACGCCCGGCCATACGCACGGGTGCACCACGTGGACGCTGAAAGCGAACGACAACGGCAAGAGCTACGACGTGGCCATCATTGGCAGCGTCGGCACCAATCCCGGCTTCAAGCTGGTGAACAACCCCGACAACCCCACCCAGGCGGCCGAGTATCAGCAGGCGTTCCGGAAGCTGCGTTCGCTGAAGGTGGACGTGCCGCTCGGCTCGCACCCGAGCATGTACAACCTCGACAAGAAGTTCCCCCTCATCGGCCAGGGGCCGAACCCCTTCATCGACCCGGCCGGCTACGTTGCGGAAATCGACATGGCCGAGGCGATGTTCAAGGCGGTGCTCGCCGAGCAGCAGAAGGCCGCGGGCGTGCAGTAACGTTTCGTCTCCCTCCAGACTGGCGCGCTCCGCAGGGGGCGCCAGTCGGCGGCGCCGCCAATAGATGGTTCGCTCGTTGGGTATCGGGAATGCCGATTCAGCTCGGCCCGGCCGTTATGATCGGCTCCATGCCCAGCAGAACGATCCTGCGAACCCTGGCGGCCGCCACCGTGCTCGTCGCCGCCGCCGCCTCTGCCTCGCACCTCTCCGCGCAGCGTCCGCCCTCGTGGGATGAGCGGCTGCGCGCCATTCCCGACGCCGCGGCCATCGGCCAGTACATGCAGCGCCTCAGCGCGCGGCCGCACTACGTCGGCTCGGCCTACAACAAGGACAACGCCGAGTGGATGCTCGCGCGGTTCCGCGAGTGGGGCTGGGACGCCCAGCTCGAAACCTATGACGTGCTGTTCCCGACACCGAAGGAACGGCTGCTCGAACTGACCGCGCCGACCCGCTTCACCGCGACGCTCGAAGAGCCTGTCGTGGCGGTCGACCCGACCTCTGGCCAGAAGGCCGAGCAGTTGCCCACCTACAACGCCTACTCGGTGGACGGCGACGTCACCGGTCCGCTGGTCTACGTGAACTACGGCCGCCCCGAAGACTACGAGGAACTCGAGGCCGCCGGTGTCTCCGTGAAGGGCGCCATCGTCATCGCCCGCTACGGCGGATCGTTCCGCGGCACGAAGCCGAAGATCGCGGCGGAACACGGCGCCATCGGCTGCATCATCTACTCCGACCCGCGCGATGACGGCTACTTCGTCGACGAGGTGTTCCCCGATGGCCCGATGCGCAACAAGGACGGCGTGCAGCGCGGCAGTGCGCTCGACCTGCCGATGTACTCCGGCGATCCGCTCACACCGGGCAAGCCGTCGATCCCCGGCACGCCGCGCCTGGCGCTCACGGACGCCGAGACGCTGACGAAGATTCCGACGCTGCCGATTTCCTACGGCGACGCCCAGCCGCTGCTCGCGGCGATGCGCGGCCGCGTGGCGCCGGCGTCGTGGCGCGGCGCCCTGCCGATCACCTACCGCCTCGGCCCCGGCCCGGCCCGCGTCCACCTGAAGGTGGCCTTCAACTGGGACATCAAGACGATGTACGACGTCGTCGCGAAGCTGCAGGGCTCGACGTTCCCAGATGAGTGGATCGTGCGTGGCAATCATCACGATGCCTGGGTGAACGGCGCGTCCGATCCCGTAAGCGGCATGGCGCCGGAGCTGGAAGAGGCGCGGGCGATCGGACAGCTCGTGAAGCAGGGGTGGAAGCCGAAGCGCACGCTGGTGTATGCGGCGTGGGACGGTGAAGAACCCGGTCTGCTCGGTTCGACCGAGTGGGTGGAGCAGCACGACGCCGAGCTGCGCGAGAAAGCGGTCGTCTACATCAACAGCGACGGCAACAGCCGCGGCTTCCTGCAGGCGAGCGGCTCGCACACGCTCGAGCACGTCGTCAACGAGGTGGCGAAGAGCGTCGAGGACCCGGAGACGAAGGGCACCGTCTGGAAGCGTTGGCAGTCGAACGTCGTCTCGTCAGCGTCTGGGGACCGCCGCAACGAAGCCCGCTCACGCGCTGACCTGCGCATCGGTGCGCTCGGCTCGGGCTCGGACTACACGCCGTTCCTCCAGCACCACGGCATCGCGTCGCTGAACCTGTCGTTCGGCGGCTTCGACGACGACGGCATCTACCACTCCATCTACGACGACTTCTACCACTTCGCGAAGTTCTCGGACCCGGGTTTCCTCTACGGCCGCGCGCTCGCCCAGTTCTCGGGCAGCCTCGTGGTTCGTCTCGCGGATGCCGACGTGCTCCCGTTCGAGTTCACCAACCTGGCCGACACCACGCAGACCTATCTGCGCGAGGTGCAGGCACTGCTGCGCCAGCGTCAGGACGACGTGCGCGAACGCAACCGCCAGATTACGGACGGCGTGTTTGCGGCGGTGAACGATCCGAAGGAGCCGCGCCCGATTCCGGCGGTCGAGGACGTGCCCCCCGCGTTGAACTTCGCGCCGCTCGAGAACGCCGTCGCGGCGCTCACGCGCGCGGCCGATCGCTACAAGGCGGCCGCTGCGAAAGCCGGGTCGGACCCGGCGACACTGCGCGCCGTGAATGCGAAGCTGATGCAGAGCGAGCGTCAGTTCATCGACGAGGGCGGTCTGCCGCGCCGCTCGTGGTACCGGCATCTGCTCTACGCGCCGGGGTTCTACACCGGCTACGGTGTGAAGACGATGCCTGGCGTGCGTGAAGGGATTGAACAGCGCCGCTACGACGAAGCGGAGAAGGAAGCCGCCCGGCTGGCCGCCGCGGTGCAGAGGGAAGCCGCGCTGGTGGACGGAGCCGCGCAGCTGCTGGAAGCGCGGTAGTCGCAGGTCGCAAGTCTCTAGTCGCAGGTCAGCTGACCGACGACTAGTAGACTTGCGCCTTGCGCCTTGCGACTTGCGACTACCTCAATTCGCCGTGCCCGCCGCCGCCGGCCAGCCCTTGTCGAGCGGCTTGGTTGCGTCGGCGGTGATCGACAGGTCGGCGCAGTGGTGGTACGAGTAGCCGCCGGGCTGGTTGTAGCCGTGTTCGGCCATGAACTGAATCACCTGGAGCGTGCACTTCGCACACGTGATGTTCGGCAGCTGGATGTCGCCCTCGAAGGTCTGCAGCGACGAGGGACGCGTGTAGTGCTGGAAGAGGCCGTCGGCAATCACCGGCAACTGCACCGGGCTCTGGATGGCGGCCCACACCGACTGCGGTCCGCGCTCCGTCATGCGTTCGACGGTGGTCGGGTCGGCCGGCAGTTCCGCGCGGGAATTGACGGCGAGCGCCACCCGGTAGTGGCCCGGGTGATAGATCGTCTCGAGCACCTTCAGGTGCAGCTTCGACCCTCCCCTCACCTTCGTGACCGCGTCGGTCGGCTTGGCATCGGGAACCGCGCCACACGGTGCCGCCTTCTGCGGGTCGCCGCGTTCACTTTCCACAATCCACGACGCCGGTTCCACCAGCTTGAAGTGCGCCTGCACCACCGCCGGCGCCGCACACGCCGCCGCCACCACCATCGCGAACATCAGCTTCTTCATGCGTCCCTCTTCTCGTGAACTATGCCTATTCCGCGACAGCCCTGACTGACTCGCCCTACCCCCGCGCTTCGATCATCGCCACGATGTCCCGACGATGCTTGGACTTCGCGAAGTCGAGCGGGGTTTCACCGCTGTGCGATTGCAGGGTGAGATCGGCGCCGGCCTCGAGGATGACCCTGGCGGTGTCGATGTTGTTCTCCCAGATCGCGTCGTGCAGAGCGGTGTAGCCGTTCTTCGGTCCCTGCTTGTTGATGTCGATACCGTGCTGAATCAGCAGGGCTGCGGCGTCCGTCCGTCCAGCATAGGCGGCCGCATGCAGCGCCGTGGCCTTCATGCCGGGGTCCACAGCGGTGACGTCGGCCCCTGCCTCGAGCAGCATTCGCACGATCTCGGTGTGGCCGAGGTAGGCGGCCATCACCAGCGGCGCATCGCCGTTCGGGTCGAGTTGGTCGACGTTCGCTCCGTCGGCGATCAGCGTGTGCACTCGCGAGACTTCGTCGTTCTGGACGGCTTTCATCAGATTCGTCATGCGGCTCCCTGCGGTGCGCGGGTACGACCGCACCGTGCGCTGGAGCATTTTTGCATTACCAGCTCCGGTCCCGTCACGTTTACGATGGGCGGAGGTTCCCGCCATGCGCCATCTGATGCCGCTCGCCCTACTCGTCGCGATGTCCACGGCCGCGCCGGTCGTTGGCCAGGAGCCCTCATCTGCCAAGAAGCCCCCGCCTTCCGCCCCGCGCGTCGTGACGCTCACCGGTTGCGTCGAGAAGGGCGCCACGCCCAACCAGTACACCATTCAGGACGCGGCGAACGGCCGCTACGAAGTGAGCGGCACCGACATCAAGAAGCACCTCGGGCAACGCGTGCAGGTGGCTGGAACGCCGGGGTCGACCCGCTTCCGCGTGAAGGGCGGCCTCTGGCCGAACCCGAATGTGGCCGCGCAGGCCGGCGCGATGGACCCGGCGAAGGCGGCGGTCGCCGCGATGCCGGGCGGACCGTACTCCGGAACCGGCGACATCTCGTTGCCGACGTTCAAGGTGAAGGCGGTCCGGACGCTCGACGGCGCGTGCGGCTAGCAACTACCGACCAACCGACCAACCGACCAACCGACTACCGACCAACGACCAACGACTACCCGATGGTGATCTCGTGACGTACCATCGGGGGATGACGACCATGAAGGTCCTGGTGCTCGGCGCCGGCGGGGTCGGCGGCTACTTCGGCGGGCGACTGGCGCACGCGGGAGCCGACGTCACATTCCTCGTTCGCTCCGCTCGTCGTGAGCAGATCGCCCGCGACGGCCTGCGCATCACCAGTGCGCTCGGCGACCTGACGCTGCCGGTGAACACCGTGGTGGCCGGCGAACTGGGCTCTGGCTACGACCTGGTGCTGCTCACCTGCAAGGCCTACGACCTCGACTCGTCGATGGACGCGATTGCGCCGGCGATGGGCGGCGCCACGACGGTGCTGCCGCTGTTGAACGGTCTTGCGCACCTCGAGCGGCTCGACAGCCGCTTCGGCCGCACGAACGTGCTTGGTGGCAGCTGCGCCATCGACGTGATGCTGCTCCCCGACGGCACCATCCGCCACGCCGGCACCCTCCAGCGCATCGTCTTTGGCGAGCGGAATCGCCAGCCGTCGAGCCGGACTCTGGCGTTGGCCGACGTGCTCGCGAAGAGCCCCATCGAGTGGGAGCATGCCGACGATGTGCTGCTGCGGATGTGGGAGAAGCTGATGATGCTCAGCGTGCTCGCGGCCATCACCTGCCTGTTCCGCGGCAACATCCACGAGATCATGTCGGCGCCGGGCGGCAAGCAGGCGGCCGAGCGCGCGCTCGCGGCGAACGTGGCGATACTCACGCGCGAAGGCTATCCGCCGAGTGCGGGCGCGCTGAAGGCGGCGCAGAGCCGGCTCACCGATCCCAACGGCACGTGGAGCGCGTCGATGATGCGCGACATGGAAGGCGGGCGGCCGGTGGAAGCCGACCATGTCATCGGCTTCATGCTCGACAAGGCGCGCACGCACGGCATCGACGACACCATCCTGTCGCTGGCCTACACGCACCTGAAGACGTATGAACGGCGCCGAGCCGATGGACGGATCTAGGGGGAGGATGGGGGCGGAGGTGTGCGTAGCCTCCACCCTCCACCCTCCACCCTCCACCCTCCACTCTCGTCACCGATCCCGTTCGCGACGCATCCCTGACGGCAGGAGTGCGTTCATGCAGGACTTTCCTCATCTCTACCACGCCACCGCGGACGCCGTTCCGGACGGTGACATCCAGTTGAGCAGCGGCGGTTTGCCCGTGCTGCGGACCGCATCACCAGCGGAATTCGGTGGGCCTGGGGACCGATGGTCGCCAGAGACGCTGCTGTCGGCAGCCGTCGCCGACTGCTTCATCCTGACGTTCAGGGCGGTGGCTCGTGCGTCGAAGCTGCCGTGGGGCGGCCTTCACGTCGAGGTGGAGGGGACGCTCGAGCGTATCGACAAGGTGACGCAGTTCACCGGCTTCCAGCTGACGGCCAGCCTCGATGTTCCGGAAGGGACCGATACCGCCGTTGCCGAGAAGGCGCTCGAGAGAGCCGAGCACAACTGCCTGATCTCGAGCTCGCTGAAAGGGGCAGTCCACCTGCACACCCATGTGCACGTCGAGCCGCGCCAGCCGGCATTCGGCTGACAGCACTCTGATTGGCCACGGGGGGCAACATCGCGACCCGCCCCGCCTGAATCCCCGGTTTACCGGCCCGGCATGGCCGTGCAAAGTTTCCTGCGCCATTTCAGGCGCGTCACGGTTACAGTATCCGGCACGCCAGCCGCCATAGCCGGCGGCGTGCGTCTACTTGTGATTCCGAGGAGAATTCGATGAAAAAGGCCATTCTGACCATTCTGGGCATCGCCGTGCTCGTTGCACCGGCGGCTGTCGGCTTCGCGCAGGGCAAGAAGCCCACCGCGGCGTACTACATCACCAAGGAAGAGGTCGACACCGTCAACAAGACGCCGGGTGTGGACCGCACGATCAAGGTGATGGACATCGGCGACCAGCACTTCTCGGTCGGTATCATCCACCGCGGGTCGACCACGGCTCCGGCCGCCGCCCCGGCCGCGCGTCCCGCCGGTGCTCCGGCACCTGCGCCGAACCCCGCCACCCAGGTCTGCGGCGAAACCGTGGCGGCAGCCAGCCTGCCGGCCGGCCTCTCGTCGGGTCTGTACCACAACAAGCAGACCGAGGGGTACTACATCGTCTCGGGTGAAGGCACGATCGTGACCGGTGGTCACATCATCAACGGCCGCACCTCGGCGCCGGACGCTGAAGTGACGACCACGCTGAACGGCCCGTCGTGCAGCGGCCGCATCGGTGGCAACGACGTCGTGAAGCGTCTCGTCAAGACCGGCGACATCGTCATCATCCCGGCGGGCGTGCCGCACGGCTGGGTGGAAATCAAGGAGCACGTCGACTACCTGAGCTTCCGTCCGTCGGCCGACATCCTCACCGTCGGCTACCAGCACCCGTCGCTCAAGAAGTAGCGGGACGGAGGGTGGAGGTTGGCCTCCACCCTCCACCCTCCGGCTCCGTCCCCCCCGTACAATCAGCGGCATGGAGTCCCTCTTCGCCGGCGTCCTCCAGATCGTGCTGCTCGAAGTAGCCGCGCTCTTTCCCATCGTGAATCCGGTCGGCACGGCGCCGATCTTCCTCAGTCTCACCCGCGGCGCCTCGGCCGCGACCCGCATCACGCTGGCGCGCCGTATCGCGGTGAACGGCTTCATCCTCCTCGTCGCGTCGATGCTCGTCGGCAGCTACATCCTCGCCTTCTTCGGCATCTCGCTGCCGGTGGTGCAGGTGGCGGGAGGGCTGGTGCTGACCGCCACCGGCTGGTCGCTGCTGACGCGCCCGCCAGGGGAAGCGAATGCCGAGCGCACCGTGCCCGCAACCCACCGCGACTGGCTGCAGCAGTCGTTCTATCCGCTGACCTTGCCGCTGACCGTCGGTCCCGGCTCGCTGTCGGTGGCGGTGACGCTTGGCGCCAATGCCTCGGGTCGGCTGGCGCCGGTGATGATCGCCTCGCTCATCGCCAGCGCGTTCATCGCGTTGACCGTCTACGTGTCGTACGCGTGGAGCGAGCGGCTCGAGCGCAAGCTCGGCGAGTCGGCGGTCAACGTGTTCCTGCGGCTGTCGTCGTTCCTGCTCCTCTGCATCGGCGTCCAGATTCTGGCCAACGGCGTGAAGGCGCTGAAGCTGTGGTGAGCGACAGCGGTCCACGCTTCGACCAGTCGTCGAAGGCGCGGCTCACGACGCACGATCTCGGACGCTTCGCGGGCACCACGCTGTTCGACCGCTTCGCCCGCACGCTGTGTGAGGCAGGCTGCCTGCCGCGCAAAGAACTGTACGAGGCGTGGGCGGTGGCGAAACGGGTGCGGCGCCTGTTCCGTGGCGGTCGTGTGGTGGACATGGCCGGCGGCCACGGCCTGCTCGCGCAGGCGCTGCTGCTGCTCGACGACTCGTCCCCCAATGCGATCGTGGTCGACCGAGTGGTCCCCTCGTCCGCGGCGGCCGTGTCCGAGGCGCTCACGCGGGTGTGGCCGCGGCTGGCGGGCCGGGTCCACTTCCAGGCCGGGGATCTGGGCGACGTGCCGCTGACCGCCGGCGACCTGGTGGTGTCGAGCCACGCCTGCGGCGCCCTGACCGACGCGGTGCTGCGGCGTGCGGCCGATGCCGGCGCGCGGGTGGCGGTGTTGCCGTGCTGCCACGACGTCGACTCGTGCGACGTCGGCGCACTCGGCGGCTGGCTCGATCCGGCGACGGCGATCGACGTGCTGCGTGCCGTGGCACTCGAGCGCCGCGGCTACCGCGTCTGGACGCAGCAGATCCCGGCGGCGATCACGCCGAAGAACCGCCTGCTGCTGGCGCAGCCGCACGAGACGGTTGGTACACTGCAGGCATGAAGAAGTACTGGTTGATGAAGTGCGAGCCGGAGGCCTACACCATCGAGCGGCTGGCACGCGACGGCAAGACCGGGTGGGAAGGCGTCCGCAACTACCAGGCGCGCAACTTCATGCGCGACGAGATGACGCCGGGTGACGGCGTGCTGTTCTACGCGTCGAATGCCGCCCCGTCGGGTGTGACCGGCCTGGCCGACATCGTCACCGGGGGCTACCCCGATCCGTTCGCGTTCAAGCAGGGGCACGCCTACTTCGACGAGGCGAGCCGCAAGGACGCACCCACCTGGTACACGGTGGACGTCGGCTACGTCGACACCTTCCCAGCCATCGTGCCGCTCCAGGCGCTGAAGTCGACGAAGGGGCTCGAGGACATGATGGTGACGAAGAAG
The DNA here is from genome assembly GCA_943328785.2 of Bifidobacterium breve. Lineage (GTDB taxonomy): Bacteria > Acidobacteriota > Vicinamibacteria > Vicinamibacterales > CAVVIG01 > CAVVIG01. Next base: position 11,693 of record CALQBJ020000087.1, read on the forward strand.
GGCAGCCGCCTCTCCATCCAGCCGGTGACGAAGGCCGAGTTCGACATCGTCTGCCGACTTGGACGAACAGCCAGCCTCCGGTAGCAGCGGACGACCGGTACCCCGACCGTGCTATTCGGCTCTCCTCCTGTGACCGATATGCTGGCGGCATGTATGGTCTCGTCAATCGGGCGGTAGAACAGTTACTGCGCACGAAGTTCGGCGATGCGCGCTGGGCCGCCATCCTGGCGCGCGCCAAGCTCACGCTGCCGCCGGTAGTTGTCGGCATGCAGGCCTACCCTGACGCGGTCACCTATCGCCTCGTTGCCGCCGCGAGCGATGAACTCGAGATGCCCGCCGCCGAACTGTTCGAGGCGTTCGGCGAGTATTGGATGCCCTATACCGCCCAGCACGGCTACGGCGACCTGCTGGCGCTCGGCGGCAGCACCTTCATCGACTTCCTGCAGAATCTCGACGGCCTGAACGCGCACGTGGCCGCCAGCTTCCCTGAACTTCGGCCGCCCACCTTCTGGTGTACGGACGTGACCGATCGGACGGTTCGGCTGCACTACTCCTCCGAACGCGAAGGCCTGGCGCCAATGGTCGTCGGTATCGTCCGGGGTCTGGGGACGATGTTCGCGACGGACGTGACGATCGAGCAGGCCGCGAGCCGCGCGGAGGGTGCCAACCACGACGAGTTCCAGATTACCTATACACTCCACACATGAGCTTGACCGGGGTTCGGCTGAACAGCGAGGAGTTCCGGGACATTTTTCCCTTCCATCTCGCGTTCGGTCGTGACCTGCGGCTCGCACAAGTCGGCCGGTCGTGGGCGCGGCTGCTCCCAGACGTCGTGCCCGGAGCCAGCCTGTCCGCGCTGTTCACGATCACCCGTCCCGGGATCCGCCTCGACTTCGACACCCTCCACTCGCACAGCGGCGATCTCGTCGTCATGGAGTGCACGCCGCTCGCCATGTCGCTCCGAGGGCAGCTTCGTCTCGCCAGCGACGGGCAGCACCTGCTCTTTCTCGCCAGCCCCTGGGTCACCGACCTCGAGGAGCTGAAGCGCTTTAATCTCACGCTCACCGACTTTCCGGCGCACGAACCGGTCAGCGACTACCTGTTCCTGCTCCAGACGCAGCGCCGCGCGCTCACCGACGCCAGCCAGCTCGCGACCGACCTGCAGGAGCGCGAGGGCACCCTGCGCGCCGTGCTCGACACGGCAGCCGACGGCATCGTCACGACCGACACTCACGGCATCGTCCGCTCGTTCAACACCGCGGCGGCGAGCATCTTCGGGTACCAGCCGGCCGAAGTGGTCGGCCGGAACATCTCGATGCTGATGCCCGCCCCTGTGCAGGGTGAGCACGATGGCTATTTGTCCAGCTACCTGGAAACGGGCGACGCCCGCGTCATCGGTATCGGGCGGGAAGTCACCGGCATCCGGAAGGACGGCTCGGCCGTCGAGTTGGAACTGGCCGTCAGCGACGTGGTGTACGGGCGCGAGCGGCTGGTCACCGGCATCCTCCGCGACCTGACCGAGCGGAAACGCGGCGAGGCCGCGCTTCGGGCGAGTGAGGAGCGGCTCGTGCAGTCGCTGACCGCGTCCGGTGCCGGCTCCTGGTCGTGCTTCGTGGAAGACCAGAACTACTGGTCGGACGAAACCTATCGCATCTACGGGGTCACGGCTGGTACCGTCGTCACGCGCGACCTGTTCTACGGCCTGATAATGCCCGAGGACCGCGAGCGCGTGCAGGCCACATTTGCCACGGCGATCGAAGGCCGCGTCGCCATCGACGACGAGTTTCGTATCGCGAGGACCGACGGCTCCGTCAGGTGGGTCAGGATGGTGGGACGCATCGGTTGCGCTCCAGACGGCCTCGCCGACAGCATGTCCGGCATCGTCTTCGATGTCACCCAGGCGCACCGTCAGCACGAACGGCTGCGCGAGACGGAAGAGCGGTTGCAACAGACGCTCGCGGGGGTGCACGCCGGAGCGTGGCAATTCGACCTCAACACGGGGAACGGCTTCTGGTCCGACGAAAGCTACAGGCTGCTCGGGCTGGAGCCTGGAGCGGTCGAGCCGTCGAGCGAGTCTTTCTTCGCCGTCCTGCATCCCGACGATCGGGCGCGAATCATGGCGGCGATGCAGCAGAGATTCGAAGGCAAGGGACCGTTCGACGAGGAGTACCGCGTGGTGTGGCCGGACGGCACCGTCCGCTGGATGCACGGCATCAGCGCCGTCGAAGTCGACGCCCACGGCGCGCCGCTGCGGGTGAACGGCATCTTCGTGGACGTCACCGCACGCCGCCGCGCCGAAGAGGCAGTCCGCGCGATGGAAGAGCGCGCCGAGCGCCGGACCGAGGCGCAGCAGGCCGTGACCCGCATTCTGGCCAGCGCATCCACGCTCGATGTGGCCGCGATCCCTGTCCTGCAGTCGTTCTGCGACCTGCTCGGCGGGGATGTCGGCGCGCTGTGGCTCGTGGACACGGACGCCGACGTGCTGCGCTGCGCGGCGGTCTGGCAACGGCCGACGGCCGGCGTCGACCGCTTCTGCGCGGCCACGCGAGCGACCACGTTTGTGCGAGGCGTTGGCCTACCGGGTCGCGTATGGGACACCCGCTGGAGTCTCTGGATTCCGGACGTCACCGCCGAGTCGGACTTCCACCGGCAAGAGACCGCCATTGCCGGCGGCCTGCGCGTCGGATTTGCGCTTCCGGTGGTGCGGCAGGGCGCAGTGGTCGGGGTGCTCGAGTTCTTCGGCCGTGAGGCGAAGGCGCCTGACCAGGAGATCCTGCGGATGTTCGGCTCCCTTGGGAGCCAGTTTGGCGAGTTCCTGGGGCTCATCGAGGTCATCGCCGCGCTCGAGACCTCCGAGCGGCAACTGCGCCAGCTGGTCGACACCTCACTCAACGGCATCATCTCGAGCGACGCGGCTGGCCGGATTGTCGACTGGAACCCACAGGCGGAACAGATCTTCGGCTGGACTCGCGAGGAGGTGGCTGGCCGCATGCTCGAAGAGGTCATCATCCCGGAAGCGCTGCGCGACCAACACCGCCGCGGCATGTCCCACTATCACGCTACCGGGGAAGGGCCCGCCCTCAACACCCGCATCGAAATCGACGCGCTGCATCGTCGTGGTCACATCTTCCCCGTCGAGTTGAGCATCGCGGTGGTTCAGCCACGACAGGCGCACAACCGGTCTGGCGGACGGGCGGAGCAGCGGGCGGCTGCCAAGGGGGTCGCGATGTTCAGCGCCTTCGTCCGGGACATCAGCGAACGCCGCCGCACGGAGGCGGCCCTGCAAAAGGCGAAGGAAGACGCGGAGGCAGACGCCCAGGCGCGGTCCGAGTTCGTCGCGATGATGAGCCACGAAATACGCACGCCGCTGAAC
>CALQBJ020000088.1 GCA_943328785.2 Bifidobacterium breve
GGTGAGGCCGGGGACGCCCGCGCCGTTGACGGCGTCGCGTACGGCGTCCACCGTGCCAGGGCGCACGATGATCTTCAGCAGCCGCAGCGGCAGGTCGCGCCGGACGCTGCGCACGACACGTCCGAAACCGGCCACGGCCGGCGGCGTCGGCTCATTCGGCACGATGCACTCCGGCGAGGCTGTCGGCGTAGGTGAGCGAGACGACGGCGTAGGCCGTGGCCGCATCGCTCATGAATTTCGCGGCGTCAGCCGACGGCTCGCGCTGCTTGTCGAGCGACGAGGCGTGCCACTCGCCGGTCTTCGGATCCTGATGCGTCCGCAGCCAGGCAAGGCCGCGTCCGAGGCGAGGGTCGCTTACAGGTACGCCAGCCGACTGGAGCGCCAGCGTCGGGAGCCCGGTGGCGTAGCCGTCTGACGCGGTATCGAGCGCGGTGGCCTGCTGGTCAGCGGTCAGCAGGCCCTGCCCACTCCCCGAGGCCCACAACGCCATCAGCCGGTTCAGGACCGACTCGTGCGTGAACTGCTTCTGGAGGTAGCCACGCAAGGCATCGACGTTGGCGCGGATCTCCGGACTGTCGGCGTGGCGGCCCGGCGCCGCGCCCACCGCCAGCGCCGCCAGTGACGCCCCCAGGTAGGGCGAATTCGGCGACTCCCACGGTTCGTAGTTGAAGTTCAGCCAGGTCCACGCCCCCGCGTTGGGTCCCACTTTCATCTGCAACCCCCACATGGTGGACAATGCCATCCGCCCCTCCTCGCTCATACGGCCAGCCGCCGCGTCGCGCCGGCTGAGCACCACGGCATTCATCACCGCTTCGATGGCTCGCGACTCGCTCGTCTTCGGGATGCCTCGCGTCTGATCCGGGTAGAACGGCTCCGCCGCAGCACCGAGATGCAGCCGCGTCAGCAGGTTATCGACGATGCGCGCCTCGGCGACCGACGGACGCGGCACGGCGAGCGAGGCGGTCCGGAGAACTGAGGGGATGCGAGTCATAGGGTCGACCGTGGAGAGAGCAAGCCGAAGGCCACAGCCGCCAGGCGGGACCGACCGCAATTCCCTGTAGATTTCACCGGCCCGCCCACGGCGCGGCCGACGACTCCCGACAGAAGCGTCGTGCTCTCGCCCTCTGGGCGACAGGAATGTGGCGCTCGGGCCGGCAGCGACGAGTACACTCCGGTCCGGCGCGGTCAGCCCGACCGTGCGCACACACGAAGCGGGTCGCGTTCATGCGCATCTATCAGAGTGTCACTCGCGTACCAGGCGGGATGATGGTCGTGCCGCTCTTTCTCGGCATGGTCATCAACACCTTCGCGCCGAACCTCCTGAAGATCGGCGGCTTCACCCAGGCGCTCACCGGTGTCGGCTATCCGACCTTCCTCGGGATGTATCTCTTCACCGTCGGCACGAAGATAACGATGCGGGCGGCGCCGCGCATGATGGTGCGCGGCTTCGGCCTGCTGCTCGCGAAGGTGGGCACCGCTACCGTGTGCGCGCTGGCGGTCGAGAAGATCTTCGGGGGCCACATCCTGGGTGTGAGCACGCTCGCCGTGATGGTCGCGATGAGCGACACCAACGGCGGCATGTTCCTCGCCCTCACCAGCGTGATGGGCAGCAAGGACGATGCGGGCACCTACGTACCGCAGAGCATCGAGACCGGTCCATTCCTGACGATGCTCATCTTCGTCGGTGCGGGCCTGGCGGTGATTCCGTGGTTGACGATGGTGTCGGTCGTCGCGCCGATTGTCGTCGGCGCCATCCTCGGCAATCTCGATGACGACCTCCGCCAGTTCTTCGGCGCGCACGAGCCGATCATCATCCCCTTCATGGCGTTCACGCTCGGTCAGACCATCAACCTCGCCTCCGTGCTGACGGCAGGCCTGCCTGGACTCGCGCTCGGCCTCACCGTCATCGTCGTCACAGGCCTGACCTGCATTGCGGTCGATCGACTGCTTGGCGGGAGCGGCGTGGCGGGCGCGGCAGCGTCGAGTACAGCCGGCAACTCTGCCGCCGTGCCACAGGCCGTGGCGCTGGCCGACCCCGCCTATGCGGCGATTGCTGCGGCGGCCACGGTGCAGGTGACGGCGTCAGTGATCGTCACGGCCATCCTGACGCCGCTGCTGACTTCGTGGATGTACCGGCGCGTGCGCGAAAGTCGAGCTGAGCGCGCCGACCGCACCGAATCGGCGCCGCGCTAGACCTCACGCGCGAGCGGGCTTGCCCGAGCCGATCGGCGGCGATTCGGCGTGCAACTCCACCGTCGGGTTGTTGCGCTGGAAGTAGTTCAGCTCCCACTCCGTCTCAAACAGGATGACCGGTCGATCGAGCCGGTCGACAGCGACGACGCTCGACCCGCCTGGGCGCGCCGTGCCGCTGCTGCCGAACCAGCGCGCCGCCACGTAGTTCAACGGCTCGACGTCGGCCGCCACGCCGTATTCGCTGCGCAGCCGGCTGGCGATGACGTCGTACTGCAGTGACCCAACCACGCCGATGATCGGCTCACGCTTGCCGGCCGACATATAGAAGACCTGCATCAGCCCTTCTTCTTCCAGCTGCTGCAACCCTTCATCGAACTGCTTGTAGCGGGTGTCCTTGAGGCGCACCCGGCCGAAGTGCTCGGCGGGGAATCGCGGCAGTTCCGGAAAGCGCAGCGGCGGACCGGCATGCACCGTGTCGCCGATGCCGAGTTGTCCGGGATTGACGAGGCCGATGATGTCGCCGGCATAGGCGACGTCGATCGTCTCGCGGTCGCGCCCGAAGAAGCGGTAGGCGCGCGAGGCGCGCAGCGCCTTGCCGAGCCGGCTGTTGGACAGCACCATGTCTTTCTCGAAGCGGCCCGAGCAGACGCGGACGAACGCGATGCGATCGCGATGCCGCGGGTCCATGTTCGCCTGAATCTTGAAGACGAAGCCGGAGAAGCGATCGTCGGTCGGGTTCACCGTGCCGACGTCGCTCGCATGCGGCTGCGGCGGCGGCGCGAAGTCGACCAGCGCCTGCAGGAACGGCTCGAGGCCGAAGTTGGTGAGCGCGCTGCCGAAGAACACCGGCGTCTGCAGCCCGGCGCGGTACTCCTCGAGGTCGAACGGCGTGCCGGCCTCGCGAATCACCTGGAGCGACTCGCGGAACTGCGCGTAGAGGTCGTCGCCGATGATCTCCCGCGCCCCGGGATCGTCGATCGACGAGACGTCGACCGGCGCTCGATACTGCCCCTGGGCCTCGCGCTCGTAACGCAGCAGCGTGCTGGTGCGCAGGTCGTAGACACCGCGGAAGCGCTGCGCATCACCAATCGGCCAGTTGGCTGGTGCCGCCGCAATCCCCAGCGTGCTCTCGATGTCGTCGATCAGTTCGAGCGGATCCTTGGCGGGCCGGTCGAACTTGTTCACGAACGTCAGGATCGGCAGGCGATGGCGGCGGCAGACCTCGAACAGCTTGCGGGTCTGCGGCTCGACGCCGTTCGCCGCGTCGATCACCATCACCACACCATCGGCGGCAATCAGCGCGCGATAGGTGTCTTCACTGAAGTCGTTGTGGCCAGGCGTGTCGATGATCGACAGCCGCTTGCCCTGCAGTTCGAACTCGAGGGCGGCGGAGGTGATGGAGATGCCGCGCTGCTGCTCCATCTCCATCCAGTCGGACGTCGCGGAGCGACGACCGGCTCGTGCGCGCACGGCGCCGGCCAGTTCGATAGCGCCGGCATACAGCAGCAGTTTCTCCGTGAGCGTCGTCTTGCCCGCGTCGGGATGGGAGATGATCGCGAAGGTGCGGCGGCGCGCCACCTCGCGTTCGATTTCGGCGTTCAACGGCGCGGTGCTCGAACGGGCGGCGTCAGGACTCGGCTCAGATACGGGATCCACGCTCTAACTGTAGCCGGTCGTGTTCCTACAGCGAAAGGGCGCCCTCGCGGGGCGCCCCTGCCATCGTGCCGAATCGCGGCGAGCGGTCAGCGGCTCGCGCCGACCGACGACTCGCTCCTGGCCCACTCCAGCGTCCGCCGCAGGCCCTCTTCCAGCGAGACGAGCGGCGTGTAGCCCAGCCGCGTGCGAGCCTTGGTGATATCGGCCTGCGAATCGCGCACGTCGCCTTGGCGGGCGTCAGCATAGAGCGGCGACAGCGCGGTGCCAACCAGCCCGTTCATGACCTGCAGCAGGTCATTCAGCGAAATGCGCCCGCCGGTCGCGACGTTGATCACCTCGCCGGCCACCTCCGGCGCGTGGCACGCGCGGAGCACGCCGTCGACGACGTTGGCGATGTAGGTGAAGTCGCGCGTCTGGCCGCCATCACCGTAGATCGTCGGCTGGCGCCCCTCGAGCACCGCCGTCGAGAAGAGCGAGATGACGCCCGAGTAGGGCGACCCCGGATCCTGCCGCGGCCCGAACACGTTGAAGTAGCGGATGGTGACCGTCTCGAGCCCGTAGAGCCGGGTGAATATCTGGCCGTACTGCTCGCCGACCAACTTCTGCAGGGCGTAGGGCGACAGCGGATTGGTCGGCATCTCCTCGTGCTTGGGCTGCGTCGGCGTGTCGCCGTAGGCCGAGGACGAGCCGGCATAGACCAGGCGCTTGACGCCGGCGTCGCGGGCCGCCACGAGGATGTTGAGGGTGCCGTCGATGTTGGACCGGTTCGATGTGACCGGGTCCTTCACCGAGCGCGGCACCGAGGGGATGGCCGCCTGGTGCAGGACGTAATCGACCCCTTCCGTGGCCCGCGCACAGGCGGCGGGGTCGACGAGGTCGCCTTCGAGGAACTCCACACCGGGGATGTGCGCAAGGTTGCGCCGCTTCCCCGAGCTGAGGTTGTCGAGCACGCGGACCTGCTCGCCGCGCCGGATCAGTTCTTCGACCAGGTGCGACCCGATGAACCCGGCGCCGCCGGTGACGAGGTAGTGACTCATGATGCTCGCCTACTGCAAATTCCGAACCCGTCCGCTAGTTGGCGGGGAAACCAGCGCGCGGCAGGTTGGGCGTGATGCGCAACGCGTTGGCGTAATAGATCTTCTTCAGCACCGCGTCAGGCAGGCCGATGCCGTACATCTTCCAGAACGCGTGGTAGTCGCGGTAATAGTCGAAGTATTCGTCGTTCGTCTCGAACACCCGCCAGTAATACGGATACTCGTCCGGCTGGTAGCTGTCCTTGCCGAAGATGATCCGGTCCTGGTACTTCACGAAGAAATCGTGCGCGGAGCGCGGTTGGCGGCCGATGTCGTAGAGCACCGCGCCGAGTTCGCCGTAGAGGTTCGGGTTGGCATCGAACATCTTGCCGAGCCGCGCCAGATCCTGCGCGTGCCAGCCCATGTGCGCAAGCACCCAGGTGACGTTCGGGTGGCGGGCGATGAGGTGGTCGCGCTCGGCCATCAACTCCTCGAAACTCGGGAAGCGCGATCGGTCCTGGTAGCGACGGTCCGGATAGAGCGCCAGTTCCAGCCAGCGCTCGTTGTTGAAGTCGAGCGGTTGGAAGAACTCGGACGGATCGGCCGTGTGCATGAAGACCGGGATCTTCAGGCGAGCGGCGGTCTGCCAGACCGGGTCGAGTTCAGGGTCGTCGATCTTCAGGCGCGTTCCGTCGGCCTTCTTGATGGTGAGCCCGAAGCTCTTCATGATCTCGCCGACGCCGAGGGCGCCCGCCTTCACATCGGCGTCGAGTTGCGCGGCGATCTTCTGCCCCGACCCAGGCCCGACGTTGCGCAGGTCGAGCCCGGTGAACATCACCATCTTGCCCTTGTAGCGGCTGGCGGCAATCGCGTCCATCGCCGGCTTCAAACGCGCGCTCGGCGTGGAGTTCGCGTTGACCATCAGCCCCAGGTTCAGCCCCGCCATCGCGTCGCCGACCCGGTTCACATCATCCACGGTCATCGACTGCGGCGGATGGTGATGGAAGTCGATGACCGGAAATCTGGCCTTCGGGACAGGATGCTCGGGCACGACCAGCGTCGAGCGCGGATGATAGTCGCGGATCTTCGGCTGGGGAAACTCGGGTTCGCGCCCTTCAGCCGGACGCGGACGGATCTGGCCGGGCGGCAGTTGCTGCGCGCCAAGCACACCGAGGAACAGCAGACCAACGGTGAGGAGCGTGGGAACTGTTCGTTTCATGGAAGTGTTCGCAGCGAGCCGGTAAGCCGAATTCTGTCCCGCCTTCGCGATCGAAAGCGGATGACGATCATTCCTCTAGCTCCGCCATCACTGGCGGAATCAAGCAACCTACCCGGAAGCTCGGACGGGCCGTCCGGTCCGGCTTTCGCCGGGCGCTTCCCTATTTGGTCTTGCTCCGTGCGGGGTTTTGCCTGCCACCTGTGTTGCCACCGGCGCGGTGCGCTCTTACCGCACCATTTCACCCTTACCCTCCTTCGCTCTCGGCCTTTCGGCCTCGAGCTACGGAGGGCGGTATATTTTCTGTGCCACTTTCCTTCAGGTTGCCCTGACCGGGCGTTACCCGGCGCACTGCCCTGCGGAGTTCGGACTTTCCTCCCGCCTTCGCTCTCGGCCTTTCGGCCTTGAGCTCCAACCGGCGATCGTCTGGCTCACTGCGAACATCCCGATTGTACTCCGGCCGGCGCAGGTCGCGACGGTCCGGCTGAAGCCGGACACCACGCCAGTCACACATGCAGCGGTAGTGTCCGGCTTCAGCCGGACCTAGCCGTCGCTCTCCTGCGAGAGTTGGTACTGCTCGAGCTTCTTGTACAGGTTGCTGCGCGGCGTGTCGATGACCTCCGCGGTCTTCGAGATGTTCCAGCCATTTTCGCGCAGTTTCGCGACGAGGAACGCGCGCTCGGCGTTGTCCTTGAACTCGCGCAACGTGCCGCCTGCGGCCGCATCCAGGGTCGACGCGCCGGCACCAGGCGCCTGAGCCGTGGCAACGGTGGTGCGGCCAGCCGTGCTCGCCGAGCCTGGACTCCTCACGGTGCCAGGCAGGTCCGCAAGATCGATGACGTCCGCCGACGACATGATCAACATCCGCTCGACAGTGTTGCGCAGTTCGCGGATGTTCCCCTTCCACCGGTAGCGCTGCAGCGCCTCGAGCGCCGCCTGGGTGATGCGGCGAGGACGTGCGTTGTTCTCGCGGCTGAAGTAGTCCATGTAGTGCCGTACCAACTGCGGGATGTCCTCCGGACGCTCGCGTAGCGGCGGCACCTGAATCGGGATCACCGCGAGACGGAAGTAGAGGTCTTCGCGAAAGCCGCCCTTCTCGATCTCCGCCTCGAGGTTCTTGTTCGTCGCGGCAATCACCCGCACATCGACCTTGATGGTGCGCGACGAGCCGAGCCGTTCGACCTCGCCTTCCTGCAGCACGCGCAGCACCTTGGCCTGCGTCTTCGCGCTCATGTCGCCGACTTCGTCGAGGAAGATCGTGCCGCGGTCGGCCTGCTCGAACTTCCCCGTCTGCTTCTCGGTGGCGCCGGTGAACGACCCCTTCTCGTGCCCGAACAGTTCCGACTCGATCAGCTCCTCTGGGATGGCCGCGCAGTTCACCTGCACGAACCGCTCGCGGCTGCGCAAGCTGTTGCGATGAATGGTGCGCGCCACCAGTTCCTTACCGACGCCGCTCTCACCCTGAATGAGCACGGTGGCGTTGGTCGGCGCCGCTTTGCCGATGGCGGCCATCACGCTGCGCAGCGCCGCGCTGTCGCCGATCATCTGGTGCCGCACTTCGACGGCGCGCTTCAGCGTGCGGTTCTCATCGCGCAACTGCCGCTGGTCGAGCGCATGGCGCAAGCTGAGGAGCACGCGGTCGCTGGCGAACGGCTTCTCGATGAAGTCGAACGCCCCCTTCTTCGTCGCCTCGACAGCGGTGCTGATGGTGCCGTGGCCCGACACGACAATGACCGGCAGCGTCTCGTGCGCGGCACGCAGCCGTTCGAGCACCTCGAGGCCGTCCATACCGGGCATCTTCACGTCGAGCAGCACGAGGTCTGGCAGCTCGCGGTCGGCCAGCGTCAGCCCCTCAGGGCCGGTGGCCGCCAGGATGCACTCGTAGCCTTCGTACTCGAGCGTCATCCGCAGTGAGTCGCGGATGGCCGCCTCGTCGTCGATCACCAGGATTCGGAATTTGGGCATGTGGGCTGCTAGCGGTCGTCGATGCGCACGGTCTTCAACTGCCGCTGCGCAATATCTGGAATGTAGACGTAGAGCGTCAGCACGTCGCCTGGCCGCACGGCGGCCGACAGGCGGGTGTAGTCGGCAAGGGAGACAATCGGCTTCCGGTTGATCTCCATCAGCACGGTGCCGCGCTGCAGGTCGGCGTCGTAGGCGGCACTGAGCGGGTCGACGCGTGTAATCAGGACACCGCGTGTGGCCTGCGGCAGTTTCAGGCGGTTGAAGGCGGCCGGGTCGAGATCGCGTACGGTGAGGCCAAGCAGGCCGTCGCGCCCTGGTGCCAGCGGGCTGGCCGACGGCGCCGCCGTCTCTTGTCTATTCGGATCGCCGTCGCGGCCAGGCCGCTCGGACAGCTTCACGGTGGTGGCGAACTCGCGGTCGTCCCGGATGATGCGCAGCTGTGCGGTGGTGCCAGGCGCCCGCGACGCAATCTCGTGAATCAGCTCATCGTCGTTCGCCACCGCCACCCCCTCGAAGCCGACGATGACGTCGTAGGGGCGGATGCCGGCACGCGACGCGGGCGAGCCGTCGGTGACATCCTGCACGACGGCGCCTGCCGGCGTATTGAGGTGCAGCGAGCGCTGCAAGTTGAGGTCGAGGTCACGCAGCGCCACACCGATGTAGCCGCGCGACACGCGGCCGCGCGCACGCAGTTGCGGCAGGATGGCGGTGGCGCCATTGATCGGCACCGCGAAACCGATGTTACTGGCGCGCGAACTGATCGCGGCGTTGATACCAATCACCTCACCGCGCGTATTGATCAGCGGACCGCCGCTGTTGCCGAAGTTGATGGCGGCGTCGGTCTGGATGTAGTCGTCGAGGCTTGAGTCGAACAGCTTCCGTCCGAGGTAGCTGATGACGCCGACCGTCACCGAGTGCTCGTAGCCGAGCGGGTTGCCGATGGCGCAGACCCATTCGCCCATGCGCAGCGTCGACGAATCGCCGAGCGGCGCCACCGGCAGGTTCGACTGCCCGTCGACCTTCAGCAGCGCGATGTCGGTATCGGGGTCGGCGCCGACGACACGCGCACGCAGCGAGCGGCCATCGGACAGCTTCACGAGGATGCGCTCGGCCCCCTCGATGACGTGGTTGTTGGTGAGAATACTGCCGTCGGCATCGACGATGAAGCCGCTGCCAGAGCCGCGGCGCGGCGCTTCACGCGAACGCTCGAACATCTCGGGGGAATCGGGCAGGCCGAGACGGTTGCGACGCCGCGAGTCGGCGACCGGACCGGCACTGGTGGCATCGATGTTCACCACCGCCGCATTCACCCGCTCGACGACGTCGGCAAAGTTCACGAACGGCGCGCCAGCGGTGCGCAGCGCACCAATCGACGAGCCGTCGGCTTTGACAGCGGCGCGGCGCGGCGCGCTGATGGTCGGCTGCGCACCGACGCTCGGCCGCAGGAAACCGCCCGCCACGATCGCGCCCACGAGGAAGGCGACGACGGCGGTGAGGGCAACGGTGACGAACGTGAATCGCCTCGACATCAGCGCTGGTGCTTCATTATAAGAGCCAGAAATCCCTGCTCATCCAGCGTTTCGATGCCGAGTTGCTGCGCCTTCTCGAGCTTGCTGCCGGCATCGGCCCCGGCGACCACGCACGATGTCTTCTTGCTCACCGACCCGCTCACCCGCGCCCCCAACTGCTCGAGCCTGGCCTGCGCCTCGTCCCGGCTCATCGACTCCAGCGTCCCGGTCAGCACGAACACCTTGCCCGACAGCGGACCCGGCTGATCGGACAACTCCGGCGCCTGACTCTCCATGTTGACGCCAGCGGCGACAAGACGCGAGATCAGGCTGCGGGTGTGCGGCTCCTCGGCAAAGTCGCGCACCGATTGGGCAACCACCGGCCCGATGTCCGGTACGCTCTGCAGCATGTCGACCGGCGCGTCGAGCATCCGGTCCATCGTGCGGAACGACCGCGCCAGCGTCGCCGCCGCCTTCTCGCCAACGTGGCGAATCCCCAGCCCGTAGATCAGCCGCGACAGATCGTTGGTCCGGCTCCGCTCGATCTGCTCGACGACGTTGCGGCCGACCTTGCCGAGCTTGCGCGGGCGCGCCTTCTCCGACTTCGGGTCGGTCGGCGCCACGATCAGCTCCTCGAGCTGCGTCGCCTCGAGCCCGTAGATGTCGGCGACGTCGGTGATGAGTCCCTGTCTCACCAGTTCGTTCAGCAGCGATTCACCCAGGCCTTCGATGTTCATCGCCGACCGCGACGCGAAGTGCTCGAGGCTGCGGCGCAGACGCGCCGGGCACACGCTGTTCGGGCAGCGCCACACCACTTCCGCGTCGTCGCGGCGGAGCGTAGTGCCGCACGACGGACACGTGGAGGGCATCACCCACGCTACGCTGTCGTCCGCATGCGGCAGGATGGCTTTCACCACCTTCGGGATGACGTCGCCGCCCTTCTCGATGAGCACGCGGTCGCCCTCGCGCAGGTCCTTGCGTGCGACGTCCTCGGCATTGTGCAGCGTCGCCATCGAGATGGTCGAGCCCGCGAGGAGCACCGGCTCGAGCACCGCGTACGGCGTAACGGCGCCGGTGCGCCCGACGTTCACCGCAATCTGCTTCAGTACCGTCGTCGCCTGCTCGGCCGGGAACTTGAACGCCGTGGCCCAGCGCGGGAACTTGGCGGTGGTGCCCAGTTGCTGACGTAGCGCCAGATCGTCCACCTTGATCACGACGCCGTCGGTGTCGAACGGCAGCGACCGCCGACGCTCGGCCCAGCCGTCGCAGAATGCAATCACGTCGTCGACCCCCCGGCAACGGGTCCAGTGCGGTTCAACCGGCAGGCCCCACGCACGTAGCGCCTCGAGCACGGCCGCGTGCGAGGCGAGACCGCCGTCGCTGGCAGCGTCACCCACCGAGACGAGTTGATAGAAGAACGCCAGCAGGCCGCGCTTCGCCACCTGCGACGGATCGAGGTTGCGCATCGCGCCGGCCGCCGCGTTTCGCGGATTGGCGAACAGCGGATCGCCTGCCGCGTCGCGCTCGCGGTTGGTCTTCTCGAACGCGGCACGCGACAGGTAGACCTCGCCGCGCACCTCGAAGGGCCCCTCCGGAGCGTGGCGCAACCGCAGCGGCACCGCGCGAATGGTGCGGACGTTGATGCTGACGTCTTCGCCGCGCTGGCCGTCGCCGCGCGTCGCACCGCGCACGAGGATCCCGTTCAGGTAGGTGAGCGCGATGCTCAGGCCGTCGATCTTTAACTCGGCGATGTAGGTCACCTGGACGTCGCCGAGTTGGGCGCCCTTGCGCACACGCTCGTCGAACGCACGCAGTTCCTCGGTCGAGTAGGTGTTGTCGAGGCTGAGCATCGGCTGCAGGTGCTCGACCGTCTGGAAGCCGTCCGACGGACGCCCCGCCACGCGCTGCGTCGGCGAATCGGGGGTGACGAGGTCGGGATGCTCGGCTTCGAGCGCGTCGAGCTGCTTCAGCAGCGCATCGAACTCGGCGTCGGCGATTTCTGGGTCGTTGAGGACATAGTAGCGCTCTTCGTGGTGGCGGACCTGGTCACGAAGCTGGCGGAGGCGTTCTTCAGGAGAGAGGCTCGACAACGGCGTCACACCCCGGGATTGTGAAGACGGTCCGGACACGCCCAGCACGAAGACGCGAAGGCGACGGAGGACCGTACCGCGGCTATCGGTCGCGGGACAGGACGTAGTCGGGCAGCGCGAGCAGCGCCTCGCGCTCGGAGCTTGGCGGGAACAGCTGCAGTTGCTTCTTTGCCAGCTCCGCGAATTCGACCGCCCGCCGCGATGCGTACTCGATGGACCGGTGTTCGCGCAGCAGGCCCAGCACTTCCTGCCACTGCTCGCTCGTCGCCGCGCGCTTCTCGATGATCTCGCGCACAATCTCGCCGCCACGATGACCGGGCTGCTGTAGCAGGTGGATGAGCGGCAACGTCATCTTGCCTTCGACGAGATCGGCCGCGACCGGCTTGCCGAGCGCTTCGTAGTCGCCGGTGAAGTCGAGCAGGTCGTCGACCACCTGGAACGCAATCCCCAGGTTGAAGCCGTACTGCTGCAGCGCCTCTTCCTGTGCCTTGTTCGCTCCGCCGAGCATGCCGCCGATCTGCGACGAGGCGCCGAACAGGAACGCGGTCTTGCGGCGGATGATGTCGAAGTGTTCGTCCTCGGTGATCGCCGCGTCGCCGTTCTTCGTGAGCTGGTAGATCTCGCCCTCGATCATCTTCAGCGTGGCATCACAGAGCACGCGCACGATGTCGAGCGTGTCGTGCGTGAGGGCCAGCGACATCGACTTGATGTAGAGGTAGTCGCCGAGCAGGACCGTGACGTCGTTGCCCCAGCGCGCATGCACGGCCGGACGGCCGCGGCGCAGGTTGGACTCGTCGATGATGTCGTCGTGAACCAGCGTCGCGGAGTGGATGAACTCGACCGCTGCGGCAAAGAGGATAGCCCGCTCGCCCGTGAAGCCGAGCAGTCGCGCCGACATCAGCAGGACCGCCGGACGCACCCGTTTGCCGCCCCCCTGCTGGATGTAGCGGCCCATCGTCGGGATGATGGCGACCTGGGATTCGATCTGGCGTACGAACTCGCGATCGACCAGTTCGAGATCGGCGCGGATCGGCTCGAAAATCTGCGAAAGTACCGGAGTTTTTTCCACGTGGTTCAGGTTAGGACTCTATCACGGGCGGAACAGCGCGTGGAAGTTCGCCGTCGTGGCTGTGTCGAGCTCGTCCACAGAAATTCCCTTGAGCGCGGCCAGCGTGCTGGCGGTGTGCGTCATCCGCATCGGCTCGTTCCGCTCGCCGCGATGCGGCGCCGGCGTCAGGTACGGACTGTCGGTCTCGATCAGCAGGCGGTCGAGCGGCACCTGGCGGGCGATGTTCCGCAATTCCTGTGCGTTCGGAAACGTCAGGATGCCAGAGAACGACAGGTGGAATCCGAGGTCGAGCGCCGCCTTCGCGAGGTCGGCGCCGCCGGTGAAACAGTGGAAGACGCCCTTGACTTCCCCGCCGCCGGCACTCTTCAACGCCTCGATGGTGTCAGCGTCGGCCTCGCGGGTGTGGATGACCACAGGCAGTTTCAGTTCCCGCGCCAGGCGGATCTGGGCGCGGAAGACCGCCTGCTGCACCGGCACCGGCGAGAGGTCGTAGTGATAGTCGAGCCCGATCTCGCCAATGGCGCGGGTGAACGGTAACCGCGCAATCTGCGTGCGCACCGCATCGACCGCGCCGAGAGCGTTGCCCGCGAACTGCTTGGCATGGTGCGGATGGACGCCGACCGCGGCCCGCACGACGGGCCATAGCCTGAACGTCTTTTCCGCCTGCGCTTCTTCCTCGGCATTGGCCGCCTCGAGGATGACGAGCACGCGTTCGATGCCGGCGCCCTTCGAGCGTTCGATCACCTCGCTGAGGTCGGCCGCGAACGCGTCGTCGGCGAGATGGCAATGAGAATCGATCATTGGAGTCCGGACGGCAGTCGCGGCGACTGCAGAAGGGCAAGGAACAACTGCCAGCGGAGGTCCGGCCGTTCCGGGGTGCCGCCGAGTGCCTCGACATAGCGACGCACGATGTCCTGCCCGAGGTTGTAGTTGATGACGTAGCTACGATAGGCGTCCATGAACCGCGTCCGCTGCTCCGCCCTGGCTTGCGACATCAGCGCGTACTGCATGAGCCACGCGACTGCCGCCGCTCGATCGATGGTGCCGTCCAGGTAGGCTCGAGCTGCCTCGTTGCCAGCATATGACAGTTGAGCGAACACGAGCATCACGGCGTCATAGTCGTCGGCCAGCGCCAGTGGCGCCCCAGCGAGCGGCATGACGACGTCGCGGTTGAAGCGGGCCCTCGCGTCGCCCGGGAACACCACCTCGATGCCGAAGTTGGCGGTCCCCTCAGCAATGAGCGACTCCGGCGAGAACAGCGGGTAGACCGTAAACTCCATCCATCCGCGCTCCTGCACGAAGCGCTGCTCGATCAGCAGGTTGAACAGATGGTGCCCGGGGTAGCCCTCGTGCGCCGCGAGATCGACGACGCGGTCGACGTGCACCGGCAAGTCGGTGTTCACCTGGATGACGCTGCGGTAGCCACCCTGGTACCAGTTGTAGCCCCCCCAGGGCTTGTCCCTGACGAACTCGACCTCGAACCGCTCGCTGGCGGGCAGCGCGATGCGCTCTCGCGTCTGGCGCCGGCTCTCGGCAATGGCCGCGTCGAACACCGGCCCGAGGCGGTGCGCCGGCACGATGAACTGCTGGCGGAATCGGTCGAGTCGGTCGGCGAGCGCCCCGTTGCCTGGCACCAGCGCCTCGAGCTGTGCGATCGTGTCGGCGAAGTACGACTCAGGATGGGTGGGCGCCACCGCGTCGTAGAGCGCGGCCGACTCCTCGTCGAACGAGAAGCGACGACCGGAGAGCTGTTCGATCCGCGCCACGACGGCGCGCACCTGTCCGCGCAGGAACGCGAGGCGCGCCTGACCATCGGCATCAGCTGCGGATTCAGCGTCGAGGTCGGCCCGCAGGCCATGGCCGCGTTCGAGCAGGACGTCGAGCGGCACCCGCGCGGCGGCCGCGTCGTCGCGCCACGCTGGCGGTCCGTAGTACGCGTCGACATAGACCGCGTCGTGCTGGCCGACGGCCAGCACGAGATGGACGTAGCGTTCGGCGATGGCCTGCATCACGCCGGCGCGCTAGCGGACGCGCGAACCTGGCGGCAGCGGCTCGTCGAAGCCGACCAGGAAGGGCTTGCCACCCTCGGCGCTGCCGGCCAGCACCATCCCGTTCGATTCGATGCCCATCAGCTTCGCCGGCTTCAGGTTGAAGACGATGGTGATGGTGCGTCCGACAAGCGCCTCGGCCTCGTAGGCCTCGGCGATGCCGGCCACGATCGTCCGCTGGTCCACTCCCGTGTCGACGAGCAACTTCATCAGCTTCTTCGACTTCGGCACGCGCTCGGCTTCGAGCAC
>CALQBJ020000089.1 GCA_943328785.2 Bifidobacterium breve
ACTTGTGGAACCCCATGTCTGGCCGCTGGCGCGGTCCGTAGACCGTGAAATAGCGCAGCGACACGGTCGGCACGCCGAAGTTTACGAAATACAGGTAACAGAGCTGTTCCGCCGCCAGTTTGCTCACGCCGTAGGGCGAGACCGGCTGCGGCAGCGCATCCTTGCGCATCGGCATGGCGACGAGGTCGCCGTAGACCGATGAACTGGACGCATAGACGAGCCGTTCGATGCCGGTCCCGACGCAGGCCTCGAGCAGCATCTGCGTCGCTTCAATGTTGTTCGTTGTATAGACGTCGAAATCCCGTCCCCAGCTCTTCCGAACCCCGGCCTGGGCGGCCAGGTGGAACACATGGGTCCGATCGGCGACCAACCGGCCGAGGTCGGCGTCCTGGATCCGGCTCTCGATGAAGCGGAAATTCGGGGCGGTCCGGAGGAACGCGAGGTTCCGCTCCTTCGCCTCACGCGGGTAGTAGTCGGTGAAGCAGTCGATGCCGATGACATCATCCCCGGCGCGAACCAGCCGCTCGGCGAGGGTGGACCCGATGAATCCGGCGACGCCGGTGACAAATGCCTTCATGACTCTCGCGAAAAAATGGGCAGGACCCTGGGCGGCAGTCGCCTCGGCTTTCCCTGCGGACCCAGCGAGGCGTGCACGGTGTAGCCCTCAGCGAGGAGGGCCGCGTCCGCCGCGCGCCTCACGTCATAGTCGAACCGGATCCGGACGGGGGACAAGAGCGTCCCGCGCGCCAGGATCTCGATCTCGTCATCGTAGCGCGCCGACTGCTTATATGCACAGTGGGCCTGCACGACGGGCAGCAGGTAGCCTTCGGCTTCCATCTCGACGTAGTTCCAGCCGGAATGGCGTAGCCAGTCGGTGCGCGAGACCTCGAACCAGACCAGATAGTTGGCGTAGTAGACGACGCCCATCTTGTCCGTCTCGGCGTAGCGCACCCGCACGCGCGACGGCGGCGGCAGGACGGTCACCGACCGCCGTGCCCCGTCAGCACCCCGTTGGCCAGCGCCTTCAGGTCGCGCGTCGCCTGTTCGGGATTCGGCGTGCCGAAGACCGCGTTGCCGGCGACGAGAATCCGCGCGCCCGCCTCGACGACCCTGGCCGCGGTCTTCATGTCGATGCCGCCGTCCACTTCGATCTCGGCGCCCGGGTTGCCCGAGCGGTTCAGCAGCGCGCGCACGGCGGCGATCTTCTCGACGCTGCGCGGAATGAACGACTGGCCGCCGAAGCCCGGGTTCACAGACATCACGAGGACGAAGTCGACGTCGGCCGCAATCTCCTCGATCGCGCAGACCGGCGTCGACGGATTCAGCACGACCCCCGCCTTCGCCCCGAGCGCCTTGATGGCGTGGACGGTGCGGTGCAGGTGCGGCAGCACCTCCACATGCACCGAGATCATCGCCGCGCCGGCCTCGGCAAACGCTTCGATGTAACAGTCGGGCTCCGCGATCATCAGGTGCACGTCGAGCGGCCTGGTGGCGACGCGCTTGAGCGCCTTCACCACGAGCGGACCGATGGTGATGTTCGGCACGAAGTGGCCGTCCATCACGTCGATGTGGATGAGATCGGCTCCGCCGCGTTCGGCGGTCGCCACGGCCTCGCCCAGGGCGGCGAAGTCGGCGGACAGAATGGATGGGGCGATCTGGACGCTCACCTGCTTACCTCGATTGATATCGGTTCACCGGGGGCAATCTGGAACCCGGCCTGTGGACTCTGACGCAGCACGATGCCGGCGGCGACGCCCGGATAGGGGCTCGACGCCACCACCGCCACGCGGAAGCCGTGCCCGCGCAGTAACGTCGCCGCGCGTTCGCCGTTCACCCCGATCAAGTCGGGCATGACGAAATTGGTCGACTGTTCGGCGCGGTTCACGAGCAGCGATACCTGCACACCGGGCGTATTCGGCGGCGGGTCCTGGGCGACGATGACGTCTGAGCCGAACGACGCGGAGCGAATCTCGGACACCGTCGCGGCATCGAGGCCGTCCTGCGTCAGCCGCATCTGCGCCGTTCGTTCAGTCTGGCCGGTCAGTTCTGGCACGATGGCCGCGCGTGGGCCGGTGCTGAGCCAGACGCGGATGCTGCGCTGTTCGCGCGAGATGGTGCCGGGCGGCGGATCCTGTGCCAGCACGCGGCCGGCGGCAATCTTCGGATCGGGGCGCCTGGTGTCGTCGAGCCGCACGGACAGTCCGATTTCGCCGGCGACAGCGGTCGCATCGTTGGCGGTGCGGTTGGTGAGATCGGGAACCTTGACCTCGCGGGCCTTGAGGGCCACGCGCATGGCTGCGGCAGCAAAGAGGACGTAGGTGGCAAGGAGCGCACCGACGAGCAGCAGCAACTTACCCGCGCCCCAGACGCGGGACCTGAAGGCCATGGACGGCAAGAGCGTACTACAACTGCCCGGCGCGCTCGAAGACCGCGCCGAAGAACAGTTCGAGACCGTGCTGGTCGGGTTCAGTGCGCAGGTGTCCGCGGGCGTCCACGACGTCGGCTGAGAGGGCCGGATGCGCGGCACTGGCCGGAACGGCCCGGAAGTCCGGCGTCGACGCCAGGAAGGCGGCCGCCACCGCTTCGTTCTCCTCGGGTTCGCTCGAGCAGGTGGCGTAGACGAGCCGTCCACCCGGACGGACCATCCCGGCCGCGTTGGCCAGCATGGTCAACTGTGCCGCCGCCAGCGCGGGCAGGTCGTCGGGGCTGCGGCGCCACCGGATGTCCGGGTCGCGGCGCAACGTGCCGAGCCCAGAGCAGGGGGCATCGACGATGACGGTGGAGAAATCGGGGCGGAAGGGGAGCGGCTTCGTCACGTCGACCTGGACCAGCCGCACGTTCAGCGCGCCGGAGGCCGCAACGGTCCGCTGCAGCAGCGCCATGCGCCGCTCGCGCACGTCGCAGGCGATCAGCCGTTCGCCGATACCGAGCGTCATCGCCATCGCCGTCGCCTTGCCGCCCGGTGACGCACAGGTGTCGAGCACGAGCGGGCCAGGCTCGGCCCCGGCCAGCAGCGCCACGAGCTGCGACGCCTCGTCCTGCATCACGAACTCGCCGCGCGGCGCCTCCTCGCGGAGGCTCCCCTTGTCGAGCACGATGCCGTCCGGCGCGAAGCGTGCGGCGTGCGCCTCGACACCGATCTCGGCCAGGCGCACCAGCAGTTCGTCGCGGGTGGTTCGCAGCGGATTGGACCGGATGGTCAGCGGCGCGGGCTCGTTGTTGAAGAGCATCCACGCTTCGGCGCGCGCAAGCCCGACCCGGTCGAGCCAGCGCTCGGCCAGCCAGCGTGGATGCGACAGCGTGAGGCTGAGGTAGTCGATCGCCGCTGTGCGGTTCGACTCGTCGTCGGGGCGTGGCGGCAGCGGCAACGCCCTCCGGTTGCGCGAGACGCTACGCAGCACGGCGTTCACGAAGCCTGACGCGCTCTTCTTCCCGGCCCGCTTCGTCAGGTCGACCGCATCGTCGACGACCGCCGAGGCCGGCACCCGTGTGAGGTGCAGCAGTTGGTAGATGCTGAGGCGGAGGATATCGACGACTTCCGAATCGAGCTTCGCGATGGGGCGCTTCGCGTAGTGCGCGATGAGGTGGTCGACCGTCGCGCGCCAGCGCATCGTGCCGGTGGCGATGTCCGTGGCGAGGCCGCGGTCGCGTTCGTCCTTCAGCGCGTCGCGCACAGCGGCCACGGCGGCTGGCAGGTCGGAGCGCCCGTCCGACAGGCGCCGCAGGATGTTGTAGGCGGCGACGCGCGCGGGCGAGATCATGGCTGCGCCGCGAAGCGCAGGCCTGGCGCAAGCTTGCGCCCAGCGAGGAAGTCGCGCGTGCGGCTGGCCCGCCGGCCTTCGGCCTGCAGTTCGGTCACGACCAGCGTGCCTGCGCCGGTCGCGATACGCAGTTCGTCGCCGTGTGCCGTGACGATCGTGCCCGGTTCGGCAGGCGCGTCCTCGGCTGACCAGGTCGAACGGCGCAGAATCAGCCGCTGACCGTCGATGTAGGAGAAGGCGAGCGGCCATGGGTGCAGGCCACGGATCTGATTGTGGATGGACGACGCGGCCTGTGCCCAGTCCACAACCCCATCGTCTTTTGTGAGGCGGTGCGCGTAGGTGACTAGCGCCTCGTTCTGCGGCACTTCCTCAATCGGCCCGAGCGCCAGGCGGTCGAGCGTCTGCACGAGCAGGGCGGCACCGAGTGCGCCGAGGTCGCGTTCCACCTCGTCGCTCGTGTCCTCCGGACCAATCGGCCGTTCCACCGTGGTGAGCTTCGCACCGGCGTCGAGCGCCTTGACGACGCGCATGATCGTGACGCCGGTCTTGCCGTCGCCCGCAATCACCGAGCGGTGCACCGGCGCGGCGCCGCGCCAGCGGGGCAGCAGCGACGCGTGCACGTTGATCATGCCGAGACGCGGAAGGTCGAGCACCGCCTGCGGCAGGATCTTGCCGTAGGCCGCCACCACGCCGATGTCGGCGCCCAGCGCACGCATCTGCTCCAGCACGTCCGGGTCTTTCAGCGTCGGCGGTTGCAGCGTCGGCAGGCCGCGCTCGCTGGCGCGTGCCTTCACCGGCGCGTCGGACGCCTTCTGGCCGCGCCCACGGGGCTTGTCCGGCTGCGTCACGACGCCGACGACCGTATGCGACGAGGCGAGAATCGCGTCGAGCGTCGGCACCGCGAACTGCGGCGTGCCGAGAAACAGCACCTTCAATCCGGCTCCACTCACCACTTGCCGGCCTTCGCCAGCTTCTTGATCTTGCGCACGATCAGGTCGCGCTTGATACCGCGCAGCCGATCGACGAACAGCGTGCCGTCGAGATGATCCATTTCGTGCTGGAACGCCCGCGCCAGCAGGCCGGTGCCCTCGAGCTGAACCGGGTTCCACTCGCGGTCGAGCCCCTTCACGACAGCCCGCTGCGGACGCACGACCGTGGCTTCGAACCCTGGCACGCTGAGGCACCCTTCCTCTTCGAGTTGCATTCCGTCGCGCTCGACGAACTCCGGATTGATCATCGTGATGAGTCCATGCGGGTCGCGGCCAATCGACAGGTCGATGACAAAGATACGCAGCGGCACGCCCACCTGCGGTGCGGCCAGCCCGATGCCGGGCGCCGCATACATGGTCTGCACCATGTCGGTCAGGAGCTGATCAATGTCCGGTGTCAGTTCCGTCACGGGGCGCGCGGGATGGTGCAGGACGTTCGCGCCGTAGCGCATCAATGGCCGAATCATGTAGTCGTCAGTCAGCTAGTCGCAAGGCGCAGGTCAGGCGTCGGCCGCTAGTCGCAGGTCGCTAGTCGTGCGCGAAGCGGGCGGCGGTGCGGGTGCGGTAGTGCTCGAGGTTCGAGAGGATCTCCGGCATCGAGTCGCCGCCGAACTTCTCGAGCGCGGCTTCGGCGAGGACGATGGCGACCATGGCTTCGCCGACGACGCCCGCGGCGGTCACGGCACAGGTGTCGCTGCGCTCGATGGCCGCCGGGCTGACCTCGAGCGTATTCAGGTCGACTGAGCGGAGCGGCTTCATCAGCGTGGCGATCGGCTTCATGTAGCCGGTCACGCGCAGGTCCTCACCGTTGGTGATGCCGGCTTCGAGCCCGCCGGCGTTGTTCGTCGGTCGGCTCACCGGCACTTCGGGGTGCGTGGTTGCGCCCGAGAGCGGCAGGATTTCGTCGTGGATCTGCGAGCCGGGCAGGTCGGCCACACGCGGGCCGATGCCGATGCCGACACCCTTGATCGCCTGGATGGACATCAACGCCTGGGCCAGACGCCCGTCGAGCTTGCGGTCCCACTGCACGTGGCTGCCGAGCCCGATCGGCAGGCCGCGCACGATCACCTCGAAACTGCCGCCGACGGTGTCCCCGGCTTCCTTCGTCGCGTCGATGACGCGTTTCATCTGCTGTTCGACGTCGGCATTGACGCAGTTCAACTCGGAGTCGGCGGGGATGGCCAGCACGTCCTCGAATGTCACGGCGAGCGGGTTGCCGATCGACGCCGATCCGATGTTGACGATGTGCGAGACGATGCGGATGCCGAGTTGTCCGAGGAACTGCTTGCAGATGGCGCCGACCGCCACGCGCGCCGCCGTTTCACGCGCGCTGGCGCGCTCGAGGACGTTGCGGATATCGGTGTGGTCGTATTTCACGACGCCGGCGAGGTCGACGTGGCCGGGGCGCGGCCGCGTGACGGCCGGGCGGTCGTGGCCGGGCGTCTCGGCCGTCGGTGGTCCTTCCACGGCCATCGTCCGCTGCCAGTTCTCCCAGTCCTTGTTGGCAATCATCAGCGAGATCGGCGCACCCGTGGTCACGCCGTGGCGGACGCCGCTAATGATGTCGGCACGATCGGTTTCGATGACCATGCGGCGACCGCGACCATATCCGCCCTGGCGGCGCCGGAGTTCGGTGCCGAGTGCCGTGAAGTCGATCGCGAGCCCGGACGGAATACCTTCGAGGACGGTGATGAGGGCGCGTCCATGGGACTCGCCGGCCGTGAGAAAGCGCAGCATCTAGGCGATATTCTATCCGAAAAATCTGCCTGGTCCCGAGCGCGGACCCGCGTGATCAGGCCTGAAACAGCTGGGCGGAGATCTTGCACTCCGTGTCTCCTCGCAGGGGGTTACGTTGCAACTCATCGCCGATCGGTTTGCCGTCGACGATCGCGGGCACGCGATCGATCTCGCCACGGGCGAACGTGTCTCCGTCGTCGTGTCGACGGCAGGAGGGCCGACGGAGCAAGCGCGCTGGGCCGAGCGCTGTGCATGGTTCGCGCAAATCGCGCATCCGTCGCTCGCGCAATTGGTCGACTACGGCGTGCTGGCCGAGACGCAGCGCTTCGAGGCTTGGGCGGCGCAGTCGCACTGGCCAGGGGCTGCGGCCGCGGCGGAGCAGGCGCTGGCGCGCGCCTTCAGGTTCCTCGTCGCCAATGGCCGCTCGCCTGGTGCGGGGGCGGTGGCATCGATCGGCTGTCGCGCCGAACGGCCGGTGCTGTTGCCCGACGCGTCGGCCGGCCTGCCCGCCGACGTTACTGGCGCCGCCGAGGTGGACGCGGACCCGGCGCTGCTCGGTGTGCTACGTCATCACGATCGACGGCTAGCCGCGCTCGGCGACATCTTCAGCGCCGGCGGCACTGATCGTCTGCCTGCGCTGGCGCTCTGGGCGCCTGAGGGTGGCGGGATGCCCGCGGCGGTTCGCGTGATGGCGCGCAGCGCACGGCTGGCCGGCTACGTCCCGCTCAATGCCGCGCTGCACAGCGACGCCGTTCGCCCGTTGCTGCAGGGGCGCACGCTGGCGGTGTTTGCGCACGACGATGTGGAGGGTGGGTGGCGAGCCGTGCTCCATGCCGCGCTCGACGTCAGTCGGCCGCACATCGTCATCTTTGCCGGTGCCGCGCCGGTGCGCCGCGTCCACACCGTGCCGCTCGAACGGGTCAGGGCCGAGGCGTTGCAGGCGTCGGTCTGTCCCGAGTCGGTGGCCATGAAGCAGCGCAGGGCTGTGGCCACGGCGGCGCGCCGTGCGCAAGGGCTGGCCGGCCGCTTCGAGCAGTTGCTGTTCGGTCCGGCGAGGGCTCCCGTGCCGGCGCCTGCGGCGGACCGGCGACGTCCGAGCGAAGCGGTGCGAGGGGGGCGGGCCGCGGAACAGACCACGGCGTTCGACGAGGCCCACGGTATGGAGAGCAGGTCCGACGACACCGCGCGGCGATGGCCGGCGCCAGGGGAGGTGACGCGCCTGCGGCGTCAGCTCGACGCCGCCCGCGCGGCACTGCGGCGAGGCCGCTGTCAGCCAGGCGAGCGTGCGGCGCGGCAGGCGATGCACGGCCTCGCCAGGCGAGGCGAGTGGCTCGGCGCGTTGCAGTGCGCGCTCTGCCTGATCGAGTCGTTGTTGCGGCGTGGTCGCCTTGCAGACGCGGAACCGTTGCTGGACGAGGCCCGGCGCTGGGGGAGCCTGGCGCGCGAGTTGGGCGGATTGCAGCGTCTGGCGGTGCTGCGCGCCGAACTGCTCATCGCCTCAGGACGTCTGCCGGCTGCGGAACTGCTGCTCGAGACGACGCTCGCCTCCGCGCAGAGTGCGGGCCCTGAGGCCCCGCTCGACGCGGCGCTGGCGTTGGCGTCGTGCTTGTACTGGCAGGGGCGGTACGGCGATGCCTGGCAGCGGTTGGTGGTGCTCGACGCCGAGCCCGACCTCGCGGCGGCTGCGCGGGTGCGCATCGGCGTTGTGAAGAGTCAGGTGGCGATTGGGCGCGGCCGTGTGGCCGACGCGGTGGCGGAAGCCGCGAGGGCACGTGAAAGCGCCCTGGCGCTGGCCGACCCCGAACTCGGCGCGCTGGCCTGCCACGCCAGCGCGGCGGCGCTGCTGGCGGCTGGCGACGAAGCGCAGGCCGACGCCACGGCACTCGCCGCACTCCAGCACGCGCGGGCGGCGCATGCCCCGGCGCTGACGCTATCGGTGCGGGTGCTGCGTGCGGAGGTTGCCAGACGACGGGGCGAGCGAGGTCCGGCGCAGTTGCTGCTGGCGCGGATGTCGCGTGTCACGGTGCGCACGCTGCCGGCGCTGCTCGTGGCCCGCCTCGACCTGCTGCGCGATTTGCTCACGGCGGCCGACCCGGTACTGGCGGCTGAACAGCGAGCCGACCGCGCGGGGTTGGCGGCGCTGCGGCTCTTCGCGCCTGCACGGCGACCCGAGGCGCTACACGCCGCGCCTGCCGCCGACGACATCGTCGAACTCCTGCGCTGTTGTCAGGCGGCGGACGAGGACGCCGCGCTGCTCGTGGCGGTATGCGGCCGCCTGCGTGCGGGCCTGCGCGCGGCGGGCGTCGCCTTCTTCGCGCTCGAAGAGGGGGCGCTGGTACCGGCCGGTGGGGACGGTGGGCGCATCGATTCGGAGCAGGCGCAGCGCGTGTTCACGGCAGGGCAACTGGTGCTGCCGCATCACGGCGGCGAGCGGGCCACGGCGGGCGTACCGGTGCGATACGCGGGTCAGATCGTCGGGGTGCTCATGGTGGCGTGGCTGCCGGCGTCCACGTGGAATCCGTCAGCTGTGGCGGTCTTGCTGTCCACTGGCGCCACGGCCGCAGGGCCGGCGCTGAGCGGTGTGGTGGCGCGCCGGCGGGCGGAACGTGTGCCGCGCACCTCGGAGTTGCTCGGCGTGTCGCCGGTCATGGCTGGTGTGCGTGCGGCCGTCGAGCGCGCGGCGTCGGCGCCGTTCGCCGTGCTCGTCGAGGGCGAGAGCGGTTCGGGCAAGGAGCTCGTCGCGCGTCAACTGCACAAGCTCGGCATCCGGCGCGACCGTCCGTTCTGCACGCTGAATTGCGCGGCGCTTCCGGAGGACCTGATCGAGTCCGAGCTGTTCGGGCATGCACGCGGTGCGTTCACGGGTGCGGCCGTCGAACGGCGTGGCGTGTTCGAGGAGGCGCACACCGGCACGTTGTTCCTCGACGAAGTGGGCGAGCTGTCGGCACGGGCGCAGGCCAAGTTGCTGCGAGCGCTTCAGGAGGGCGAGATTCGCCGGGTGGGCGAGAACGTCTGCCGCCGCGTCGATGTCCGGCTGGTCACCGCCACCAACCGTAATCTGCGCGACGAGGTAGTAGCCGGCCGCTTCCGGCTCGATCTGCTCTATCGGCTCGACGTCATCCGCATCGCGCTGCCGCCGCTGCGCGAGCGGCGCGACGACATCGTGATGCTAGCCGAGCTGTTCTGGCGCGACGCCGCCGAGCGGGTCGGCAGCCGGGCGACGCTGGCGCAAGGCACGCTCGCCGCGCTCGCACGCCACGACTGGCCGGGAAACATCCGCGAACTGCAGAACGTGCTCGCCTCGCTCGTTGTCCGCTCGCCGAAGCGTGGTGTCATTCCGCCGTCAGCCTTGCCTGGCCACTTCGGTCCAGTGCCGTCAGCCGCGGGCTTCCGCCTCGACACCGCGCGGCGGACGTTCGATCGGTCGTTCATTCAGGCGGCGCTGGTCCGGGCCGCGGGGCATCGGACGCGCGCGGCGGAAGAGTTGGGCGTATCGCGTCAGGGGTTGGCGAAGCTGATGGAACGGCTCGAGATCGCGGACGGGAGCGCGGGGCCGGTAGGCCGGTAGGGCGGGAGGGGCGGGTGTGGACCAGAGGCGCAGCCGTTCTTTGCCTTCCTGCCCGACCTGCCTCACCCGCCCGACCAGCCTTTACTTCTTCAGTCTTGGCACGAACTTCGTCAGCCCCTGGATCGGGCCGACTTCACCGGCGTAGACGTTGCCCTGTGCGTCGGCGGTAACCCCTTCGCCCATCGAGCCGAATCCGCCCATGCCGGACGCCTGCTTCGACACGTGTTCCGGCACGAAGTACCACACCTCGCCGGTCTTCGCGCTGCCGACGCGGAGCCCCTTGCGCCAGCCCGGGTTGAAGTTGTCGTCCGATTCGGAGTCGATCGCATAGAGCGTGTCGTCAGCGGCGATGTGGATACCGCTGATGCGGCTGAACTGGTACCAGGTGTCGAGGTGCTTCCCCGCCTGGTCGAAGATCTGGATGCGGCGGTTGCCACGGTCGGCGACGAACAACCGCCCCTTCGAGTCGAACGCCAGCGAGTGCGGACCGCGGAACTGGCTCGGACCGTAGCCGTAGGTGCCGAAGCTCTTGATGAACGTGCCGTCGGGCGAGAACTTCGAGATGCGGCCCACCGCGTCAGGTGTCGGCTCGTCGATGAACTGCGCGCTGTGCGACTCGGAGACGAAGATGCTGCCGTCGGGTGCAATCACCACATCGTTCGGTTCGGTGAAGGCGGCGGGCGGCGCGCCGGTCTTGCCGCCGGTGCCGAGCACCAGCAGGACCTTGCCGTCGGGGCTGAACTTGGTGACGGTGTTCCCCTTGTTCGCCCAGTCCGGGAACTTCTTCAACTCGTCGGCGGTGGGCACGCGCGAGTCGACCACCCAGACGTTGCCCTGCTTGTCGACGTCCATGCCGTGCGGCCAGAGAATCTGGCCGGCGCCGAACATCTTCAGGATGTTGCCGTTCGAGTCGAACTTGATGATCGGGTCGACCGTCGAGCCGGCGCACGAGTTACTGCCGCAGCGGTCAGCGGCCCAGACGCTCTTGCCGTCCGGGTCGATGTCGACCGCGCTCACCGAACCCCACTTGCGGCCGTTCGGCAGCGGGCCGAAGTTGCGCACGGTCTCGTACGGGTTCGGCAGGAAATTGACCGGCTTGACGGCCGACTGTTCGGGCGGGGCGGTGGCGCCGCGCGGTTTGGCGGCCGGGGCGGCCGGCGCCTGCGCCGGGTTCTGGGCCGAGAGTGACACAACCATGGCGACGGCGGTGGCCACCGTGCCAACGATGACGAACGACTGCTTCATCCTGCACCTCTGAGAAGGAAAAATTGACAAGGAACTGGACGGAATTGTCGCACGCGGAGGGCAGGTCTGGCAGGCGAGGCTGGCGGGGCAGGCCTGCTCCCGTTTGACAGTCCGGTCGTGCGGAGGTCATCATGCGCGCGCCTGTCACCTGCCGTGACTGCGGAGGTCCTGATGTCCATCGTTCCCGTTCGTGCTGCCGGCGTTGTCCTGGCGGCCGGTCTGTTGCTCAGTGGGTGCTCGTCGCCCGAACCGGTCGCCGCCAAGGCGCCGGCGTCGCTCGACGAGGTGGCGAATCAATCGCTCGCCGTCATCGACGGTACGCTCAGCCTGGCCGGACTGAAGGCGCCGGTGGAGATCATCCGCGACCAGCAAGGGATCCCGCACATCTACGCCAGGAACGACGACGATCTGTTCTTCGCGCAGGGCTACGTGATGGCGCAGGACCGGCTGTGGCAGCTCGAGATGTGGCGGCGCTGGCATGAAGGGCGTCTCGCCGAGCTGTTCGGGCCAAAGGCCGTCGCCTACGACACGCGCACGCGCCTGATGATGTTCCGCGGCCCGTGGGACGCCAAGGAGTGGAGCAGCTACCACCCCGACGCCGAGCGGTTCTTCACCGCATGGGCGAACGGCCTCAACGCCTACGTGCAGGCCAATGCCGACAACCTGCCGGTTGAATTCAAACTGACCGGCCTGACGCCCGAACCGTGGACAGCGAAGACGCTGACGCTGCGCTGGGCGCAACTGGCCATCGACAGCACCAGCGGACACGGCATCAACGAGATCCAGTTGGCACTCAGCGCGAAGAAGCTCGGCGTGAAGGAAGCCAACCGTCGCGCCGCGCCCGACCCGTGGGACGAGCTGGTCGTGCCGGACGGCCTCGACCTGAACTGGTTCACCGACGAGCTCCTGGCGGCGGCGCGCAAGGGCGACGGTAACCCGTTCGCCCCGGGCGCCCTGCCGTCGCCGGAAATCGTGGAACCGTATCGCGCACTCCTGCCGGCGCTGCAGTCGGCGCGCCTGACGCCCGAACTGCAGGACATGGACGGCAGCAACAACTGGGTGGTGAGCGGCAAGCACACCCCGAGCGGCCTGCCGCTGCTGTCGAATGACCCGCATCGAACCATCGAGATGCCGTCGCTTCGGTATTTCGTGCACCTGAACGCGCCGGGCTGGAACGTGATCGGTGGCGGCGAACCGCCGTTTGTCGGCGTCGATGCCGGCAACAACGAGAACATGGCGTGGGGCTTCACCTTCGCCGGGACCGACATGGTCGACGTCGTCGTCGAGAGCACGAACCCGGCCGACGCCAACCAGACGAAGTTCAAGGACGCCTGGGAACCGATGCAGATCGTCCGCGAAGAGATTCGCGTGAAGGGCGAGGAGAAGCCGCGCACGGTCGAGCTGAAGTTCTCCAAGCACGGCCCCGTGTTCTACGAGGACGCGGTGAACCACCTGGCGTTCGCGGCGAAGTCGGTGAACCAGGAACCGGGCACCGCCGCATTCAAGGGCAGCCTGAAGCTGGCACAGGCGCCGAGCTGCGAAGACTTCTTCGAGCGCGCCATGTTCTGGAAGGTGCCAACGCACAACCTGATTTGCGGCGACAAAAAGGGGAACATCGCGCTGCAGGTTAGCGGGCTCACTCCCGACCGCGATGGCTGGACCGGCCGTCTCCCGGTGCCCGGTACCGGCAAGTACGAATGGAAGGGGTTCCGCTCCGACCTGCCGCGTGAGTTCAACCCGGCCCGCGGCTACATCGCCACCGCCAACGATAACTCCCACCCGAAGGACTACAAGGGGCGGCCCGTGCTTTACCGCACGTCCACCGACGTCGACGTCGCGCGCATCACCCGCATCCGCCAGATGCTCGACCAGCGCATCGCCAAGGGTGAGAAGTTCACCATCGAGACAATGGAGCAGGTGCAGCAGGATGCCTACTCGCTGATGGCCGAGCGCGATGTGCCGATCTTCAAGGGGTGGACCGCGAAGAACGCCGACGCCGAGAAGGCGCGCGCGATGATCGACGGCTGGGACCACATCCTGAGCCAGGCCTCTGTGCCGGGCGCCCTCTACGTCCGCTGGTCGACCAGCGAGGCGGGCCGCAAGGCGGTCGAGGCCAAGGGCGCTGCACGCGTGGCGCTGGCCGAGGCCGGGCTGCTGCAAGCCATCGAGCGCGCCTCGAAGGACTGGGGCGCCGACTGGGCCCAGTGGCGCTACGGCCGCATCAACGAGAGCACGCTGCCGCACATGTTCGTCGACGCATTCGACCTGAAGCCGATCGAGCGGCCCGGCGGCTTCAACTCGGTCAACGCGACCGGCGCGAACTTCCGCCGCATCATCGACCTGTCGAACGTCGACGCCACCATGGCGACGAACGCGCCCGGCCAGTCGGCGCAGCCGGGCAGCCCGTATTACGGCAACCTGCGCGAGCACCTGGCCGACGGGGTCTACTTCCCGCTGCCGTTCACGCGCGAGTCGGTGGACAAGGCGCAGGCGCACAAGCTGACCATCGCGCCGAAGTAACAGGTAAGACCGGCCGGGCGGCCGTCACTTCACGTCGGCGGGGTTGAGCAGGGCACGCGCCATGATGCGCACGCTGTCGCGAATCGCGCGCGTGGCGCTGCCCACGCTGATCGACGCGCGCGAAACCGCATCCACATCCTCGCCGACACGGAAGCGATCGAGGATGCTCTTGCTGGCGAACTGCGCGCCGAACTCCGCGGGTTCGACCGAGAAGTAGCCAAACGGCTCGGTGTCGGAGTCGACGACGACGCCGGTGAGTCGGCCGGCCGGCGTCAGCCCCACCAGCATCTTGATCGGGCCGTGGTAGCCAACTTCGCTCGGCACGAGGTCCGTCGTCCAGAATGCGTAGCCAAGGACCGTCGGCGTGCCTCCCTGGCGTGGGGGTGGTCCGGAGATGGTCATGTGCGGCGGCGTGCCTTCCACCGGTGAGACGGCGGTGGCGTTCGGGAACCACTGCCGCAGTGCGATGCCGCTGTTCGGGTTCTCATAGAGCCGTGGCTCACGCCGCCTGCGGCCGTACTGCGCG
This sequence comes from Bifidobacterium breve, assembly GCA_943328785.2. Lineage (GTDB taxonomy): Bacteria > Acidobacteriota > Vicinamibacteria > Vicinamibacterales > CAVVIG01 > CAVVIG01. Next base: position 14,347 of record CALQBJ020000089.1, read on the forward strand.
GCAGGCTCGGCAACGGCGACGGTACACACCAGCAGGATGAAGAGCAGCATCGTGGTGGCGAAGCGCGGCGGGCAGCGAACCGTGGTTGTCAGCATCATCGTTCACTCCGCATTACGAGACGCCGTCGACGTTCATTTACGCGCGACTGACATCGAGCCCTGCGGACGGGTGGACTCCGTGGCTGGTTGGACCGCCACCGTCGCGAGAGCAGCCGCGCGGCTGGCAGTGCGGTAGGATCGAAGGCCATGAGCGGCGCACTGTTCGACTTCGGGTCACCCTTGCCGTCCGACGTCCTCTCGCGCCGCTGCGCCGAGGTGCTGACGACGATGGCGAAGGGGCGCGGGTTGGCACCGGGACTCTCCGGTTCGACCGTCACCTTTCCGATGTGCGAGGTTGTGCTGCGTGCGCGCATCGAAGCGCGGCAGAACGCGCCCGGGCGCACGGTGGTGAGCGTGGCGGTGGACACGGCCATTGCGGCGCAGGCCGGCATCACGGTCGGCTCTGTCGGCGTCGGTCGCGACGAGGCCGACGCCACCGAGACGGCGATTCAGGAGTGGAGCGCG
>CALQBJ020000090.1 GCA_943328785.2 Bifidobacterium breve
ACCGCTGCACGCGCTGTGGCCAGCGGGCGCGCGCACCGCAGGCTGGTTGGCGTATGCCAGCGCCGAAGGGCTCGTCCGCTCGGCGGACCTCGTCGCGTTCGCGCCGTGGGCGACATGGCGTGTGCCGTCCACGGCGGCATGGGCCGTGGCGATGTATTACGGCGCGCTGGTGCTGGCCTGGTGGGGCTGGCGGGTGCGTGCGCGGCCGGGCCTCACGCTGGGCACGCCGGAGTGGTGGTGGCTGCGTGTGGGGAGTACCGGCGCGGCGATGGCGCTCGGCGGCTGGATTGCTCTTGCGCCGCCGCTGCCGTGGCAGCGGCGTGGCGACGGACGTCTGCGCGTTACCTTCATCGACGTCGGGCAGGGCGATGCGGCACTCGTCCGGTTTCCGCGCGGGCAGTCGATGCTCATCGACACCGGCGGACTCCCTGGCAGCGGCAGCTTCGACATGGGCGACCGGGTGGTGGCGCCGGTGTTGCGGCACCTGGGTGTGCGGCGCCTGTCGTCGCTCGTGCTCACGCACGGCGATGCCGACCACATCGGCGGCGCGCTGCCGGTGATGGCCGAGTTCCGGCCGTGGGATCTCTGGGAGGGAATTCCGGTGCCGCCGCTGACGGCACTGACGCGGATCGAGGTCGCGGCGTCCGGCGCCGGCATCCGGCGGACCATCGTGCAGCCGCGCGACCGCGTGGTGGTGGACGACGTGGAGGTGCGCGTGCTGCATCCTGCACCAGCGGACTGGGAACGGCAGGCGGTCCGCAATGACGACTCCATCGTCGTCGAACTGCGCTGGCGTGACGTGTCGTTCGTCTTCACCGGCGACATCGGCCGCGTGCCGGAAGCCGAGATCGCCGGGAGCGTCGAGCCGTCGCCGCTGCGCGTGCTGAAGGTGCCGCACCACGGCAGCCTGTCGTCGAGCTCGGCCACGTTCCTGAAGACGCTCCGGCCCGACGTCGCGGTGGTGAGTGTCGGTCGCAGCAACAACTTCGGGCATCCCTCCGCAGTGGTGCTGCACCGCTATGACGATGTTGGTACGCGACTGTTCAGGACCGACCGTGACGGTGCCGTGAGTGTCGAGACCGACGGCAGCACGCTGCGTGTGTCTACATTTGCCGGCCACGGGCCGCCGCTGCAGGTTCGTCCGCGACGGCAGATGTAAGCGGATAGGGTGCGACTTTACGGTTGAGCGGGACGCCGCGGGGGTGCGCTACGCAAGGGAGAAGCCACTGCCAGTGCTCTATCGCGGGCGTGTCATCTGCCACCACCGGGTCGACATCCTCGTCGCTGACGCACTCGTGGTCGAGGTGACGTCGGTCTCGTCGTCAACTTCAACGTGCCGGTCCTGCGAGAGGGCATCCGCCGCGTCGTGCTATCAGGGCTCTCGACCTTCGTGTCCTTCGTCCTTCGTGACGTGCGACCAGCGAGTCGTGTCGTGAAGCTGAATGGTCTTCGGGTTCGTCGTGTGGTTGGCGGTGCCTGCCTACGGGTAGGCCACCGGCACAATCCAGGGCGTCGTCGTCGACACGGAAGGCGGCTCGCCGCTCGAGCAGGTCACGGGCCGACTGCAATCGACCGGTGCCATCGTCATCACCGACGCCGGTGGCCGCTTCCGGTTCACTGGGGTCACAGCGGGCGAGCACGACCTCTAGGGCTCGTCGTGCACTGCCGCCTGGCGACGCGGCGGGGCATGTTCGACGGCGGCACCGAGGCGCGCTGGACGCAGGCCGCCGGCAGCGAGCAACGGCTCTCCTGCGCCAGCGGCCGCTGAGGTGGTGGGCGCGCGAGGCACGCTGTTCGTCCCCGCGTCGACGACGACGCGCTGGTTGTATGCGCTCGGATTCTCGCGTCACACCGACGCGGTGTCGGGCGAGCGTTTCCGGGGTGACTTCGATCAGCGGCACACCGTCAATGCCTTCGCCACGTATCACCTGAGCGACCGCACGTCGGCGAGCGCCCGTTTCCGCACCGGCAGGGGAGGCTGACGCTCGGTCGAACTGCTGAATGTGCTGGGTCACCGCAACGAGCGCTTCGTGCGGCCCGGCGTCAATCGGCGCACCCTCCAGGCCGGCGACCCGTTCGAGTCGATGCTGCCGTTCGTGCCGTCCGCCGGATTGCTCATCGAGTTCTGAGGACTGCGCGACAGTCGCGCCAGCCCTACCCGGCCTTTTCCTCGGCCTTGCTCTGCTGCCACTCCGCTTCGAGCGCCTCGATGCCCATGTCGGCCATCGTGCCGCCGCGGGCGGCGATGCGCGTCTCCATCGCGGTGAAGCGGCGCGTGAACTTGTCGTTCGCCTTGCGCAACGCGGTCTCGGGTTCGATGCCCAGCCGACGTGAGAGGTGCGCCATGGAGAAGAGCAGGTCGCCCATCTCTTCTTCGGCTCGCGCGTGGTCGAGCGTGGCGTTCGACGCGACCACTTCAGCCACCTCCTCGACCTCCTCGCGGATCTTCTCGATGACGTCGGCCGGCTTGTCCCAGTCGAAGCCGACTGCGTAGCACCGCGACCCGATCTGGTAGGCGCGCAGCAGCGCTGGCAGGGCAGCGGGGATGCCACTCAGCAGCGTCTTCGGCTTCTGCTGGCCGCCGCGCTCCTGCGCCTTCACCTCTTCCCACTTCACCTTCACCTGGCCAGCCGTCTCGAGCGCCGGTTCGCCCTCGTCGCGCTTGAACACGTGTGGGTGGCGCCGCACCAGCTTGTCGGCCACCGCCTTCACCGAGTCGGCGATGGTGAAGTGCCCGGCCTCCTGCTCGAGCTGCGCCACGAACACTGCCTCGAAGAGAACGTCGCCCAACTCCTCGCGCAGGGCGTCATGGTCGTGTTGGTCGATCGCTTCCAGCAGTTCGTACGTCTCTTCGAGGACGTATTTTTTCAGCGTATCGATGGTCTGTTCTCGGTCCCAGGGGCAGCCGTCCGGCGCGCGTAGCGCGGCCATGATCTCGATCAGCCGGACGAACTCGCGCGCGGCATCGGCGGTGGGAGAGTTTGGTAAACTGGATGAAAACACAGGGTCATTTCATCACATGGCAGACATTTCGTTCACGCAGTTCGTCTTTTCACTGGCCAGTTCCGCGGCCATTCACTTCGGCGACGTGCCGGAACCCAACGGGCAGAAACTGTCGGAGCCGAATCTCGAAGGCGCCCGGCAGATGATCGACATCCTCGCGTTGCTCGAGGAGAAGACGAAGGGGAACCTGACGCTCGAGGAGCGGCAGTTGCTCGAACAGCTTCTCTTCGAGCTGCGCCAGCGCTTCGTCCAGGTGGCGGACGGCGGCAAGCGCATCATCCAGCCGTAGGCGGGAGGGTCGGGCGGGGCAGGGCTCGCGGATGTCGCTGCTGACCGTCAGGTCCGCCGCGACGTCAGTCTCAGAAGCGGAACAGGCGCGTGTACTTCACGACGAAGCCGCGGTTCTGCAGCGGCTCGCGCGCGTTCGGCGTCGTGTCGCGTCCTTCACTGAACACCGCGAACAGATCGCTCCCGGGCCGGTACTCCCAGCGCAGGCGAACGTTGGTCGAGAATGCGTTCGTGCTTGAGTTGTACTGCACGAGGCCGCTGGCGAAGACGCGCGGTGTGAGGGTGAATGTGGCGCGGTTGGTGAGCAACGTCGTCACGAAGTCGCCCTCGAGCAGCTTCGCCGATGACACCGACACCCGCGGTTCGAGCGACAGCCGCGGCGTCAGCTCGACTCGGCCCGAGTAGCTCACGTCCGTCCGCGTGCCGCTGTAGAAGTTGCCGCGGATGACGCGCAGGTCGCCCGCCACTCGTCGCTGCGGCCCCAGCCGGTACAGCGCGTCCACATCGTTGAATCCGTAGCCGCCAGGCGCGAGCGTCACCCCCTTCGCGATCTCGAACGGAGTGGTCAACGCCTCGTAGTTGCGGTTGTAGTTCAGTTCAACCTGATCCCCGCTCTGCAAATCCGCCTTCATCGTCCCCTGCGACAGCCGCGACTGGATCTGGCCGTCGGTGTTGTTGACGATGTAGTCGAGGTTCGCCTCGTAGTAGAGCTTCCGGACGCCGCGCAGGCGGCGCGGCCGCGGGCTGAACCGCAATTGCCCGTAGTGGCGACGGAAGTTCTCGCGGCGCAGGAAGCCGATCTCGGGGTTGAAGTCTTCGCCCACCTTCAGCCGCTCGTAGTTCACACCGTAGCGGTCGGCGTTGTACTCGAACTGCGCGCGGTAGCTCTGCGAGTCGCCGTCGCGGCCGTCCGACTGCGTGCCGGCGAAGTAACCGCCGATGTTCAGGTTCTCGTAGAAGCCGAAGTTGGCGTCGACACCGGTCGCCTGGTTCGACCCGGTGCCCGACGTGCCCACCGAGCGGTTCGTGGCGAGGACGCCGATGCTGCTGCGCCGCAGGATGTCGTGCTTCACGCGGACGACGGAGAAGTTGGTGCTCTGGGCGTTCGCCAGCATGTCTTCCGCCGTCTGGATGTCGAGCAGGCCGACACTGAACCCGCCGAGGCGTCCGGTCAGGCGTCCGCCAGCCGTAATGGGCGTCGGCACGCCGTTCTGCAGGCCGATGCGCCGGCTGAAGAAGAGCAGCGGGGTCTCGTTCGGGGCGCCGCCTCCGCCTTCACCACCGCCGCGTGCCCCGACGCTCGCAAACTGGAAGAGCCCCTGGCCTTCGAGGAAGAAGTCGCGACGCTCGGGGAAGAACTGGCTGAAGCGGGTGAGGTTCACCTGCTGCTCGTCTTCCTCCACCTGGGCGAAGTCGGTGTTGTAGGTGAAGTCGAGCGTCAAGCTTCGCGTGATGCCGTACTTGGCGTCGACGCCGAAGTCGCCCTTGAGGTCGTTCGTATAGGGCGCGGCGGCCACCTTGTTCGTCAGCAGCTCGGAGATGGCGTAGGGCTTCAGCTCGAGGTTGCGCGACGCGGACGGCACCTCGATGCCGACGAGCGTCGCCGCGACGTTGAACCGCGTGGCGCCCGGTCCGCCATACGACGCCGGCACCGGCGACAAGTAGGACGTCTCGTTCTTCCAGCGCACGATGCGGCGGACGTTCACGCTCCACACCTGGTCGCCACCCTGGCGGTAGCGCAGCGACTTGAAGGGAATAACCATCTCGCTGGTCCAGCCCTGATCGAAGTGCGCGCTGCGGGTGTCCCACACCGTGTTCCAATCGAAGTTGTTACCGCTGCGCTCGTCAGCCACCAGCGCGTCGCGGATGCCGCCGAGCGAGTTCGTCTGGAAGTAGTAGCCGCTGCGCCGGTCGTAGAAGGTGTCGAGCGACACGCTGAAGCTGTCGTTCTGGCCGATGCTCCGGTTGTCGCGACGCAGTTCGTTCGCCTGCAGTCGTTCGGGGTGGCTGTCCCACATGCGGCCGGCGAGATACAGGTTCTTGTCGTCGTAGAACACCCAGAAGTCGGTGTCCTCGGTCGCCTTCTCGCCTTCGTGCGGCTCCTGCTGGATGAAGCCGTTCGTCGGGTCGGTGCGCCGGTAGATGTCCTCGTCGAGCCGGCCGTCGAGCGTCAGCGGCTTGTCGATCCGCACCGCGCGCATCGTGATGCGCCCCTGCTCGTCGCGCACCGACATGGCTGGAGGCACCGGCGCGGGCGGACCGTTGATGCCGGCGGCAGCCGCCGGCGACGCGGGAACCTGGGAAAAAGCAACCGAAGGAACGAACAGAAACCCTGCGAAGCAGAGCGAGGCAAGGAGGCGCCTCCTTGCCGGAGCTGACGTGATCATGCGCCCGCAATTGTAGTCGCCTCGGCCGGTGCTGCGCTGCGCGGTAACGCCGAGCGCGCTATTCGGCGAGTGAGACGCTCAGGGCCGGCGAGCCGCCAAAGGTGGTGCAGGCGTTGCTCATGGCGCCGTTCCCGTTATCGATGCTGAACGTGCGCACCACGAAGAGCGTGCAGTCGGACGTGGAACTGAAGCTGTTCTGCGCCGAGAAGTCGGCGGTCGGCATGTAGACGGCGCCATCGAGATCGACGGTCGAATTGTTCTGGAGCGCCGTCGGGTTGGTGTTCGACGCCGGCTGGTAGATGACGACGCCGGGATAGGTGCCGGTGGTCGGCGCACTCAGTCGCACGGTGTTGTGGTTACCGCCCGCGATGCTGGCACCGTTGTCGAGCACCAGGGTGACGCCAGAGCCGGTCAGCGTGGCGTTGTTGCCAAGCGTGATCGGTCCGGTGAAGTAGGTGGTGCCGGCCGCCAGCGTGCGGGTGCCGGTCACGTTGAGGATCGAATAGCAGGCGCCCGATGGGATGATGCCGGTGGCTGGTGCGGCGGCGCAGGCGCCGTGGCTGACCGCCGCCATTTGCCCTTCGAACGGGTCGAGCGGCGGTGGCGCGTTCACGGTGACGGTGCCCATCTTGCTGCAGCTTCCCGTGCAGTAGCCGGCGCCGATGGTGACGGCCGACGCGGCGATCGTCGAGTTCGGATTGTGGCCCTCGAGGTCGCCGGCGACGCCGATGGCACACGTGGGCATCGACAGCGTGGAGTTGCCGAGGCTCAGGCCGTAACGACTGCTGCCGACGGGGGCCAGCGTGATCATGCAGTACGGGCTGCTCGTGGTGCCGGCGACGGCGCGCACCGTCGACGTCATCGACACGACCCCGAGGATGGAGGCGAACATCGTCGCCGACGTGCGCGACACGGTGGCCTCGAGATATCCGCTCCGGCCCGCGAACGGCCCGGTCGTCGGCGGCGAAGACAGCACGACAGACGTGGTGGCCGGGTCGATGCTATGCAGCGCCAGCTCGCGGTTGGCGAACGCCATCAGGTTGGCGTTCGGGTCGCGGCGGCGTTCGAGGGCGGCCGACCGCACGGCGGCGTCGGCAGCCGACGAGAGCCGATTCCGCTCTTCGTAGATGCGCGACCCGTCGAGCACCAGGGCAATCATCCCCAGCAGGCTCACCATGCTCAGGGCGGTCAAGATCAGGATGCTTCCACGTTCGGTGCGCCGTTCTCTCGTCATTGTCAGGACTCGCACACCGCTGGACATCAGCGGTTCACCGTATCCAATCGTCCGTGGGCGGAAGTCCTCAAGCCTGAGAACTTCCGTCGCGCGAGCGATGCGTCCTTCGGTGGCGGGCGTTGCGCCGTCGTGTGCAACCGAGCGCAGGAGCGGCGGACGGGGCGGGTGCCGTAAGATCAAAGACCCGTGAACCTTCGAATCACCATGCTCGGCACCGGCACCTCGCACGGGGTGCCCATGATCGGGTGCGACTGCCGCACCTGCCAGTCCACCGACCCGCGCGATACGCGCAGCCGGCCGTCGATCCTCATCGAGTGGCTCGACGCCGCGGCGGCGGCGACGCCGTTCTCGCAGGCGGTGCGACAGGTGCTGGTCGATACCTCGACCGACCTGCGGCAGCAGGCGCTCAGGTTCGGGCTGCGCCGCGTCGACGCGATCCTGTTCACGCACAGTCACGCCGATCACATCCTTGGACTGGACGATGTACGCCGCTTCAATGTCATCCAGAAGAGCGCCATTCCGGCCTACGGCGACGAGCGGACCACGCGCGACCTCCGGCACACGTTCTCGTACATCTTCGATGCGGCAACGCCCCAGGGCGGCGGCCTCCCGAAGATCTCGCTCTCGACGATCGTCGGGCCGTTTTCCCTCGGCGGGCTCGACATCGTCCCGGTGCCGGTGATGCACGGGCGCCGGCCGATTCTGGGCTACCGCATCGGCTCGTTCGCCTACCTGACCGACTGCAACGCGATTCCGGATGAGTCGTGGCCGCTGCTCAAGGGGGTGCGCACGCTGGTGCTCGACGCGCTGCGCGAGAAGGTGCATCCCACGCACTTCAATCTGGAGCAGGCGCTCGAGGCTGCGGCACGCGTCGGCGCGGACCGCACCTACTTCACGCACGTCTGCCACGACCTGCCGTATGTCGAGACGTGCGCGCGCCTGCCGACGGGTGTGGAACTGGCCTATGATGGGCTGGTTCTCGAGGTGGTATAGGTCGCGGCCCCTCGTCGCACAGCAGTCATGGACGTCATCCACTTCCCGGAAGATCTGCGCCCCCAGCGCTGGTCGCATCCCGTGCTCGCCCTTGGGAACTTCGACGGTGTCCACCGCGGGCACCGGAAGATTCTCGAGCGGGTGAAACGCGTCGCGTCGGAGCGTGGCGCCACGTCGGTGGTGATGACGTTCGACCCGCATCCCCCGCGGATCGTGCGCCCCGACAAGGCGCCGCCGCTGCTGATGACCAAGGCGCAGAAGCTCGAGGCGCTGGCGTCGGCCGGCGTGCAGGGCACCGCCATCGTGCGCTTCACGCACGAGTTGTCGCAGTGGGATCCGGAAACCTTCGTGCGGGCGGTGCTGGTCGACTGGCTGCACGTGTCGGAGGTGTGGGTCGGCGCGAACTTCCTGTTCGGACGCGACCGGGCCGGCACCTTCAGCCTGCTGAGGACGCTGGGCGCGCGCTACGGCTTCAACGCCGAGAAGATCGACCCGGTGCGCTACAAGGACTTCGTCGTGTCCAGCACCCGTGTGCGCCGGCTCATTAACGAGGCGCGCGTGGACGAAGCGGGGGCGCTGCTCGGGCACCAGTACTTCATCGACGGCACGGTGGTGCAAGGGGCGCAGCGCGGGAGGACCATCGGGTTCCCGACGGCCAACGTCGAGACGCCAAACGAACTGTTGCCGCCCTTCGGTGTCTACGCCACGACGGCAACCCTCGACGGCATCGTCTACTCCTCGGTCACCAACATCGGCGTGCGGCCGACCGTGGACGATTCGGGACGCGTCTCCATCGAGACGCACATCTTCGACCTCGATCGCGACCTGTACGGCGCGCCCATCCGGGTCGGCTTCGTGCAGCGCCTGCGCGACGAACGGGCCTTCGAGTCGCTTGACGCCCTGACGGCGCAGATCCAGGCTGACTGCGACCGCGCCCGCCTCCTGTTCGCGCGCCTTTCACTGTAGAATCCCGCTAGCCCGATGCGCCTGTACAACACGCTGACCCGAGCCGAGGAAAAGTTCACGCCCGGACCCGACAACACGGTCCGGATGTACACCTGTGGCCTCACCGTCTACGCGCGCGGGCACATCGGCAACTTCCGCACCTTCGTGTGCGTGGACGTTCTGCGGCGCACGCTGCGCCACCTCCAGCACTACACCGTCCACCACGTGATGAACTTCACCGACGTGGACGACAAGACGATCATCGGTGCGCAGAAGGCCGGCATGGACCTGCGGTCGTATACCGACCAGTGGATCGCGGCGTTCCGTGAGGACGCGGCCGCCATGGGGCTCGAACCGGTGGAATCGAATCCGCGCGCCACCGACCCGGAGAACATCGCGGCCATGGGCGCGATGGTCGAGGCGCTCGAGCAGAAGGGGCACACCTACCGCAGCGACGGCTCCATCTACTTCAAGATTTCGACGATGCCCGACTACGGCAAGCTGGCGCATCTCGACCACGAGGGGATGAAGCCTGGTGTTCGCGTCGACTCGGACGAGTACGGCAAGGACGACGCACGCGACTTCGTGCTGTGGAAGGCATCGAAGCCGGGCGAGCCCTCCTGGGAAGTGGCGGGCGGCACGCCTGGGCGTCCGGGCTGGCATCTCGAGTGCTCGGCCATGGCGCTGCAGGTGCTCGGCGCGCCGCCGATCGATATCCACACGGGCGGCGTCGACCTGATCTTCCCGCACCACGAGAACGAGATTGCCCAGAGCGAGTGCGCGACCGGGCACCAGTTCTCGCGCTTCTGGTTCCACTGCGAGCACCTGATCGTCGACGACGAGAAGATGTCGAAGTCGACCGGGAACGTCCGCAACATCCCCGACGTCGTCAAGGCGGGATACCGCGCGTCGGCGCTGCGGTATCTGCTGCTGTCGTCGCACTACCGCAAGCAGCTGAACTTCACGTGGGAGAGCCTGCAGCAGGCTGAAGAAGCGCTACGCCGCCTCACCGACTGCCTCGCGCGCGTGGCGGCGGTGACGGCGCCGGGATCGCACCCGGAGATTGCGATCCGTGTGGACGAGGCGCGGACGCAGTTCGGCGATGCCATGCGCGACGACCTGAACACCGCCGCCGCCCTCGGCGCGATGTTTGAACTGGTGCGGTCGCTGAACTCGGCCGTGGACGCGGGCCAGCTCGGCGCTGGCGACGCGCCGGTTATCCGGCAGGCGTTCGACGGGTTCGACCAGGTGCTCGGCATCCTCTCGCTGCGGCAGGCGGAAGACGAACAGCCGCCGGTGCCGGTCGAGGAGATTGGGGCGCTCATCGAGGCGCGGCACGCAGCTCGTCGTGCCCGCGACTTCGCGGAGGCCGACCGCATTCGCCAGGACCTGGCGGCACGCGGCGTGCTTCTCGAAGATTCAGCCGCCGGCACACGCTGGAAGCGCAAGTAGACGGGTTCCGACATTCAACGGGAGGGTCCACATGGCCGTGCCCGACATCCGAACGCCGCTCCCCGGACCGAAAGCCGCAGCGCTTATCGCCAGGGACGCGGCGGTCATCTCTCCTTCCTACACCCGCGGATATCCGCTGGTCATCGCCCGCGGCTCCGGCTGCGCCGTCGAAGATGTCGACGGCAACACCTTCCTCGATTGCGCCGCCGGCATCGCGGTGAACGCCACGGGGCACTCGCATCCGGACGTGGTGCGCGCCGTCACGGCGCAGGCGCAGCAGTTCCTGCACATGTCGGGCACCGACTTCTACTACGAGCTGCAGGTGCAGGTGGCCGAGGCACTCGCCGCAGTCGCGCCGATGGACGGGCCCGTACGTGCGTTCTTCGGCAACTCCGGCACCGAGGCGATCGAGGCGTGCCTGAAGCTGGCGCGCTACACGACGAGACGGCAGCAGATCATCGCGTTCCTCGGCGGCTTCCATGGGCGGACGATGGGCGCGTTGTCGTTGACGGCCAGCAAGACCGTGCAGCGGCGCGGCTTCGGGCCGCTGGTGCCGGGTGTGACGCACGCGGCGTTTGCCGACTGCTATCGCTGTCCGGTCGGCGCGACGCCGGACCGCTGTGCCGCCGAGTGTCTCGATCCGCTGGAACAGCAGACGCTGGTGCAGCTCGTGTCGCCCGACGAGGTGGCGGCGGTGGTGGTGGAACCGATCCAGGGCGAGGGCGGCTATCTGGTGGCCCCCGACCAGTTCATGCAGCGACTGCGCGACCTGACGTCGCGCCACGGCATCCTGCTGGTGGTCGATGAAGTGCAGTCGGGCATGGGGCGCACCGGTCGCATGTTCGCGGTGGAGCACAGCGGTGTCCAGCCCGACATGGTGGCGATTGCGAAAGGGATTGCGTCGGGGCTGCCACTCGGCGTGGCGCTGGCGCGTGCGGCGCTGATGACGTGGCCTCCTGGCGCCCACGCGTCGACCTTCGGCGGCAACCCGGTCGCGTGCGCCGCGGCGCTCGAGACGATCCGGTTGCTGAACGAGCAGCTCATTCGCAATGCGGCGGTGGTGGGGGAGCGGTTGAAGGCGGGGCTGACCGCGCTCGTCGATAAGCACCCGCTCATCGGCGATGTGCGCGGCCGGGGGCTCATGGTCGGCGTGGAGCTGGTGAAGGACCGCACGACGAAAGAGCGCGCGCCGGAGGTGAGGAACGCGGTGGTGAATGCGGCGTTCAGGCGCGGGCTGCTCATTCTTGGCGCCGGGCGGAACACCGTGCGCTTCTGTCCGCCACTGGTGCTCACCGCGGCGGAGGCCGACACCGCCGTCCGGCTGTTCGACGAGGCTCTTACCGAGGTGGCGTCGACGTCATCCTGAAGCCACGCGCGGCAGGTGGCGCCGCCGGGCGCGACCTTTGCTCCGCACAGCGGCGCCCATGACTCGCGCCCGCGTCACCCTCGGAGAAATCGGCGAAAACCTCGCGTGCGCCGAGCTCGAACGGCGCGGGTACGCGATTGTTGCGCGGCGCTATCGGTGCCGCGGTGGCGAAATCGACATCATCGCGCTCGACGGTCCGACCGTGGTCTTTGTGGAAGTGAAGACGCGAGCCGGCGCCGACTACGGCTCTGGCGCCGATGCGGTGACGTGGACGAAACGCCGGCGGCTGGTGGCGACGGCGCACGACTTCCTGCTGCGCCAGCGGTTGGTCGAACGCCCGTGCCGGTTCGATGTCGTGGCTATTGCGCTGGGCGAGCAGGGGCCGAGCGTGGAGGTGTACGCAAATGCCTTCGACGCCGGAATGCGGTGAGCCGTAATTTCGGCAGACGCGGCCCCTGTGTCCCTAGCGTAAAATCGTAATTCCACACGTGCCTGAACTGCGCAAAGACCCGATCACCGGTCGCTGGGTGATCATCTCCACCGACCGGCAGAAGCGTCCCAACGACTTCCGTGTCGAGCCGTCCACCGTCATCGCGGGCGACTACTGCCCCTTCTGCGCCGGTCACGAGGACATGACTCCGCCCGAGGTGCTGGCGTTCCGTCAGAACGGCCAGCCGCCGAACAGCCCGGGCTGGGACCTCCGCGTCGTCCCCAACAAGTTCCCGGCGCTGCAGGTCGAGGGGAACCTCGATCGTGAAGGCGAGGGGATGTTCGACCGCATGAACGGCATTGGCGCGCACGAGGTCGTCATCGAGTCGCCGGATCACTCGAAGACACTCGCGACGATGAGCGAGATGGAGATCGAGCGGGTGCTGTGGGCGTTCCGCGAACGGGTCCTCGACCTGAAGAAGGACACGCGCTTCCGCTACGTGCTGGTGTTCAAGAACCACGGGGCGTCGGCCGGTGCCACGCTCGAACACTCGCACTCGCAGCTCATTGCGCTGCCGATCGTGCCCGACTTCGTGCGCGAGGAAATCGAGGGGGCCCGCCGCCACTTCGAGCAGAAGGAACGCTGCGTCTTCTGCGACATCATCCGGCAGGAGATTGCGTCGGGGCGGCGCGTCATTCACGAGAACGCCGACATCGTGGCGCTGGCGCCGTATGCGCCACGGTTCCCGTTCGAGACCTGGCTGCTGCCGAAGAGCCACGGGTCGCGCTTCGAGGAGGCGCCGCGACAGGCCTACGAGAGCCTGGCGCGGATGCTGAAGTCGGTGCTGCAACGTATGAACCGCGCGCTCGAGAATCCGTCGTATAATCTCGTCATCCACAGCGCGCCGTTTTCGGATACGCGTGCCGAGTACTATCACTGGCACGTGGAACTGATGCCGAAGCTGACGCGCACTGCCGGGTTCGAATGGGGAACGGGTTTCTACATCAACCCCACCTCACCGGAGGAAGCAGCGCAGGTCCTTCGCGCCGCGAAAGTGTAGCCCCTCGGTAAAAAAAACGACGGGAAGTGCTCGTCGGGGTTGTAGCTGAGCGGGTGCGTGTGGTACTTTAGGTTTTCTGGCGAGCGGGAATAACTCAGTGGTAGAGTGCGACCTTGCCAAGGTCGAAGTCGCGGGTTCGAATCCCGTTTCCCGCTCCATATCTCGCCTCGCAACTGGGGCGTAAGCGCGGGCCTTCATGGCCCGTTCCTCGTTTCAGGGCTCTGAACGGCGCCGTCGCCAAGTGGTAAGGCAGAGGTCTGCAAAACCTCCACCCCCGGTTCAAATCCGGGCGGCGCCTCCAAATTCAAGTCCTTCCACCAAAATTACCAAGCGTCATACCCGGATCGGGCCCGTCGCCCGACGTGCGCCTCAGCGGTTCGGCTTCACGCCGCGCCGCTCTTCATCCCTCGCGCCCCGCATGAAGTATTCGATCGTGTGGCTGCCTTCGTGGCAGGCATATTCGAAGATCTGGCTGGCGGTTGCCTTGAAGGGGATCGCGGCGGTCCACGGCACGGCCCACGTGTCCGGGTCCTCGACGGTCACCTGGTAGCGGAGCGTATCCGGCGCCGTGCGTGTGAACCGTTCCACCACGTGCAGTCGCTCGCCGGAGTTGCGGTAGTGGGTCTCACGCCTGAAGTTCGTGGTGTCGACGACGAGCGTGTCGGCGTCCCAGTGTCCAATCGAGTCACCCGTCCACTGTCTGACCGACGGCGGCAGGTGGGTGCCGTTCAGGCGATTCACCCGCGCGTCGTGCACCATCTCCGCGTAGATGACCACGCGGTCCGGCGTCTGGACGATCTGATACAGGTTCTGGCCGAACGGGTTCGGCACCAGCGGTGGCGCACCGCTCGAGGAGCCGGAGCCGACCGCCATCAGGCAGCGCTCGTCGAGCGTCAGCGTTTCAGGGTCGTCGTAGTTTCGTTTCGGCCGCGCGTCGATGCGCGCCTGCACCTGCGGCAGTGGGGGAGGCAGTTGACCGTCCGGAGGGTCGACGATCAGTGACGTGCGGAGGTCGTCAACCACCTTCAGGTCGGCGGTTTCCTGGTAGGTCTCGTTCAGATCGCTGGCGAGCCTGTCCTCGGCCGCGAAGCCGCTGAGGATGCGGTTGTAGTTGTCTCGCTCGAAGGCGTCGGCCTCTTCGCGCGTGAAGTGCGATCTGTCGGCGAACGGCTTTGGGCGGACCAGCGGCGTCGCAGTCGCGTTGTCCCACGTGCCCTGCAAATCAGGCTGTCGCGCGGGCGCGCGCTGGGCGACGAGGGTTGCCGATGTCATGACGGTTGCCGCCGCAAGGCCGAGGCCGATGCGGCGCCACTGGACGCTCTTCCGGTTCCCGATCGACGCGTACTGCATGCTGGTGGCGCAGTATAGCCGACCCGCACGGGGCACTCTCGCCGCGGGCGTCTTCCCTCTGTCCTGTCACGCCGGCGTGAACGGTCGCGTCGCCGACGCTGTGCCCGGACACCGACGGCCAGCCGCCGCGTCCGCTGCCGGTCCTGCGGGACGCAGCAGCAGGAAGCTGGTCGGCATCAGCAGGAACGCGGCGATGCCCATGCGGAAGAGTGGTTCGGCTGCACGGATGGTGTCGAGTGTGGTGGCTGGGTCGCCCGACAGCGGAATCC
>CALQBJ020000091.1 GCA_943328785.2 Bifidobacterium breve
GCTCGTCGGCGACTATCGCCGCTCGCTGGTCGGCAGCCTGTTCTCGAGCATGCTGAACAACCGCTTCGGTGAACTGGCACGCAAGCCCGACGCGACATTTCTCAGTGCGGGTGGGGGTGGCGGCTCGCTCAGCCCCACCGTGGACATGTTCGGCCTGAACGCGCGCGTGCCGGACGGCGGCATCGTCGCGGGCCTGACGGCCATCCAGGTCGAGGCACGCCGCGTGCGGCAGTACGGCTTCACGGCGTCGGAGTTGGACCGCGCCACGCGCTCGCTCCGCTCGTTCTACGAGCGCGTGTTCAACGAGCGCGACAAGAACGAGAGCGCCTCCTACGCGCAGGAATACATCGGCTACTTCCTGAACAACGAGCCGAGTCCGGGCATCGAATACGAGTGGCGGCTGGTGCGGCAGGTGCTGCCGACGATCACGCTGCAGGACGTCACCACGCTGGCGACGCAGCGGCTCGGCGGCGAAGGCGAAGTGATTCTCGCCGTCCTCCCCGAAAAGGACTCGGTGAAGGCACCGCAGGAAGCCGACCTGCGGGCGGCGCTCGCCGCGGCTGACCGGGTCGCCGTGACACCGTGGAACGACGCCGTCACCGATCGACCGCTCGTCGAGCAGCCGCCGACGCCAGCCACGGTCGTGTCACGCCGCGAGATCGCCGAGCTCGGCGTCACGGTCGTGAGGTTCTCGAACGGCGTCGAGGCCTGGTTGAAGCCGACCGACTTCAAGAACGACCAGGTGCTGTTCACGATGTACGCGCAGGGCGGCACGTCGCTGGCCCCGAAGGACGACTACATTCAGGCGAGCTTCGCGACCAACTACGTCGGGCTGTCTGGGCTCGGCGGTATCAAGGCGCTCGACCTCGACAAGATGCTGGCCGGCAAGATCGCGTCGGCCTCGCCCTTCATCGCCTCGGCGACGCACGGCATCAACGGGTCGGCGGCGCCGGCCGAACTGGCCACCGCGCTGCAACTGCTCTATCTCGACGTCACCGCGCCTGGCGACGACCCCGATTCGCTGGCCCTGATGCGGCGGCAACTCGAGTCGTCGCTCGCCAACCGCGGCCGCAGCCCGGGCCAGGCGTTCGGAGAGAAGGTGGACGCGGTGAACACGCAGAACCACTACACCTCCGAGCCGCTCACGCCCGAGCAGGTGGCCAGCCTCGACCGCGCCCGGATGCTCGCCTTCTACAAGGCCCGCTTCTCGAACGCCGCCGACTTCACCTTCTTCATGGTCGGCGCCTTCAAGGTGGACACGGCGCTGCCGCTGCTCTCCACCTGGGTGGGTGGCCTCCCGTCAACCGGCACGCGCAGTTCGGCGTTCACCGATCTCGGCATCCGCTTCCCCGCCGGCCTGCAGAAGGCCGAGGTACGGAAGGGACGCGAGCCACGTGCGCAGACGGTCATCAGCTTCGCGGCCGACCCGTCGTTCGAACCCATCGAACAGGAAAAACTGATCGCGGCGACGTCGGTGCTTGAAACGGTGCTGCGCGATTCGTTACGGGAAGACCTGGGCCAGACCTACACCGTATCGGTTGGCCTGTCGCAGTCACTGCCGATGCGAGGCGACGGCTATGTGGCCGTGCAATTCGGCGCAGCGCCCGAGAACATCGGCGCGATGACCGACCGCGTGCTGAAAGCGGTGCAGACCCTCCAGGCGGACGGACCGTCGGCCGACCTCGTGGCAAAGGCGCGCGAAGGCGCGAAGCGCGACTACGAGACCGCACTGACACAGAACAACTACTGGCTGCGGCGCCTGCAGACCGTGCACCTGCTCGGCGGCAACCCGCGCGACATCATCACGCGCGCCACCCGCATCGACAGCCTGACGCCGGCGCTGGTACGCGACACCTTCCGCACCTACTTCCCGCTCGACCGCTACACGGTGGTGACGCTGGTCCCGGAGACAGCCCCCAGCCGCTAGCGCGTTGAGACCGATGTCGGACCCACGCCGATCCGTCGCTCACACTCGCAGCAGATAGCCCGTCGCCGTGCCGCCCGTCGCTCGCGCAATGGCCGCGGCGTAGACCGCCACCTGTCTGGAATAGCGCTCGATGCTGGCCTGCGAGATCTCGCGGTCGGTCTTGAAGTCGACCACCGTCCAGGCGGTGCCGTCGCAGAACGCGAGGTCGACCACCCCTTCCAGCACGGCGCCGTTCCCCACCGTCAGCGTGACCGGGCACTCGCGCCTGGCCTCGCCGCGCGCCTCTGCCGCAGCGGCCCGACGCAGCAGGTCGTGCGCGGCGACGCGCAGGGCCGACGTGACCGCGGCGTCCCGTTCGTCCTCCGGCGCCCCGAGGATGCGCGCATGCACCTCGGCGGCCGACTCGATGTCGGCGCGGGTGCCGCCGAGTGGCGCTGACGCCAGCACCGCGTGCACCAGTTCGCCGAAGCGGGCACCGCCCGTGCGTTCGCCGTCTCGCAGGTCGACCACCGTCACCTCGGGCACGGCCACCGCTGGCGCTGCCGGCGGCTCGGGCGGCGCCTCGAACAATCCGAACTGCACCGGCGCGCTGGGCGCCACCGCCGCCTTCGGCGCGGCGAAGACCGACAGGTCCACGGACGGATCGGCGGCCCACTCGGTCACCGTCCGCACCTCGAGTGTCGCGGTGGATCCGGCGCTCACCGCTTCGGCATGACGGGCCTGCCACCGCTGATAGTCGCGCAGCCCCTCGTCGACGACCGACTGCGGCACGTCCTTCGTGACGAGCGACTCGCGGCGGAGGCCAAACGACGCCTCGGCGCCAAGCGACAACGCGTGCGGGTCCCACCACACCACGGAATAGGAGTCGTTGCCCTCACCGAACAGGTGCACACCCGGCTGCACGGTGGCCGGCGTGAACGGATCGCCATCGGGCCGGCTGAAGACCGAGTCTTTCGAGAACGATGGATGATACGGGGCCGTGACCGGACTCCGGCGCGTCTGCGCCGACGGGTAGACCCCGGCATTGAGCGGGCTCACCCAGCCGCCGTCGAATTCGACGTCGCCGACAACCGGAATCACCAGCAGGTCGCGCGCCCTGGTGGCCGCGACATACGCCACGCGCACGCCCTCGGCCGCATCGCGCGCCACTTCGAGCGCTTCGTTCGCCGCCAGTTCCACCGGCGTCCACCGCCCCAGCCGCAGGTAGCAGGCGTTGCGGGCCTTGTCGATCAGGCGATCGGCTTTCTCGCCCTTCAGTTTCGCCGTCATGTCGGCGAGGATCACCACTGGAAACTCGAGCCCCTTGGCCTTGTGCGCCGTCATCAGGCGCACGCCGTCGCTCCCCTCCTCGAGGATCGGCGCTTCGGCAGCCTGACCGCCGTCCGCCTGCTCCCGCAGTTCGTCGACGAAGCCGCGGAACGACATGCCGCCATTGATCTCGTACTGCCGCGCGAGTTCAGCCACGTGCAGCACGTTCGCCAATGCCTGTTCGCCCGCCGGTCGCAGCACGAAGCCGACGTGCGCCCGCGTCGCGTTCAGCAGATCGGTGACCGTGTCGGCCACCGGCCGGTAGTTGCGGCGTGCGTGCAGCGTCTTCAACAGGGCGAGCGCGCTGACCACCGGCACGAGTTCGGGCGGCGGCTCGGCCAGCGGACGAAACGGATGGAGCACCTTCTGCCGATGGCGATAGTCGAGCAGCGTCTCGTCATCGATCGCGAACAGCGCCCCGCGCAGCGTCGCGAACACCGACAGCTCGTCGTCTGGCCACTCGATCGCCGCAAGCGCCGCCCGCAGCGTCTCCACCTCTTCGCGGCCATGGAACGACTTGCCGCCCACCAGCAGGTGCGGCACGCCGCGCGCCTCCAGCGCCTCCACGTACGGCCGCGTGACGTCCTGGCCGAAGCTGAGGAAACGGCGGAAGAGGAGGCAGACGTGTCGCGCCTGAATCGGCACCTCGATCGGCAGCTCGTCGCGCGAGCGCTTCTCGGTGATGGTCCAGCCGCTGTCGTGCAGCAGCCACGAGACGAACGCGCCGACGCCGTCCGGCAGCGAGGCCTCCATCGCGTACGCCGCCACGCTGCGCTTGCCGTACGGCTCGGGCACCGGCAGCGCCACCACCGACGGCTGCGACGGCGAGTCGTCGCGATGCGGCGCCAACGGGACGTACTGCGCCTGCAGCGTATCCCTGTCGCCGGTCATCACCGGCGCGAAGCTGGCATTGACGACCCGCTGAATTGCCGGCGTCGAGCGGAAACTGGTGCTCAGGAACGCGCGCGTCGCGCCCCTCGACACCAGGAGCTCGCACACCTCGCGATACGTCTCGACGTCGGCACGCCGAAAGCGGTAGATCGCCTGCTTCGGGTCGCCGACGATGAAGAGCTTGCCGGGGACCGGCCGGATCTCGTGCCAGTCGGACTGCCGGGCATCGTCGGCTGCCAGCAGCAGAAGGATTTCGGCCTGCAGCGGGTCGGTGTCCTGGAACTCGTCGACGAACAGGCAGGCGAACCGCGCCTGGAACGCCTCGCGCACCGACTGATGCGTCGCCAGCAGGTTGCGCGCCCGCAGCAGCAGATCGACGAAGTCGAGCGCCCCCGCCCGCTGCTTCAGCCGCTCGTAGCCGTCCACCACCTCACGCAGTTCCCCGTGCAGCAGCGCGGCCAGGTCGGCATCGGCAGCACGCTGGAACTGATCGAGCCCGTAACCGAGCGCCTCGTACTGCGCCCACACCGCTTCACGGGTGGCGGTCGCACTGAACATGCGGTCGCGCCCCTTGCGCGCCCGCCTGAAGTCGCGATGGCTCGCCAGGTCGGCGAGGCGTGCCTCCCATCCGTCACGGTCCTCGGTACTGAAGCGTTCGGCCGTCTGGATGTCGCGGCTCAACTCGCGAACCGGCACCGTATCGGTGAACAGCGGATCACGGGTCGAGAGCGGCGTGGCCGTGGCCGCGGCCAGGTCGTGCAACTGCACAAGGATCGCCTGCAGTTCGGTGTCGCGGTCGAATGGGTCGCGGCGCCACACGCCGGTGAAGTCGCGCCACTCCGCCAGCTCGCGTGCGGCATGACGGATGCGGTCGACCGGACCGTCCTCGTTGCCGCGCGGGTCCTTCGACCAGACGCTGCGCCGGAGCGCGCGCCGCAATCCTTCCGGCGGCGCCTCCAGCGTCTCGTGCAGCCACGACTGGAACGCTTCGTTGAACAGGCGGTTGGCTTTCGGCTCGGTGAGGACCTCGAACACCGGGTCGATGCACGCTTCGACCGGCCGCTCGCGCAGCAGGTCGGCGCAGAAGCCATGAATGGTGCTGACGTGCGCCTCTTCGAGCCGCTGGATCGCATCGATGAGGCGCGCGAGCGTCATCGGTTCGGTCGTGCGCTGCCGCAGGCTTTCCAGTTCCTTGCGGATGCGCAGCTTCAGCTCACCGGCCGCCTTCTCCGTGAACGTGACCGCCACCACCTGCTCGATCCGGGCGCGCCCGGCCGACAGCACATTCAGGATGCGCTGCACCAGTTCGCTGGTCTTGCCCGTGCCGGCCGCCGCCTCCACCACGATCGTCTCGTCGAGGTGATGGCGAATCAGGTCGCGATCGTGCTGGTCGCGCAGCGTCGGGTGCGGGCTCATAGCTTCCTCCGGAGTGCCACCAGGTCGGCCATCGGTTCCTGCGCCTTGCGCCGGCTGCGGCGTTCGATCGCCGAACCGCACACCGGCCGGAAGTCGCACCACGTGCAGGCGCCTTCGTCGGGTGCCGGCGGCAGGAAGCCGGTCTCGACCGCCCGGTCGATAATCTCGAGCGCCTCGAGGCCGGCGCGCCGCGTCATGTCGGTCATCGGGATGGTCGTCTCCTTGAAGCCGCCGTCAGTGGTGCAGTAGTAGAGCCGGCCCTCGACCACCGGCCGGTCGAGCGCGGCCTCGAGTGCCAGCGAGTAGAGCACCGGCTGCAGCGTGCGGCCGCCACCGATTACCATGCGCTCCTTACCGCGATACTTGCCGGTCTTGTGGTCGGTGACACGCAGCGCACCGCCCTTCTCCTCCACCAGGTCGATCGACCCGTGCAGCAGGAAGCGGCCGTCGAGCCGCACCGGTTCAGTGCGGCTGTCGGGATCGCGCAAGACAGCGGCCGCGCTCCCCTTCAGCCCGAACGCCCACTCGAACTTCACCGGCACCCAGCCGCTGCCGGCATGGGCACTCTGGTCGACCCAGAGCCGCAGGTCGCGGCGGATGGCGCCGATCTCGTCCTGCCACACGCGCTCGATGGCAGGCGCAAGCTGATCGTGTTCACGGGCCGCCACCGTCTCGACGCAGCCGTCCAGCACGGCGAGCGCCTGGCCCAGCCCGTCCTTCGTCAACGGCAGCGCCCCGTCCGCCTGCAGACGCCGGTAGAACTCGGTCTGTACGGCATGGAACAGGCTGCCCCTGGTGAGCGGGTCCATGCGCTGCAGCGGCTCGAGGTCTTCGGCCGGACGCATCCGGTAGATCGCGCCGAGCAGGAACTGATAGGGGCAGGCGGCGTAGCGCTGGAGCGCCGACAGCGAGTAGACACGCGCGCCGAGCCGGTTGGCGTCGAGCAGCGGCTTCGTCCGCGCTGTCACCTGCACGATGCCGTCCCACTTCGACCACGGCTTCTTCGGCCGCATGTAGCGTTCGCGCACTGACCGCTGCAGCCAGTCGTTGAGCTGCAGGATGTAGTGCGCGCGCCCCTTCGCGGTACTGTCCGGTTCGCCCACCAGTCCGCGCAGCGTCGCGAGGTCGTGCTCGAGTGGATCGATCGCGTCGTTCTTGTCGTCGGGTGCCGGCCACGCCAGCGTCGCCTTCGAGGTGTGCGCCGCCGCCTGCTGCAGTTCGTCGGCACTCGGGACGCGGCCGGTCATCGCGCGCCACACTTCGAGCGCGTAGAGCGACGGCACGCGCGGGCGCCCCTCGCCGATCTCGACGGTCGGGAACGACACGTAGAGCATCCGCACCGCCGCACCGACGGCCAGCCGCAGGTGCAGCTTCTCGGCCTCGGCACGGTCGCCCTGCATCGGCAGCTCCGCCCGCAGCAGCGCGCGCGCCGTATCGAGCAGCAGCGGGTCCTCGCGCGGCTTCTGCGGAAACATCCGCTCGGCGAGCGCCGGCACGAACACGACGTCGAACGTGCGGCCGCGCAGTTGCGCCGGGCTGGCGACGAACACGCGCCCGTAGCGTCGCGCCTGCGGCTCCGATTCCACCGTGCTTAGCCGGTTCATCAGGACCCGCGCCGCTTCGTCGAGCGACACCGGCCCGACCTCGCCCATCGGCCGCAGGTCGGCCAGCACCCGCAGCACCCGCTCGGGACGCGACAGGACGCGCGGCACGAGTCGCTCGAAGTGATCGAGCCACTCCGCCCAGGTGGCAGCAGCCGGCCACTCAGCCAGCGTCCGCATGATCGGCAGCGCGAACGCGGCCAGCGCCTGCAGGTCTTCAATCTTCCGGTCGAGGTATCCGGCGCGCGCCGAGCCGGGCTCGGTCCGTTCGAGTTCGGCCGTCTGCAGGCGACACTCGCGAATCAGCCCGTTCAGCCGGCGCTCCCAGCGGTCAGCGGAACTGACGATGCGCGACTCGGCGAGCAGACGCTCCCACTTCCACGGGGCGCGGAAGGCGCGCGCCATCGGCTCGGCCTCCTCCGCGTCATCGGCCTGCCGTACCTGTGCCTCGGCGCGTTCGGCACGCACACCGAACACGTCGTCCTGCGACGCGGGCGATACTTCGGCACTCACCGTCGCGTCGGCGTCGCCACGCGGTACCTGCCCGAGCGACAGATACTCAGCAAAGCGGCGAGCCGACAGGTGTTCCTGCGCGCAGGCGATCAGCGAGAGAAACGCGCGTCCGGCCGGGTGCGGCCGCCGACTGCCCCGCTCGAAGTAGACCGGAATGCCGGCGCGCTTGAGGGCGTGTTCGAGCAAGCCCGCGTATTGCTGCGGCGCGCGCAGTGCGATGGCCATACGGTCGAACGGCACGTCGTTCCGCGCCTCGCGCAGGATGCGTCGCGCGATCTCCACCGCTTCGCGCCCCTCACCCGGTGCCGAGAACAGCTCCACATCGCGCAGCGGCGGGCCCGCCGGCGTCGCCCCTGGCGCGAACAGGTGTCGCCGCACGCGGTCGAGTCCGCTGTCCGGTGGTTCCTCGCGCGCGATCGACCCCATGGTCGCCAGCGCGCGTTCCGTCGGCCCATCGCCCGCCGGCACCGTGGCCATCGCGGCCGGGGCGCGGCGTACGAGCACGTCAACGAAGGCCCGCTCGGCAGCGTTCGTGATGGCCGTGTCAAGCAGCAGCAGGCGGCACTTGGCGAACGCGCCGCCAGGCAGGGTGGCCGCCGACGTCGCAGCCCGCAGGAACGCCGCACGGTCCACCGTGGAGGACGCGGCGAACTGCTCATCGAACCGCTCGAGGAGGTCCGCGAGGTCAGGCGCCCCCTGGCTGGCGCCATCAAGGCGCATCGCCGGCACGCCGGCCAGCGCCAGTTCCTCGAGCGTCCTGGCCAGGGCACGCGGGAAGCCGGGCGACGAGGCCACCGGGCCGAAGTAGCGAAGCGCCTGTTCCGTATCGGCGTCGTAGACCGCACGCGCCGCCACCGCCTCGATGCCGAGTGCGGTAGCCGGAATGAGCCGGTCTGCCGCGAGCAGCGGAGCGGCGAGTCGAGCGGCAAGCTGTGTAAGGCTGAAGCGGTACAGGCCGAAGGTGGCGCCGCGGGAGCCGGCCAGGTGACGCACGAGGTCGTCGGCCGCGCCGCGCGTGGCACCAACGATCAGGACTTCCGCTGCGGGGGGGGCGTCGAGGACGAACTGGCGTGCGGCGTCGAGACGGACCGCCGCGGATGACGACAACACGATGCGCATTTCCAACTCCCTTCCGGACGCCGTGCCGGAGACCCTGGACAAGGCCAGCGCTCGCTGACCTGAGGCGACGATACACCCGTCCGCCCTTGCCCCGACGCGATGACACCGACGGATGTGTCGGGGCTTCTCTGCCGTGCGTCCTGGGCGGGGCCGGTTCGGCGGTGAGGCGTGCCGTGCCCGCAACCGCCTCTCTAGGATCCGGGCATGCGAAGCCCGCTTCTTGTGGCGTTGTCCTCTGTCGCGGCCGCCGCCACGAGGCCCCCATCCGTCGCCAGACGCGCGCCGTCCCGGCTCCCGACGGGGCACGGTTCGAACGCGAATCGCTCGAGCACTTCCAGGCGATCCTCCGCATCGACGGCGGCGAGGTGAAGCTGGCCGCGTGGGAATCGCTCATCAGCCTGAACCCGACGACGCGTTCCACGCCATCGAGACCGCCGTGGCGCAGAACTACAACACCATCACCAGTCCCTCCATCGGCACCGGCGCCACCGACAGCGACGATGGCCCGAAGTGGTTCGCGGCGGGCCGATCTGAAGGTCGGCAGCTACAGCGGTGCCGGACCCGTGGCAGGATCAACGGATGCAGTTCACCCTGTCCGACGGCACCACCCTGCTCCGTCGAACCCCCGGCGTCCTCCGCGCCTTCCTGACCGACCTGCCGGACGGCTGGAGCACGGTCACCGAAGGGCCCGGCACCTGGAGTCCGTTCGACGTTGTCGGCCACCTGATTCACGCTGAACGTGCCGACTGGATTCCGCGCGTCGAGCAGATCCTCCAGCACGGCGACGCGCAGCCGTTCCCGCCGTTCGATCGCGAGGCGAAGTTCGAGGCGTCGAAGGGGCACTCGCTCGCCGACCTGCTCGACACCTTCGACGTCGAGCGCAAGCGCAGCCTGGCCCGCCTCCACGAACTGTCGCTCGGCGCCGCCGACCTCAGCCGCCACGGCCTGCATCCGGCGTTCGGCCAGGTCACGCTCGGCCAGCACCTGTCCACCTGGGTGGTGCACGACCTGACCCACCTCAATCAGATCGCGCGAACGTTGGCCGCGCAGTACGCCGAGGCGGTTGGCCCGTGGCGAGCCTATCTCTCGATTCTCGGCACCTCGCCGCGCTGAGAGCCCCATGGATCCACGCGCCGCACAGCTCATCGCCGACCTCGCCCTCACGCCGCATCCGGAAGGGGGCTACTACCGGCAGATCTACCGCTCGACGTCGACCGTCCTGCCCGCGGATGGCCGTCCGGCGCGGGCCTCGCTGACCACGATCTACTTCCTGCTGCCTGCCGGCGAAGTCAGCCGCTGGCACGTCGTCACCTCGGACGAGGTCTGGCACTACTACGAAGGGGCGCCGCTCGAACTGCTGACGGCTGACCACGACTTCGCACGCGTCGAACGACACCAGCTCGGCTTGCCCAGCGACGGACTGCAGCCGGCCCACGTCGTGGCCGCGCACGACTGGCAGGCGGCCCGCTCCACGGGAGCGTTCACGCTGGTGGGCTGCACGGTTGGACCGGGGTTCGAGTTCGATGACTTCACGATGCTCGCGGAGCAGCCGGCTGACGCCGAACGCGTCCGCCGCAAGCACCCCGATACCGCGCTGTTCATCTGAGCAGCCGCACGCTCCCTTCCGCGCGGGGCGTTCCCACAGAAGGCTCCGCCCCGCGACTGCGCTGCTATGTCACAATCGGCCCATGGGCAAGATCTACCAGGTGCTCGAGGCGGACCACCGGGCGTTCATCGAACAGCAACCGCTGTTCTTCGTCGCCAGCGCGCCGTTGCTCCCGACTGGTCACATCAATCTCTCGCCCAAGGGGCTCGAGGCGTTTCGCCTGCTCGACGACCGCACCGTGACCTACCTCGATCTCACCGGCAGCGGCAACGAAACCGCCGCGCACCTCACCGAGAACGGCCGGCTCACGCTGATGTTCTGCGCGTTCAGCGGGCGCCCGAAGATCCTGCGTCTCTACTGCCGCGGCCGCGTGGTCACGCGCCTCTCGCATGAGTGGGATGAAGCCGTGGGCTGTTTCCCGGTGCAACCCGGCATCCGGCAGGTGGTCATCGCCGAGATCGAGTCGGTGCAGACGTCGTGCGGCTTCGGCGTGCCGCTCATGACCTTCGACCGCCAGCGCGACCAGTTGACGCGGTGGGCCGAGTCGAAGAGCGACGAGCAACTCGTCGACTATCGGCGCAGCCGCAACGCCGTCACGCTCGACGGCATGCTGACGCCGCCGACCGATCGCTAGCAGACGGCCGGACGCGGGGTCCTCTCGCACCGCATCGAACTGAACGATGTGGTGGCCGACACTGGCACAGATATTCCGGTTGAGCTGCGGGCGCAGCTGTTCCAGCCGTTCTTCACCACGAAAGGCGCCGGCAGCACCTTCACCGCGTATTTGCCGACAACGCAGGACGCCGCTGCCCGCCATCGTCCACCCCATGCGGCAGCGGCTTCGGTTCGAGGTGATCGCCGCGGCGCACGCCGCTGAGCTAGCCGACCTGAAGGTCGGTAGCCAGGTCGATACCACGTCCGCCCGATGTACAGTGACGCATGCATCTGGTCTGGCCCGCCCGCGACTACCTGCCTTCGTACGTCGCTGCGCTAAACCGGGGGTGGACGCCGGACAACGTGCGCGGCGACTTCGCCAGGCTCGACGAACTGGCTCGGATCGAGGCCGATACCGACGGTTTTCTGGAGGCGCTCGTCGACCGCGAGGCGCGCGGCGCCCCACTCACCTTTCCTGACGGACGGACGTTCCCTCGCCTCCCCGGCTACCGCCGCTGGATGTGGGACGGCGACTTCGTCGGCACCATCGGCTTCCGCTGGCAGCCCGGCACGGAAGCGTTGCCCCCCTACGTCCTCGGCCCCATCGGCTACGCCGTTGTTCCATGGAAGCGCGGACATGGCCACGCGACCGACGCCCTGCGGTTGCTGCTCCCTGAGGTCAAGGCCGAAGGGTTGCGCTACGTCGAGGTGACCTTGGAACCGCAGAACCTGTCGTCCAGGCACGTCATCGAAGCCAACGGCGGCGTGTTCGTCGAGGAGTTCACCGCGCCGGAGATGTACGGCAGCAAGAAGGGCGTTCGATACCGCATCCCGCTCTGAGATTGACGATTGCCGATCGCCGATTGATAATCCCCGCATCTTCGGAGGGTTCATGCGCAGAGTGAGGGCGGCGCTCGTAGCTGCGGCAATGTGTCTGGCGGGCGGCGGGTTGGTGTTCGCGCAGGCCGAACCGCCGGCCATCAACCCGCTCGCCGGCGACAGCGCGGCTGTTCAGGCCGGCATGGGGATGTTCCGTTCACGCTGCGCCGATTGCCACGGCATGGACGCGCGCGGCGTGCGGGGTCCCGACCTCACCCAGGTCTGGGCCTCGGGCCGCAGCGATGCCGGCCTCTTCCGCACACTGCGCCGCGGCGTGCCAGGCACCGAGATGCCGTCCGTCGGTCCCCGCACCTCCGACGACGAGGTGTGGAAGATCCTGGCGTATCTCAAGACCATCGCCGCCCCGACCATCACTGACGTCGTCACCGGCAACGCTGCCCACGGCCAGCAGGTTTTCCGCGCGCAGTGCGCCGGTTGCCACCGCGTCGACGGTACCGGCGGACGCCTCGGCCCCGACCTGTCGCGCATCGGCGCGGCGCGTGCGCGCGGCGCAATCGTGCGGCGGGTGCGCGGCGCCACCGAAGACTTCCTCGAGGGCTACGAGCCGGTCATCATCACCCTCACGAACGGCCAGACCGTGCGCGGCGTCCGCAAGAACGGCGATCTCTTCTCGGTGCAGATCATGGATGGGCGCGAACGCATCCAGGGCTACCTGACGAAGGACGTGCGCGCGGTGACGGCGGGTAAGGCGTCGGCCATGCCGGTGTTCGACGTCCAGCGACTCAGCGAGTCGGACCTGACCGATCTGCTCGCCTGGTTCGCGACGCTCAAGGGCTTCGACCCGTCCGTCCAGTAAGCGACAAGGAGACTTCGATTCATGCGACTCACCCTCTCGCGTCTGGCTCGCCTCGCGCTCCTGTTGCCGCTCGCCGCCGGCGTCACCCTCGCCGCCCAGCAGGCCTCCGGGCCCGGCCCCATCACCAACGACGACCTGGTGCAGGGGTTGAAGGCCGACGGCAGCAACTGGCTCACGTTCGGCGGGAACTACGCCAACCATCGCTTCAGCCCGCTCACACAGATCACGCCGGACAACGTCGCGAAGCTGCAGCCGCTCTGGACGTTCCAGACCAACACGCTCGGCAACTTCGAAACGACGACGCTGCTGCGCGACAACGTGCTGTACGTCACCGGCCCGCAGAACGTGGCGTGGGCGGTGGATGCGCGCAGCGGGCGGCAGATCTGGCGCTATCGGCGCGAACTGCCGGACAACCTCACCGCGTGCTGCGGCCTGGTGAATCGTGGTTTCGCGGCGCTCGGCGAGACGCTGTTCATGACGACGCTCGACGCGCACCTGCTGGCGCTCGACATGAAGACCGGCGCCGTCGTCTGGGACGCGACGCTCGAGGACTACAAGATCGGCTACGCCTCGACGCTGGCCCCGCTCGTCGTGAAGGACAAGGTGATTGTCGGCGTTGCCGGCGGTGAATACGGCATTCGCGGCTTCATCGACGCCTACGATGCGAAGACCGGGAAGCGGGCGTGGCGCTTCCACACCATCCCTGGGCCGGGCGAACCGGGGTTCAACAGCTGGTCTGGCGACTCGTGGAAGATCGGCGGCACCGGCGTCTGGGTGACTGGCGCCTACGACCCCGACACCAACGCGGTCTTCTTCGGCACCGGCAACCCGGGCCCCGACTATCACGGGCCGAGCCGCGAAGGCGACAACCTCTACTCGTGCTCGCTCGTGGTGCTCGACCCCGACACGGGAAAGCTGAAGTGGCACTACCAGTTCACGCCGCACGACGTCCACGACTACGACGCCACCGAAGTGCCGATCCTTGCCGACCTGCCGATCAACGGCCAGACGCGCAAGGCGGTGCTGTTTGCCAACCGCAACGGCTTCTACTACACCCTCGACCGGCTCACCGGGAAGGTGATCGTCGCCAAGCCGTTCGTGCAGACGACCTGGGCGAAGGCAATCGACCCGCAGGGGCGGCCGATGCTCGAAACCGGCCACACGCCCGACGAGAAGGGCGAGCGGACCTGTCCCGACCTGACCGGCGGCACCAACTTCTGGCCGCCGTCCTACGATCCGCGCACGCACCTGTTCTTCGTCAACGCGCGCGAAGCCTGCGCCACGTTCTACGGCTACAAGTCGGAGTACGTGCCGGGGCAACGCTTCACTGGCGGGGCGCAGCAACTCGTGAACAATCGCGACGAGAAGCCGTTCGGCGCCCTGCGCGCGATCGACCCGGTCACCGGCGAGCGCAAGTGGGAGTTCCTGATGCCGACCCCGTCGCGTGCCGGCATCCTCACCACCGCTTCGAACCTGCTCTTCTCGGGTGACGGCGACGGGAACCTGCTGGTCCTCGATTCGCGGACCGGCGCACTGCTGTGGCGCTACCAGCTCGGGGCGACGCTGCACGGCACCTCACCCATCACCTACATGCTGGATGGCCGCCAGCATGTGCTGGTGCCCTCGGGCACCACCCTGACCGCCTGGGCGTTGCCTGAAGGTGCGCCAGCAGGGCGCCCGTGAGACCGCAATTCTGAGTTCGAAAGCGCTCGGCGAGGCGGTCGGGCGCACGGCCTGGGTCGCCATGCTCAGGGAAGCGGTCGCCCGGCGCGGCGCTCGTACACCACGTCAACCGGCGTCGTGAAGCGCGCGTCGTAGTCAGCCGCCACAAGGGCCGCGAGCCTGGGAAATCGTTCCATCGGATTGAGCGCTCCCGGCCCGCGTTCCCTGTCCACGATGAACTCGGGCGGATGGACAGCCAGATCCTGCATCAGGGTGTCCCACGCCCCGGGGAGGATCCGGCTACTGGTGTCCAGACCCGGAATCGGTCCTCCGAATACGTAGCCGGTCAGCGGGAACGTCGTGATGTAGCGCGA
>CALQBJ020000092.1 GCA_943328785.2 Bifidobacterium breve
GATCGGCGCGGCCTTCCGCAACAAGAAGGACTACGAAGCCGCGCTCGCCGCCTACAACGACATCCTGCGCGCGGAGCCTGGCAACGACCACGCGCGCATCGAGATGGCGATGACGGCGCTGGAGCGCGGCGATGCGCGCACGGCGGAAGAAACACTGCTGAAGGCGGCCGGTGAGCCGACTGCGCCGCGCGAAGTCTTCTACGCCCTCGGCGAAGTGAAGCTGGCCGCGAACGACGCGGCGGCGGCCGATGTCTGGTTCGAGAAGGCCTCCGCCACCGATCCGTTCTGGGCGAAACCGCTCGTCAAGCTCGGCGAGGCAGCTATGAAGAAGGGCGACAACGCGGGTGCGGCCCGCCTGCTGGCTCGGGCCGTCGAGGTCGATCCGACGTCGCCCGATGCGGCTGTGGCGAAAACCGCGCTCGAGTCGTTGAAGAAGTAGGTGGCGCGCTCAACCCCGCACACCGTCATTCTCGTCATCGTCACCCTCTCCGGCTGCCTGGCGGCATTCGGTGGCTGGCGCTTCGCGAAGGCGTCGGCACCGGTCAACGGGCCGATCGTGCTGATCTCGATCGATTCGCTGCGCGCCGACCGTCTTCCCGCCTACGGCTACACGCAGGGACGCACGCCCGCCATCGACGCCCTCGCTGCTGACGGCATCGTCTTCGAGCGCGCCTACGCGCACGTGCCCCAGACGCTTCCCGCGCACGCGGCTCTGCTGACCGGACGCCTGCCGTTCGAGACCGGCGTGCGCGATGGCGCCGGCTTCACCCTGCCGTCGTCGGCACGCACGGTCGCCGGACTGCTTCGGGACCGCGGCTACGCCACGGGCGGCATCGTCTCGTCGTTCCTGCTGCGCAAGGAGACCGGCCTCGCCGAGGGCTTCTCGTTCTTCGATGCCGAACTGCCGGCCCCCGACGCCGCCGCACCCGATGCCTGGCTGATGCGCGACGGGGCCGAGTCCGAGAAGGTCGCCGAGAACTGGCTCGACTCCATTGGCACCTCGCGCGCCTTCCTGTTTCTCCACATCGCCGAACCGCACGCGCCCTACACGGCCCCGGAACGGTTCACCGGCCTCTCCCCGTACGACGCCGAAGTGGCCTACGCGGACGAAGTGGTGGGTCGCCTCGTGCGCTACCTGAAAGCCCACCAGCTGTACGACCGCGCCACCGTTCTCCTCGTCTCGGACCACGGCGAAGGACTGGGCGACGGCGGCGAACAGACGCATGGCCTGCTCACGTCCGACGCTGCGCTCCACATCCCGCTCATCATCAAGCAGCCCGGCGGCGACGGCGGGAAGCGCAGGGTGCGCGTGCCGGTGCAGCAGATCGACCTCGTGCCGACGATCCTCGCGCTGGCGAAGGCGCCGGGAGCCGGCGGACTGCGCGGCCGGTCGCTCATCCCTCTGTTCGGCACCGGGGCAATCCCCGCGTCGCCCATCTACAGCGAATCGCTCTACGCGCGTTACAGGTTCGGCTGGGACGCCGAGCGGTCGCTGATCGACGGGCGTTTCCAGTTGGTGACGCGTGGCGCAAGCGCGCAGTTGTTCGACCTCGAGGCTGCGCCAGCCGCGCGCACCAATCTGGCCGCTGAGCAGGCCGGCCTTGTCAGTACGATGAAGGCAACGCTCGCCGAGCTGGTCGGCCGCGAGGCATCGCTCGCGGCCGCGCCGGTCACCCCGACGGACCGGGAGCGGTACGAGGCGCTCGGCTATGTCGGCGTGCCAGGCTCGGCACCGGTTCCCGACGCCGAGCAACCCGACGCCGCGACCCAGGTGACCTTCGTCGAACGCTACCGAGCCGCCGTGCAGGTGGCGCGCAGCGACCACTGGCGCGACGCCATCGACGCGTACCGTGCCCTGACGACCGAGCAGCCGGGCATGTCCGACCTCTGGATGCATCTCGCCAGCACCGCCGCGCGTCAGGAGCGTCACGACGTGGCCCTCGATGCCTACGGGCACGCCCTGGCGCTGGAACCTGGCAACATCGCCAGCCATCTCGGCGCCGCGGCATCCTACCTGCGTGTGCGCAAGCTGGACGAGGCGCACACCGAGGCGAGCGCGGCGCTGGACATCGAAACGGCCGACGCCGTCCAGAAGGCCGAAGCGCACGAACTGCTCGCTCGGGTCGCGCTGAGCCGCAAGGATGCCGAACTGGCGCAGGCCGAGGCCGCGGCGTCGGAAACCGCGGATCCGAATCGCCCGGTCAAGGCGTTCGTCGACGGGCGGCTCGCGCTCGACCAGGGCCGCTACGCGGAAGCCGTCGAGGCGTTCGAGCGCGCGCTCGCGACGGCAGGACGCACCGGGCGACCGCCGCTCACCGACCTGCGGGTCTATGCCGCCGAGGCGCTCGTGCGGGTCGAGCGCACGCCAGACGCCGAGCAGCTCCTCAGCGCCGAGCTATCCGCCTTCCCCGCTAACGTGCGGGCGCGTGCTGCACTGCAAGCGCTCTATCGCGCGAGCGGTCGCAGCCAGGACGCCGCCGCCCTCGCGCAGCACTAGACGGATGTCCGGTCAGGGTGTGACGCTGCGCCCCGACGTTTCGTAGCGGGGGAAGCCGTCGTAGCGGAGTGGCTGCTGATGCCTCCTCCGAGTCCAGCGTCACCTCCGTCCGCCACACCGTGCCTGCCGCGTCAACCCAGACTCGCCCTGAGGCCGGGATGCGACCGCCATTCCTGCCATCGCGAATGAGCGTGGGACGCGCACGCTGACGATGTTGTGTCGTGCACTGGCCTCAGCCAGGGCACGCAGCTTCTCGACATGCCGCTCCTCTGGTAACGCCAACGCCTGCGCGACGTCGTCGGTGCTGCGGATGCGAGTGGAGGCACAAAAAAGGGGGACGCCTTCAGGCGTCCCCCTTTTCTACGTACGGCCGAACTCGAGTCGCTTACTTAGAAGCGAACGCGGAACCCGACGAATGCATTGCGCGGCGACTGCCACACGAACTCGTCGAGGTACTTCGTCGTGCCCGAGCCGGCGGCCAGATCCTGGAGACGGATGGCGGTCTGGCTGTTGGTCACGTTGAAGAGGTCGATGAACACTTCGCCTTCGGCCCGGCCGATGAGGCGACGGTTGTACTGCACGCGGAGGTCCACCTTGCCGAAGCTCGGGTTCTGAACCGCGCCGAGGGCATCGGGAGCCACCCAGGCTTCCGTGACGCCACCGAACAGGTACGGCGTCGCCACCTGAACCGGCAGACGACGGCTCGAGAGCGACTGGGTCTTGTTCACGATCGTGCCCGAGTTCCAGAGGTAGCTGCCACCGAACTGGAGGCCCCACTTCGTCGCGTAGGAACCGCCCGCCTTGAACAGGTGGTGGATGGTGCCGGGAACCGTGCCGTCCATGTTGGGGGCGCGGGGGTCGAGCCAGATCACGTCACCCGCGAAGTCCGCGTTGCCGACGGAGATCGCGTTGCCGGTGGCATCCAGGTAGTTGTAGGAGGCGAGCGCCTGCCAGCCGTTGCTGAAGCGACGACGGGCCACGAGTTCGAGCCCGTTGTAGTTGCGCTTGCTGTCCGGCAGCGTGCCGAGGAAGAAGTTGGCGGCCGGGTGGTTCGCGGCGGTCCAGCCAAAGTATTCCCAGCCGAGGAACATCGAGTTGGCCGCTTTGATGTCTCCGTAGGCCGACGGCTCGGTGTAGAGGGCCGGGTCGTAGTCTTCGAAGATGTCGCGGGTCTGGCGGTGGTAGTAGGCGGCCGACACGCTGGTGTTGTTGCCGAGGTCGGCTTCGTACTGCAGCTGCAACTCGTCGGTGTACGGCGTCTTGGTCGCCGGCGCGAAGAAGCCGTCAATGGTCGTCGCGCCACCGCGGGTGCGGTAGGTCACCCACTGGTCGAGCGCGAAGACCTGCTCTTCGGTAACCGCGCCGGTGGCCGTGCCGGTGAAGTTCGCCATGTCCACGCGGAGCGGGGTGTAGTAGCGGCCCCAGTAGAACGACGCCTTCTGCGAACCGTCGCCCTTGATGTCGTACACCGCGCTGGCGCGGGGTCCGAACACCCAATCGAACTTGTGGACTTCAGCACCCGTCGTGGCGTAGAAGCCGAGCGACTCACCGCGAACGCCGAGGTTGAACGTAAGGCGGTTCAACTTGAACTCGTCCTGGAGGTAAATCGACGAGCCCTTGGTGGCGGTGTTACGCGGGCCTTCCGCCGTCATCTGGCTGCGGTAGTAGTTGAGCTGACCACCGGGGTTGCCGGCGGTGCTGTTGAACAGCATCGCGCTGTTCAGTTCAGTCGCCGTAATGGTGCCGTTGGCGTCGGTGTCGTACGCCTGGTAGTACGAGGCGCGGCGCGACGAGGCGTTGATCGCCGTGATCAAGCCCTGGAAGTCCGAGAGCGTCGAGGTGCGGAACTGACGGGCCGACCACGGCCCCGTCGAGATGTTGCCCGCGTTGACGCCCGCGCCGAGGTAGCGGCTCGAGATCGAGGTGTACTGCGCCTTGTCGGGTCCGGTGAAGACGGTGCTGCGACGATCTTCGTGCTTGACCCATTCGTAGCCGCCCTTCACCGTGTGGCCGGAGAAGGTGTGCTGCGCGCCGATGCGGAACTGCTTCGTGGGACGGGTTTCCGGCGCGTTCTGGCCGAAGCCACCGAGCTGTTCGTCAATCAACGTGCGCGCGTCGGTCGTCTGGAAGGCCACCGTGTTGCGCGACGTTTCGTTGGCCGCGTAGTCGGAGATCTGGGCGTCGTGCATGTTGAACGCCGCGTCGAGCAGCGTGCCGCGGAAGATCTCATTGAACAGCACAGAGTGGTTGTTGCCACCCTGCTCACGACGACGGGTGCGGCTGTTCACAATCGACGGGTCCGTGTCGGCCGAACGCTTGAACGGATCATTGAGGAACATGTAGCTGAGCATCGTCCCCTGCGTCGGGGCCCAGGTTGCCTTCGCGAAGCCCTGCTTCTCGGTCGTCTCCGACTTGCGGAGGAACAGCAACGTGTCGGACGCGATGACGTCGCGGCCGGTGTTCAGGTAGCGGTAGCTGCCGAACGCCCACAGCGAATTCTTGACGATCGGACCGCCAAACGTGCCCGCGGTGTCCTTGGTGTTGAACTTGGACGGGGCGCCGGCGGTGTGGATGTTCTTGGCGACGAAGCCGTCGTTCCTGAAAAAGTAGTTGTACGAACCCGAGAACTGGTTCGACCCAGACTTGGTGACCACGGTCGAGATGAGACCCGCCGAGCCGACGTATTCAGCCGGGATACCGCCGGTGATGACCTTCTGCTCCTGAATGATTTCAGTATTCAGGTTGGCGCCGAAGGTGCCGGTGACCGGGTCGGTCACGTTGATGCCTTCGAAGTAGTACTGGTTGTCCGCGGAGCTGCCGACGTTATCCGACGTCGTCGACGCATCCTTCCAGTTCACGCCCGAGCGCGATGCCGGGTTGCCGCCTGAGGCCGCGGTGTCCGGCATGACGCCGGGGACCAACTGCAGGTAGCTCTGGTACGAACGGCCCGTCGGCAGCGATTCGGTCAACTGCAGGGTGATGTCCGTGCCGGAGGTGGCGCGCGTCACGTCGACGAGCGGCGTCGTCTTGCCTTGCACCGTGACGTTCTCGGTCACCGTCGACAGCGACAGTTCCACGCGCAGCGTGGTGGTCTGGCCGCTGCTGACCAGGATGTCGGTGCGATCGAGATCGCGGAACCCTGACAGTTGGGCCTTCACGGTGTAGCGGGAGGACGGGGCAAGTGCTTCGAGAGTGGCGACGCCTTCGGCGTCCGACACGGCGGTTCGCTGCGTCACGGCGTCAGGCGCCGACGCGCTGACGGCGACGCCGGGGAGACGCCCCCCCTGCGGATCTTCCACGACTACGGTGATGGTACCGGTGGTGCTTACCTGCGCCCACGCCGAGTGGGTGCCTGCGAGTAGCAGGCCCAACAGAACTACGACAAGACTTCGAAGCCGCATGACTTCTCCTCCTTGATAGCGAAAATGCCGCGTCGCGAGAACCATTCGGAAACGCGAGCGTTGCACCTTCGGCCGCACAACCCCGCCAATACGGCTGGGTTTAGCGTTTGTGTATGGAGTCGATTGTAGAGGCTCTGTCCTGTAAAGACCTCTGTTCGTCACTGCTTTCTGGCTTCCCACGGCACTAATCCATAAATATGAATGAGTTGCGGCCGTTTGTGTGTGGCAGCGGGCTCAGCAAGGCTCGACCTCTCGATTTGCGGAGCAATCGGGCCGAACGGTGGCCGCTCGGCTGTGGTCTAATCGCGGTCGTGCGTGCCAGACCGACCCTCGTCTGTGGCTCGATAGCGCTGGCGCTACTCTGTGCAAGGCCAACTCCGGCGCAGTCGCGCCTCGGGAACGGCCGGACGGTTTTGGCCGCCGTCGTCGACGACCGCGGGTTGCCGGTCGTGGACGTGGGGCTCGACGACTTCGTGGTGACCGAAGGCGCCGAGCCTCGCGACGTGCTCGACGTGCACGTTGCCGATTACCCGCTGGCCGTGGTCATCGACGATCGGCCCGCGACCCTCGCCAGCGCAGTGGCCGTGCGGGCCGCGGCGCGCCGATTCATTCAACGCGTCGGCGAGCGACCGGTCGCGCTGCTGCGCCTCACCGACGGTGGCCACCCGCTGGCAACCCTCGACGATGAGCGGTCCGTTGTGCTGGAGGCGTTGTCAGGATTGTCGGAAGCCGCAGCCGAAGCGATGGGTCCACTGGACACGGTCGCTCGAGCGGCGGGCCTGCTCCAGCAGACTGGCGCCCCGTTCTCCGCGGTGGTTGTGATTGCGGCGGCTGGCGTCGATGCCTCGGTATTGGTCAGGGGCGAACTGCTGCCAGCCATCATCAACAGCGGTGCGGCCGTCCACGTCGTCGAGGCCCGGACCGCAGCCGCTGCACCGACGGACGAGAGCGCGACTGACCTGCTACGGGTGGTGGCCGCTCAGACCCGCGGCCAGTTCACCGCAATCTATTCGGCGGCGTCCTACGAGGCAGCGCTCGACCGGCTCGCGGACCGGTTGGCGATTGAGATGATGGTGCAGTATCTGGCGCCGGACGGCGCACGGACGGGTGATGTCCGGGTGGGCGTTCGCCGGCCTGGCGCGAGGGTTGTCGGACTTGGCGTGAAGTGAGTCGCAGGTCGTCAGTCGCAAGTCGATAGTCCGGGGTAAAACGAAAAACGGCCGCTCCCACCGGATGGGTGCGGCCGTCGTTGACCGGCGACTGGTGACCGGCGACTGGTGACTTGCCCTGTCCTGTCAGTTCGCTCGCGTGCCCTCGACCTGCTTGAGCGCATCGGCAATGAGGCGCTCGTTGTCTTCCTTCGTGATGTTGCGCTGGATGATCTTCGACGCGATCATCACCGACAGGTCCACGGCCTCCGAGCGAATCTGCTGCAGGGCACGGCCCGTTTCCAGCTGAATCTGCCGCTCGGCGTTCCGCATAATGCCTTCGGCATCGGCCTTCGCCTTTTGCCGGATCTCTTCGCGCAGTCGATCGGCGTCGGCACGGCTCTGCGTGATGAGCACTTCCGCTTCAGCACGGGCCTTGCGCATCATCTGGGCCGCTTCCTGCTCCAGCCGCTGGAGTTCCTGCTTGGCGGCCTGGGCGTCGTCGAGGGCCTGACGAATACCCTGCTGACGGGTCTCCAGCGCCTCGAGCAGCGGCTTCCACGCGAACTTGGCAAGCAGCGTCAGGAGGACCAGAAACGTGACGATGGTCCAGATAAATAGCCCCGGATCGGGCTGGACCAATGGGTTATCCATTGCGTGGGTCCTTTTGCGGATCGTGGTCGAACGTCGCAGCGAGCCGCGAGCGATGCGGCTCCGCCTGCGTCGACGTCTTACTTCATCAGCACAATGAGCAGCACGAACACTTCCGCCAGAATGGCAACGCCTTCGAGCAGAAAGAGCGGCAGGTTGATCGCGCCGGTGATCTTGTCGGCGGCGCTGGGCTGGCGGGCAATGCCCTCAGCGGCAGCAGCGGCGAAGCGGCCGATGCCGAGGCCGGCGCCGATCACGATCATGCCGAGACCGATCGCGGCCCCGAAGTAGTGCAGAGTTGACAATCCTTCCATTACGTCTCTCTCCTGTAGTTGAAGCGTCTTAGTGATGAACGTGAATGGCCATGCCGATGAACACGGCCGACAGCAGGGTGAACACGTACGCCTGCACAAGCACGACGATGATCTCGAGCGCCGAGATCGCCGTCGCGAGCGGCACCGAGGCGGCGACGCCCACCCCCACGCCGACGGCGTGGCCGAACATCTTGGCAAACAGGAACACGAACGAGAGAATCGCCAGAATCGCGATGTGTCCTCCCGTCATGTTTGCCGCGAGTCGCATCGTGAGCGCAAACGGCCGCACCAGCATCCCCATCAGTTCGATCGGGATGAGCAGGATGTAGATCGGCCAGGCGAGCCCGTGGGGAACCAGGTTGATCCAATGCTGCACGACGCCGTGCGCGCGGGATCCGGCGACGATGATCGCGCTGAAGGTGATCATCGCCAGCGCCGCCGTGACGTTGTAGTTCGCCGTCGCGGTGGTGCCGCCGTGGAGCAGTTGCTTGATGAACGAGTGGTCGCCGGTGTGAAGCACGAAGTGGTCGACGAGGCCGAGCACGTCGAAGATCGGTACCAGGCCGACGGCGTTCGCGCAGAAGATGAAGACGAAGAGCGTGAGCAGAAGCGGCGTCCAGGTGTTGACCCACTTCTTGCCGACGTTCGGCAGCGCGATCGAGTCGCGAATGAACTCGACGAGCGCCTCGAGCGGGTTCATGAAGCCGGTCGGAATCGGCTTGTCCTGCTTCAGGTAGCGGCGCACCGTGGTGATGACCACCACGAGCACGAAGGCCGCCACCAACCACAGCATCAGCACGTGCTTGGTAACGGAAAAATCGATGCCCGCAAGCTTCGGCAGGTGAATCAGCGGCTCGCTGATCGGACTGTTCGAAACGTGATGGATGATCGTCTCGCCGGCGTTGAACTTCTCCGCCACTCCGGCCGCGTGTTCGCCCAGTTCCTGAGCGTGCTCTTGACCCAACATCATGCGTTATGCGCGCGTACCACCAGCGAAGAGTCGCCTGAGGAACAGCGCCTCCACGAGGTGCAGCGCGATGAAATAGCTGCTAAAGCTGACCGCGAACGGCACGAGACGAAGCCCGATGACACGAAGCATCACGGCCACGTACCCGCCGAAGAACACCAACTTGAACGCGAAGGCCGCCACCATGAGGCCCGTCAGCGCCTGCGGATCCCGTGTGAAGGTCCGCTCCGCCATGACCCACGTCGCACAGGCGACCAGCAGGGGTCCCAGCATCCCGAAGAACAACTCGATGCTGGTGTCTCTCCCAACGGCAACCGACGCAAGCAGCCACGCGGCCACGCTGACCCCGGCCATCCAGGCGACTTCTTTCATCGCTTGAACACGGCCTTGGCCAACTCGTAGAACCCGACAATCAACCCGAGCACCAGCCCGCCAAGCAGACACCACGGCGAGGTCCCCCGCCACTGGTCCACGGCGTAGCCGATGCCACCCAGCAGCAGGATCGCGCCGATGAGCGAATAGCTGCCCATGGCGGCCGGTCCAGACTTCCGAACACTCTCCTGGAACGCGTCCAGCGATTGCTCGAGCGGCGTAGTGCGTTTGTCTTCAGGCACCGTTACAAACACGCCATTATTTCGTACGCAGACAGAGGAGTATACCGTATCTTGTGAAAAAGTTCACCAAGTCGAAAACCGGCAATTTCCCCTGTGAAACCGCCTGAAACACCCTAGCGCGGCCCCGCAACGGTGGCCCCAGCGCCGAGCGCCCGCGCCGAGGCGTCGGCCGCATCGATCAGCACCGTCGGGTAGACGCCGAGCACCAGCGTCCCCACTGCCGCCACAGCCACCACTGAGGCCAGCAGCGGCGTGAAGCGCGGCTCAGCCCCCACGACCTCCCCGCGCTGATACATGAACATCACGATGCGCAGGTAGTAGTAGAGCGACAGCACGCTGTTCAGCACGCCGATCACCGCCAGCGCCACGTGCCCGGAGTCGATCGCCGCCGCGAAGAGCCGGAACTTGCCCATGAAGCCGGCAGTCGGCGGCGTGCCGCCGAGCGACAGCAGGAACAGCAGCATCGCGAATGCGGCCAGCGGCTGCCGGCCCGACAACCCGGACAGGTCCTTCAGCTCGTCGCCGATGGCGTCCGCCCGCCGCAGCAGGATCACCACGGCAAACGCACCGAGCTGCATCAGCGCATACGCCGCCAGGTAGAACAGCGCCGCCGAGACGCCCCGGGTCGTCCCCGCCACCACGCCGATCAGCACGTAGCCGGCATGCGCGATCGACGAGTACGCCAGCATGCGCTTGATGTTCGACTGCGTCATCGCGGCCACGTTGCCGACGGTCATCGTCACGATGGCCAGCACCTCGAACAGCAACGCCCAGTCGGTCACCAGCGCCGGCAACCCCTGCCCGAAGATCCGCAACAGCATGGCGAACGACGCCGCCTTCGAGCCGACGGATAGGAACGCCGTGATCGGCGTCGGCGCCCCCTCGTAGACGTCGGGCGCCCACATGTGGAACGGTGCCGCCGCAATCTTGAACCCGAGACCGGCCACGATCAGCACCACGGCCAGCAGCAGGCGTGGGTCGTGCGCCTGCCCGGCGAACACCGGCGCCATCGCCAGCAGATGCGTCGTCCCCGACACGCCGTAGAGGAGCGACATCCCGTACAGCATGATGGCGAGCGAGAACGCCCCCAGCAGGAAGTACTTCACCGCCGCCTCGTTCGAGCGGGGATTCGGCTTGATGTAGCCGGTCAGGATGTAGAACGACACGGCCATCGTCTCGAGGCCGATGAAGGCGCTGATGAGGTCGGTCGCCGCCGCCATCACCATCATCCCGAGCGTCGCGCACAGAATCAGGAAGTGATACTCGCCAGCACTGACCCGTTCCACCGCCAGGTAGCGGTGCGACATCAGCACCGTCAGCAGCGCCACCACAAGGAAGATGACCTTGAAGAAGGTGGCGAAGCCATCGACGGCGAGCAAGCCGCCGGCAATCGACGCCTCGGCATGCAGGTCGCGGACGACCGCACCCAGCGTGGCCATCAGCACCGCCAGCGCCACGCCGGTCAGCAGCGCGCGGCGCGCCGGCGCCAGCACGTCGGTGACGAGCATCGCCAGCGCCCCGATCGTGAGCACGATCTCGGGGAGCAGGTGCGCGAGGTCGCTGGCCGGCAGGCCGGGCGGCATCACCGCGGCGCTCCCGCCGTCGTCGAGATCACCGGGCTACCGGTCGTCAGCGGCTGACCATCGGGCCCGCACGGCGCCGCCGCCAGGAACTGGTTGCCAGCCGACGCCGCCCGCAGTTCCGGCGTGACGGTGGTGTCGCACGCTGCCGCGAAGTCGGCCGCATAGGCCGGGTTGACGCGCGCCGCCACTTTCAACACCGAGAGGTTGATGCGTTCGAGGAAGGGCGCCGGATAGAGCCCGATCCACACGGCCAGCCCGATGAGCGGCACGAACGTCGCCCACTCGCGCACGCTCAAGTCGGGCAGCGACTGGTTCTTCTCGTTGGCCACCGCACCGAACATCGTCCGCTGGTAGAGCGAGAGCATGTAGGCGGCGCCGAGCACGATGCCGCTGGCGGCCACGCCGGCCCACACCCAGCTCTGCGTGAACACACCCTGCAGAATGAGGAACTCGCCGATGAAGCCGTTCAGCGTCGGCAACCCGATCGACGACATCGTCATCACCAGGAACACCGCGGCGAACCCAGGCATCACGCGCGACAGGCCGCCGTATTCGGCAATCTCACGCGTGTGACGCCGCTCGTAGACCACGCCGACCAGCAGGAACAGCGCGCCGGTCGAAATGCCGTGGTTGATCTGCTGGATGACGCTGCCGGCAATCCCCACCGGGTTCAGCGCGAACATGCCGAGCATCACCATCGCCATGTGCGACACCGACGAGTAGGCGACCAGCCGCTTCCAGTCCCTCTGCGCCAGCGCCACCAGCGCGCCGTAGATGATGCCGACGATGCAGAGGGCGGCGATGAAGGGGACGAAGTGGCGCGTCGCCTCCGGCAGGATCGGCAGGCTGAAGCGCAGGAAGCCGTACGTGCCCATCTTCAGCAGCACCGCGGCAAGGATGACCGAGCCGGCCGTCGGCGCATCCGTATGCGCGTCTGGCAGCCAGGTATGGAACGGGAACATCGGCACCTTGATGGCGAACCCGAAGAAGAACGCCAGAAAGATCCACCACTGCAGGTCGAACGGAATCGACAGCCGCTGCAACTGCACGATGTCGAACGTGTAGATGCCCGTGACGCTGTGGTTGTGGAAGTACAGCGCCAGAATGCCGAGCAGCATCACCACGCTGCCGGCCAGCGTGTAGAGAAAGAACTTGATCGCGGAGTAGAGCCGGTTGGAACTGCCCCAGATGCCGATGAGGAAGTACATCGGCACCAGCATCACTTCCCAGAACAGGAAGAAGAGCAGGAAGTCGAGCGACATGAAGGCGCCCAGCATCCCGGTCTGCAGCACGAGCAGCGTGAAGTAATACTCCTTCACCCGCTCGGTGATCGCCGACCACGACGACAGGATGGCGATGAACCCCATCAGCGTCGTCAGCAGGACCAGCAGCGTGCTGATGCCGTCCACGCCCAGGAAGTACTCGGCGCCGATGGACGGGATCCAGCGGGCGCGCTCGATGAACTGGAAGTCGGGACTCTTCGGGTTGTACCAGAACCACAGCGGCGTCGCGAGCAGGAAGCCCGCGAGCGACACACCGTTGGCGAGCCACTTGACGGCGTTCACGTTCCGC
Source organism: Bifidobacterium breve (assembly GCA_943328785.2). GTDB lineage: Bacteria > Acidobacteriota > Vicinamibacteria > Vicinamibacterales > CAVVIG01 > CAVVIG01. Next base: position 12,748 of record CALQBJ020000092.1, read on the forward strand.
GCCGGCACGCACAGGACCAGCAGTGCCCCGGCGAGCGGCAGGAACAGCAGCAGCGAAAGATAGTGGCTCATAGTCATCGCACGAAGAGATAGAGGCTTACGAACGCGAACACGCCGAAGAGCATGAGCATCGCGTAGTTCTGCACCAGACCGGTCTGCAGGCGCCGAAGGGTGTAGCTCGCCTGCTGCAGGCGGTTCCCGATGCCGTTGACCAGGCCGTCGACCACCGCCCGGTCGGTCAGCCCGGACAGCCACGAGCCGAACATCGTCACCCAGCTCGCGCCGTTCACGAAGCCGTCGACGACGCGCCGATCGAAGGTCCACAGCGCACGCCCGCTTGCCATCGTGCCGGCGATGAACGTCGCGTTGTAGAACTCGTCGACGTAGTACTTGCGCGACAGTAGGCGGTGCGCGCTGGCAAAGCGCGTCGCCAGCCGCTCGCTCATCTCCGGGTCGGCGACGTAGAGCTTCCAGGCCAGGCCGATGCCCGCCGCGGCCACGAGCACCGAGAACAACATCAGGCCCAGCTCCACGCCGGGCGACCCGGTCGGCCCAGCGGTCTCGTGCACACCGGCCACCGCGAAGCTCGGCGCGAGGAACTGCTCGATGGCGTTGCCGCCTCCGAGCGCCGCCGGAATGCCGACGAAGCCGGCCAGCACCGCGCCTGCCGCGAGCAGTTGCAGCGGCAGCGTCATCGCCCGCGGCGACTCGTGCGGCCCGTGCCAGGTGCCGTGCCCGTGCGCGTCGACGCCCGCAGCCGCTCGGTCGCCATGCGCCTCACCCTGCCAGGCCGGCCCGCGATACGCCCCAAGGAAGGTCAGCGCCACCAGCCGGCACATGTAGAACGCGGTCATGAACGCGGTGAGGACCGCGAGCGCCCAGATGAACTTGTTGGCTTCGAATGCGCGGTAGAGGATCTCGTCCTTGCTGAAGAAGCCGGCCAGCGGCGGAATGCCGGCGATCGCCAGCGCGCCGATGGTCATCGTGGCAAAGGTGATGGGCAGGTGCCGCTTCAGGGCGCCCATGCGCCGCATGTCCTGCTCCCCCGCCATCGCATGGATGACCGCGCCGCTGCCGAGGAACAGCAGCGCCTTGAAGAAGGCATGCGTCATCAGGTGGAACGCCCCAGCCGAGAAGGCGCCCACACCGACAGCCGTGAACATGTAGCCGAGCTGCGAGACCGTGGAGTACGCCAGCACGCGCTTGATGTCGTTCTGCACCAGCCCGATCGTCGCGGCCAGGAACGCCGTGAGCACGCCGACCACCGCCACAATCTGCAGCACCATCGGCGCGTGGGAGAACAGCACGGCGTTCCGGCCGAGCATGTAGACGCCGGCCGTCACCATCGTTGCGGCATGGATGAGGGCGGACACGGGAGTCGGCCCCTCCATCGCATCGGGCAGCCACACGAACAACGGAATCTGGGCGCTCTTGCCCGTGGCCCCGACGAACAGCAGCAGCGCAATGACCGACAGCACCCCGAAATGGCCGGTCTCGATCGGCATGGCGGATGCCGCGCGCTGGATGCTGGCGAAGTCGAGCGTGCCGAACGTCCAAAACAGCAGGAAGATGCCGAGGATGAATCCCCAGTCACCGATGCGGTTCGTGATGAAGGCCTTCGTCCCGGCGTCGCCCGCGCTTGGTTTCTCGTACCAGTAGCCGATCAGCAGGTACGAGCAGAGACCGACACCTTCCCACCCGACGAACATC
>CALQBJ020000093.1 GCA_943328785.2 Bifidobacterium breve
CATCGTCAACTACCTGGTGCGCCTGCGGCGGGCCGACCAATCGTCGGTCTGGCTCGAGTTCACCGCTCGCGCCGAAGCGCTCGGCGACGGCCTCCGCGTCGAAGCGCTCGTCCGCGACGTCAGCGAGCGCAAGAAGCTCGATGACGAGACGCGCGACATCTATCACCAACTGCTACAGGCCGAGAAGATGGCTGCGCTCGGCCAGACGGTGTCCGGCGTCGCCCACGAACTGAACAATCCGCTCGCCACGATCCTCACCTGGTCGGAGCGCCTGTCGCAGAAGACAACCCTCGAACCGGCCGTCCGGCGCGGGCTGGAGATCATCCTCAGCGAATCGGAACGCGCCGCACGCATCGTGAGGAAACTGCTGACGTTCGCGCGCAAGCGGCAGACCACGCGGGCGATGGTCGACATCAACCAGGTGGTGCGAGACACGCTGGCGCTGCGCGCCTACGAGCAGCGCGTCACCAACATCATCGTGATCGACGCGCTGGCGTCCGGCCTGCCGAACGTCTTCGCCGACGGGCACCAGGTGCAGCAGGTGCTGCTGAACCTGGTCATCAACGCCGAACAGGCGATGCTCTCGGCCAACGGCCGCGGCGTGCTCGTCGTCCGCACCTGGCACGACGCCGAGCGCGAGTGCGTCATCCTCCAGATCAACGACGACGGCCCGGGCGTCGCGGACGAGGTGCAGGCGAAGATCTTCGACCCGTTCTTCACGACCAAGGAAGTGGGCAAGGGCACCGGGCTTGGCCTGACGGTCGCGTACGCCATCGTGAACGCACACGACGGACGCATCCGCCTCGAATCACGCCCAGGCTCGGGCGCCTCGTTCTTCGTCGAGCTGCCCGTGTCTGGCGCGCGGCTTCCGCCGACACCGCAACCGCGTCTGCGCCAGACCACCGGCACCTCGGTTGCGCCGGAGCATGCGGCCGTTCTGGTGGTCGACGACGAGGTGGCGCTGGCGGCGGCTGTCTGCGCAGCACTCCAGGACGCGGGTTACACGACAGAGCAGGCGTCGGACGGCGAGCAAGCGCTGATGCGGATGCAGGCGCGCCCGTTCGATCTGGTCATCTGCGACCTGAAGATGCCGCGCGTCGACGGCAAGACGTTCTACGGCAGGCTGGTCGCCGCCATGCCGGCGATGGCGGAGCGCGTGATCTTCGTGACCGGGGACGTCGCCGGCACCGACGCCGAGAAGTTCCTCGAGGAGTCGCGCTGCCGCTGGCTGGCCAAGCCGTTCAGACTGGCCGACCTCGTGCGGACCGCCCGCGAAGTGCTCGCCACGAACTGAACGCCAGCTCTCTACGTCGCAGCCGACCGTCAGGTCGGCTGGTGTGGCGCACCGGAAGGTGCGCGGCTACGACACGCTCGGCGTAGCCGCGCTGAACGTTATCGGGCGATGGCGACAGCGGCGTGACGCACGCGCGGACGCAGCGTCACCTTCAGCGGGGCGGCAGCCGCAACGCGCGGCCTGCGCGGGGCGCTGTAGCTGAGCACCGTGCCGACGGACGGCTTCGGCGCCTTCGGCAGGGCAGCCCTGGCCATGGCCGGACGGCTCGACGCCAGTTCCACCAGCGCCTCCCTCATCGCCGCCACCTGCTGCGAACCGATCTGGCCGAGCGACTCGCGCAGGCGCTTGATGGCGCGCGCATGGAGCTGCGAGACACGCGATTCGTTGACGCCGATCGAGGAGCCGATCTCCTTCATCGTCGCTTCCTGGTAGTAATAGAGGCTGATGACCTTCTGCTCGCGCGGCGGCAGCGCCGAGATGGCGGTGCGGACACGGTCGCGGGTCTCGGACTTCTCGTAGGCCGTATCCGGCGCATCGGGCTCGCTCGGCACGAGCACGGTCGGCAGGTTGCTCTCGTCGAAGTGGTCGCCATTCGCCAGCGGCGACGTCGCCTCGATCGTGTTGATGCGAACGATGGTGCGGCTCAGGCGCTTCTCGTCGGAACCGACACGCGCGGCCAAGTCGGCCATCGACGGCTCGTGGCCCAGTTCGCGGCGCAGCGCTTCACGCGCGGCGTCCAGTTCGCGGCGCTGGCGGCGCACGCCACGCGGCCACGCATCCTTCCGAAGCGCGTCAATCATCGCCCCGCGGACGCGACGCTCGGCGAATGTCTCGAACTTGATGCCGCGCGCCTCGTCGAAGCGATTGGCCGCATCGATGAGACCAAGCACACCGTCCTGCACGAGGTCGCCGATGTCGATCGAGTTCGGCATCGAGGCCGCCATGCGACGGGCCAGCACTTCAACAAAGGGCAAGCCTGCAACGACTCGGCGGTCCTGGGCGGGGGTAGCGGTGGTGACGCGCATCTGATTGGTCTCCTGAATCGGAAGTTCGTTTCACTTCCAGTTGTTGACCACTATCGCAACGTCGGTACCATCGGTAGAGTTCGTGCGCCGAATTGGTGCAACCAGTGCAGGCATGTAGCGATATCTGCTTTTTACTCAGCGACTTAATGGCACTGTTCCAAAACGATCCTCGCGGGTGCTGGAGTTCGCGGAAGTGTGAAATTCGTCAACGCATTGACGTCTGGCCGACATTGGTCGTCAAGATCGTGACGACACGATCACAGAACGGAGGGGGGAATTACGGAGTTGGCGGCGCAGTTACTGCGCGTCGGAGGAGGGCGGTAGGAGATGCAGGCGGAGGTCCTTGATAGTACCCATGGCCTCGAGCGCGCTCGCCACCACCTGGGAGGCTCGCGCGCGGCTCGGGGCGTCCGCTACTTTCGATTCGAGCAACTCAGCATGGGCGAGGATGATGCCCAGCTGGTTGTTCAGGCGGTGGAACAGGAGGCGGAGTTCGGGCGATTCATCCACGTCGCGCCTCACGATGTCTTCGAGACCTGACACGAGCCCTGTCAGGCCTGATTCCGCTGTTCCTGCTGCCACACCGTCTCGGTCGCCGGCTGGTCGGCGTGATGCGGATCGCGCCACAGCGTGTCGACGAAGATGCGCACGGATCCACCAGCCGTCCGGACATATTCGATTTTGCCAGACGACAGCCAGTTATAGATCGTGCGGCGGCTCACGCCGACGAGCTCGCAGGCCTTCATGATCGAGATGGTCTTTCGTTCCACGGCTTCTGCCTCCAGCAAGGGTATCGGAGCAATCGCGGCGGGCCTTTAGAGCCGCTCAGCCGCATTCGGCGATTTCGCGAGCCGGTCGCACTGACGCGCGGCAGGGTCGCACATTATCTATCGGCGGATGCCGGCGGAAGGACACCCGCTGAACCCGGAAGATCGGCGCGCGGCAAAAACAATCTGTGTCAATATTCCGCCACCAGCTAAATGACTGATTCGACGAAACATCTGTTGCTCGTCGAAGACGAGGCGGCCTTGCGGACGGCCGTGGCCGAGCAGCTCACCGACCGCGGATTCATCGTCGAACAGGCGGACTCCGGAGAGGCGGCCCTGGCCAAGCTTGCCGACTTCGCGTTCGACGCCATCGTCACCGACCTCCGGATGCCGGGGATCAGCGGCTCCGAGGTGGTGGATGCGGCCATCGAACGCTACCCGGACATCGTGGCCATCGTCGTGACGGGCTACGGGACGGTGAAGGACGCGGTGGAGGCCATCAAGCGCGGCGCCGCCGACTTCGTCAGCAAACCCTTCCAGATCGACGAACTGACGCACGCGCTCGAGTCGGCGCTCGAGCAGCGCCGGCTGAAGTCGGAGAACGCGTACCTGCGCGCGCAACTCGACGAGCGGTACAGCTTCGAGGGCATCGTCGGCAAGAGCCCGGTGATGAAGAAGCTGTTCCAGTTGCTCGAGACCGTGGCGGTGACCAACAGCACCGTCCTGATCACCGGCGAGACCGGTACGGGCAAGGAAGTGGTGGCGCGCGCCATCCATCACAACAGCCCGCGCCGCGCGCAGCGCTTCGTGGCGCTGAACTGCAGCGCCATCCCCGAAACGCTGCTCGACGCTGAACTCTTCGGTCACGTGCGCGGCGCGTTCACTGGCGCGGTCGGCAACCGGCAGGGCCGTCTCGAACAGGCGCACAAGGGCACGCTGTTCCTCGACGAAGTGGGGACCATGAGCTCGGCGCTGCAGATGAAACTGCTGCGCGTCCTCCAGGAACGCGAGTTCGAGCGGATCGGCGACGTCCACACCGTGAAGGTGGACGTGCGCGTCATCGCCGCCACGAACAGCGAACTCGGGCGCATGGTGGCGGAAGGACAGTTCCGCGAAGATCTCTACTACCGCCTCAATGTCATCCCGGTGGAGCTGCCGACGCTGCGCGATCGCAAGGACGATGTGCCGCTGCTGGTGCAGCACTTCCTCGACAAGCTCCGCGGCGACAAGCCCGGCCCCATCATGACGGTGTCGCAGGAAGCCATGCGCGCGCTGATGGCGTACAGCTGGCCTGGCAATGTCCGGCAGCTCGAGAACGCCCTCGAACGCGCTGTTGCGTTTGGCGGCAGCCGCGGCCAGATCGAGCTGGCGGATCTGCAGCCCGAGATCGCCAGCGCACGAGCCGATGCCTCGACGCCTGGCGTATTCCTGCCGGAAGAAGGACTCGCGCTCGACGTGCTCATCGCGGGTATCGAGCGCGACCTCATCCAGCGTGCACTCGACCGCACGAAAAACAACAAGGGGCAGGCTGCCCGCTTGTTGAACCTGAAGCGCACGACGCTGGTCGAGAAGATCAAGCGCCTCCAGCGCTGACCCACGACGGCCGAATCCGAGAGGCTGGAGCCGTTTCGGTGTCGGCGTAGTCGTAGTGTCCGGCTCTAGCCGGACTGTCTGGGGTCCGCCTAAAGGCGGACACTACGCCGGTCTCGACACCGCTCCTACCGCGCGAAGTCGCGCGCGACCTCGCGTGTCGTCTCGATCACATCGTCGACGTCGTGGTCGGTGAGCAGCGGATGCAGCGGCAGCGACAGCAGCCGCGCGGCCTCGCGTTCGGCCACCGGGCAGTTCGACGCGGACAGGCCGTAGACGTCGACGTAGAAGCGCATGTGGTGCAGTGGGATGAAGTGCACGCTGGCGCTGATGTGGCGCAGCCGCAGTTCCTCGATGAATCGCGCACGATCGATCGTCAGTCGGTCGAGGTGCAGCCGCAGGGCATACAGGTGCCAGGCCGAGCGCACGTGCGGCCGCTCCGTCGGCACCTGCAGTTGCGGCACGTCGGCGAACGCCTTCGAGTAGGCGGCGGCGATGGCGATGCGACGCTCGTGGAAGGCGTCGAGCTTCTCGAGTTGGCGCAGCCCGATCGCCGCCATGATGTCGCTCATGTTGCACTTGAACCCGGGCAGCACGACGTCGTACCACCAGGAGTCCTTCGTGCCGGACGCGGCCTGGCGGTCGCGGTCGATGCCGTGTCGCGTCCACGGGCGCGCCGCGTCCACAAGCGCGTGCGTGCCGGTGAGCATGCCACCCTCGCCCGTGGTGAGGTTCTTGGTCGCGTAGAAGCTGAACGCACAGAGCGGGCCGATGCTGCCGACGACCCGTCCCCGGTAGGTGGCCGGCAGCGCGTGCGCGGCATCCTCGATGACGATGAGGTCGTGGGCGCGGGCCAGATCAAGCAGCGGGTCCATCTCAGCCGGATGCCCGTAGAGGTGCACCGGCATGATGGCGCGCGTGCGCGCTGTCACCGCACGCGCGACCGCGGCCGGGTCGATGTTCAGCGTATCCGGCTCGACATCGACGATGACCGGCGTGGCGCCTGCGTGGTGGATGACGTGCGCGGTTGCACAAAACGTCATCGTGGTGGTGATGACTTCATCACCCGGGCCGATGCCGGCCGCGGCCAGCGCGATCTGCATGGCGGCGGTGCCGGAACTGACCGCCAGAGCGCGCTCGGCGCCGACGTAGCGCGCCATCTCAGCCTCGAAGCGCTGGGTGCGTGGCCCGGTCGTCAGCCACTCACCGCGCAGGGTGGCCGCAACCTCGTCAATTTCCTCATCGCCTATCGACGGGGGTGAAAACGGAAGCAGCGTCGCTCGCACGCGTGGATGGTAACTCAGGCCCCTCCTGAACAAATGGCCTGCGGTACGGACGTTTGGGTGGTACGCTGGTGGGATGCCTCCGCGTTATGCCTACTGGACCATTCTGATCGACGGCAAAGCCACAGCGTTCCGCGCCAGGGAACAAGAGGAGCTGCTGCCGACGCTCAACCAGTTAAAGCGCAAGAACGAAGACGTGGCGCTGCGCTACTTCGCGAAGGGCAAACTCTGGGACTCACCTGAGCAGTCGCAGTGGGCTGGCCGGAACGCCTCCAGCCTCGGCGAACGGCGCGATATGGACTGGCGTCCCGGTGGCACCCACCAGGACCCGCGCGCTCGTTTCGATCGCAAGAAGCCGAAGGCGCGCCCTGAGGACGACCGGCCGCGGGTCGAGCGCCGGTTCGAGAAGTTCGGTCCGCCGCGCGAGGACTCGGTCGATCAGCCTGGTGGCGATCAGCAGGCCGCGCCAGAGACGTCCGCGGTCGAACAGGCGCCGCTGACCGAGCGTCGCCCGTTCAGCGAGCAGCCTGCCGACGGCAATCGTCCGTGGACGCCGAAGGCCCACGACGAGCGCGGCGATGCGCGTCCAAGCCGTCCTCCGTCCGGCGACCGCCCCTGGGCCAAGAAGCCGTGGAGCGACCGGCCACCGCGCCCACAGGGCGACCGTCCGTGGTCCGATCGACCGCCACGCCCGCAGGGCGACCGGCCCTGGTCCGACAAGCCGCGCGAAGAAGGCCGCAAGCCGTGGAGCGACCGTCCGCCGCGTCCACAGGGCGACCGCCCATGGTCCGACCGTCCGCAGGGTGATCGTCCGCAGGGTGATCGTCCGCAGGGTGATCGTCCCTTGCCAGACAAGCCGCGCGAAGAAGGCCGCAAGCCGTGGAGCGATCGGCCACCGCGTCCGCAGGGAGACCGTCCGTGGTCTGACCGGCCGCCGCGTCCGCACGGCGATCGGCCCCGGCCCGACAAGCCGAGTGTAGAGGGGCGCAAGCCGTGGACCGACCGTCCGCCGCGCCAGCAAGGCGACCGTCCGTGGTCCGATCGGCCGCCGCGTCCGCAGGGTGACCGCCCCTGGAGCGGCAAGCCGCGCGAAGAGGGGCGCAAGCCGTGGAGCGATCGTCCGCCGCGTCCGCAAGGTGACCGTCCGTGGTCCGATCGGCCGCCGCGCCCGCAGGGCGATCGGCCGCAGGGTGACCGCCCGTGGAGCAGCAAGCCGCGTGAAGAGGGGCGTAAGCCGTGGAGCGACCGTCCGCCGCGCCCGCAGGGTGACCGTCCGCAAGGCGATCGCCCGTGGAGTGGCAGCGATCGTCCCCGTGGTGACCGTCCACAGGGCGACCGCCCGTGGCGACCGAAGCCTGGTGGCGGCGAGAGGCGTCCGTGGACGCCGAGGCCGCCTGGCGGCGACGCGAAGAAGCCGTGGAGTGACCAGCCGCCGCGCCGCGACGACTGGCGCTCGCGGCCAGACGATCGCGGCGACGTGAAGCCGAAACCGCCGAAGCAGGACGACTGATCGCGCGACGGTGGCTGGAGTCGGCTGGCTTGTGTTCTCGTCGGCGGGCGCCACGGGGTGCCTCGCCATCGGCGCTGTCTGGGGCCTGCTCTCTCGCGGGTCGCTGGCGTCGAGGCGGTTCCTCGCGGTGTGTGCCGCCTGCTATTGGATGGCCGGCGCCTACATCGTGCCTGAAACCGTGCGTCGCCTGCTGGCGCACGGCTACACCCCGCTCACCAGGGCCGCTGTGCCGACTGGCCGCACCGCGGTCGTCGTGCTCGGCTCTGGCAGCCACCAGTTCCGCGACTGGTCGGAGGGGCAGTTCGTTGTCATCGATCACATCGGTGCGGCACGACTCCTCGAAGCAGCTCGCCTGTTCCGCCTGCTCGACGCCGACGTCCTCGTCTCGTCTGGCGGCCTGATCCGCCCCACCCCTCGCACCTGGCCCTCCGGGCTTACCATGGCTGAAGATCTGGTCCGCCTCGGCGTGCCGCGGGACCGCATCATTGTCGAGTCGGAGTCGAAGACCACACGCCACGAAGCCGTACTGCTGAAGGAGCTGCTTCGGGCGCACCCCGTTGACAGCGTCGTGCTCGTCACTTCACAGTTCCACATGCGCCGCTCGGTCGGAACCTTCCGTGCGGCAGGTATCGAGGTCATTCCGGCCATCGCCCGGGAGCCCGACGGGGTGGACGAATGGTGGGAGAAGCTGATTCCGACCGATAAGGGCATGGAAGCGAGTGCGATGGCCGCCCACGAACTGGCGGGCCTCGCCACGTACGCCGTGCGCGGGTGGTACCGCGGCGGCCCCTTGAATCGACCCTCTTCCGGAAACAGAGTCGAGTGAACAGCGAGACGGATAAAGATCCAACGCTCCTTGTCGTCGATGACGACCCCGCCGTGCTGGAGTTGGTCGATCGGCTGGCCACGAGCATGGGCTTCACCGTGGTCCGCGAGACCAACGGACGGGACGCGCTTGCCGCGCTGCCGGTCCTGCGTCCCGACGGCGCGATGGTGGACGTCGGCCTGGTTGACATCGACGGCTTCACCCTGCTGCGCGAGATCAAGGCGGCCGACCCGCAGTCGCAGGTCATCCTGATGACCGGCACCGCCACGATCAACTCCGCGGTCGAAGCGATCAAGGCTGGCGCGCTCGACTACATCTCCAAGCCATTCGATCTCGAGCGCCTGCGCGAACTGCTGATCACCGTCCGCAAGAGCCTCGAGCGTCGCGAGACGTTGATGCGGATCGATGCCGACGTGGCGCGACAGTTCGAGTTCTACGGACTGATCGGTCGCAGTCCGGGCATGCAGGAACTGTTCGACTCGGTGCGGCGCTTTGCGCCGTACGCGAGGTCCGTGCTCGTCACGGGCGAGACCGGCACCGGCAAGGAGTTGGTGGCCAAGGCGCTCCATCGTCTCGGGCCACGCAAGGACCGGCGGCTCATCACCGTCAACTGCTCCGCTGTCGTGGAGACGCTGTTCGAGAGCGAACTGTTCGGGCACGTGCGCGGGGCGTTTACCGGCGCGTCCGAGACGAAGGTCGGCCTCTTCGAGCATGCCGACGCGGGCACCATCTTCCTCGACGAGGTCGGCGAGCTGCCGTTGACGCTGCAGGCCAAGATGCTGCGCGCGGTGGAGTACGGCGAAGTGCAGCGGGTCGGCTCGCTCGAGGCGCGGAAGGCCGACGTGTTTGCCGTGGCCGCCACCAACCGCGACCTGCGCGCGTCAGCGGCGCAGGGCACGTTCAGAAGCGATCTCTACTTCCGCTTGAGCACCATCGAGCTGCACATTCCGCCGCTGCGCGATCGGCGCGAGGACATTCCGTACCTGACGGCGTCGTTCATCCGTGAATTCGCGAACAAGATGAACCGTCCCATCAAGGGCATCACCGCGCAGGCCGAGCGGATGCTGCAGCAGGCGGCGTGGACCGGCAACGTGCGCGAGCTGCGCAACGTCATCGAGCGCGCCTGCATTCTCACCGACTACCGCATCATCACGGAACGCGAGATGACGACGGCGATGAGCACCGTGCCGACCAGTGTGGCGGGCATGTCAGATGTCGTGTCCGGCTCTCCGGGCGTCGTGTCCGGCTTTAGCCGGACCGGTGACACCCGGACCAACGACCCTGAATCGACGCTCATGTCCACGGCGCAGCGCGAGCAGATCCTGCGCGTGCTGAAGCAGGTGAACGGCAACAATGCGGCCGCCGCGAAGCAACTCGGCGTGAGCCGGCGCTCGCTGTACCGCTGGCTCGAGCGTCTCGACATCCCTCAGTAGCGCGCGCCAGCACCTCACGTCGCAACATTCCCCGGACGATGCTACCGTCGTCGTCTTCCGTCGGTGGCATGCCGCTCGCAATTGCACGGCTGCGAGAACCGATGCCGCTGCAGGCGCGCTGTTCTGGGGAGGGACCGCGATGGTGAAGGCAACGCTCGAGACGCGCGTGAAAATGCTGGAGGAAGCCGTGGGTGGAGCGGACGGTGTGTCGGCTCGCCTCGGCCGAGTCGAGACCCGGCTCGGGCACGTCGAGACCGAGGTTCGCGAGTTCCGCGGTGAGTTTTTGCAATTCCGCGACGAGACACGCGCTGAGTTTTCTGCAGTGCGCGCCGAGATGGCGACGAAGCAGGAACTCGCCGAAACACGAAGTCAGATGCGCGTCCTACACGAAGAGGTGATCGGTCGCCTCGCGCTCCTTCAAGAAGGGCAGGACGCCGCGCGGACGGGAACTCGGCGTACGCGTCACAAGCGCTGAACTGCCGCCTCTCACGCCGTTCCCATCAGCTCTCTCTTTCTCCTGTGACCTCACCTGGCCGCCCCGGCATCGATACCCCGGCCCTCCGATGGCTGACACTTCGCCTGTGGACCGCCTGTCTCGGCTACCGCTGCGGAGACTGCTCGCTCAATGCCACGACTCGCAGAACAAAGTCTGCCAAAACGGCAACTTGCCCGGCTTCGCTCGGAGCGACTGCACCACACCGAGTGTGACAAGCAGCCCATCTCTGTCTAATCCCGTCGGGGGTCCGTCCCGATACCTCTACTCGAGTGCGCCTGATCGATCGGAACGACACGTCGCTGGCCCTGGCGCTGATCGCCAGCGCGCTCGTGATCTTCCAGCAACCGCTCAGGGTGCTGGTTGACGCGGCGCACGTCGTCGAACTCCGCTACAACATCGACCTGCTGCCAGGTTTGACGGTGCTGGTCGGCACCTTCGGCTTTCATCAGTACCGCAAGCGCCAGCAGGCCAGGGCCGCCGAGGCGGCGGCGGCGAGCGAAGCGGCCGTGGCGCGGGCGCGGGCGGTCGAACTCGAACGGTTGGTGGCGTTCGGGCGTGCGCTGGGGAATGCGCTCGACCCCGCGGCGATGCGCCAGGTGTTCTGGCGCTACATGCCGATCTTCGCCGGTGAACGGGAAGTCTGGATGCTGACCCGCAAGCCGGACGGCTGGGAGTCGGCGCTCCGCGACGCGACGGTGCAGACACCGAGGCCGCCCGACGAACTCGAGGCGATCGCCGCGTCCGCGATGGCACATCCCGATGTGGAGACCTCGGAGGGCGACGGCCTGCTGGTCGACGACGACCTGTGTTTTCCGCTGACCGTGGGCGACATCGCTATCGGCGTGGTCGGCGTGCGCCACGGCCGCGCCGTGTCCAGTTCGGAGCGGCAGGCGCTCAGCGCGGCGGCCGCACTGCTGGCCATCGCCATCCGCAACAACCAGTTGCTTGCGCAGACGCGGGAGAGCAGCATCCGCGACAGCCTGACCGGCTGTTTCAACCGGGCCTGCGCCATGGAAGCGCTGACCGCTGAACTCCAGCGCGCCAAGCGCACGCGGCGTTCACTGTCGGTCCTGATGTTCGACATCGACGAGTTCAAGTCGGTGAACGACCGTTTCGGGCATCTGACTGGTGATGCCATCCTCGCGGCGATCGGTGGGCGCCTGGCGTCGATGCTGAGGGCCACGGACGTGAAGTGCCGCTACGGCGGCGACGAATTCCTGGTGATTCTGCCCGATACTGCGCTGGCCGGCGTGGAACACGTCGCGGCGGCGCTGCTCGCCTCAGTGGCCGACCTGCGGGTGCCGGCGGGCGCCGGTTCGATCTCGCCCACAGTCAGCGTGGGTGTGATGACGGCCGCCGAGGGTGACGTAGACCCGATGTCGGTCGTGGCCACGGCGGACCGGGCGCTCTACCGGGCGAAGCGGGAAGGGCGGACCCGGTACTCCGCGACGCCGCTGGCGCCGGTGGTTTAGGCGGTTTCATCAACGTAGCTGCCGGCGCTTGTCTTCATTCGGATACGCACAGACGTGCGTAGACGGTGACACGAGCGGCGTTTCCCACCCCTCGGCGGCTCCGACGTGTCCACTAAGTCCCTTATTGGCATTGGAATTGCTTTAAATGCACAACATCAGAGATGCTCTCCATGAACGGGGCGTATCACTTTGTACGCACCGCGGGCACTAATTGACACAGCCCTGCGCGCCGATATAGCCCATGACGTTTGTTCTCCCGTTGCCATGCGCTCAGGGCACGGGCCTGTAACCGAGAGGGCGAAGCTGTCCCCGCGCGGGGAGGCCGTCTCGATGCACACGCGAAGGAAGCCATGAATTCGTTGCGAATGCTGGTCTGCGGTGGTCTCGCCGCCTTCTCGCTGACGGCGTGCGCGCCGGCCGCGACCGACGCGCCGCCAGCGCAGTCCGGGCAGCCTCAGGGGACCGCGCAGCTGAAGCCCGAATACGACGCCAGCGGCAAGCTCCAGAAGCTGGAATACGACCGCAACAAGGACGGCAAGGTCGACACCTGGGGCTACATGGACGGGGCGCGCGTGGTGCGGGTGGACGTCGACGAGAACGGTGACGGCACGGTCGACCGCTGGGAGTACCACCGGAGCGACGCGGCCGCCGCTGGCGCCCCGGCCGGCGACGTGGCTGGCGCCGGCGTCGACAAGACGGTTGAACGGGTCGAGCGCGCGACGAAGTTCGACGGCACGGTCTCCCGCCGGGAATATTTCGAGAACGGCGCACTCACGAAGATCGAGGAAGACACCGACGGCAACGGCACGGTGGACAAGTGGGAAACCTACACGGACGGCACTCTGGCAGTGATGGCCCTCGACACCCAGGGCCGCGGCACGCCGGACCGGCGTCTGGTGTATCGCCCCGACGGCTCGATGGACCACATCGAGGCGGATCCGCCTTCGCCGAGCGCGGCTACGGCGGACAAGCACCCTGCGTCTACTCCGACCATTAGACCGTGATGACCATTTCTGCGCCTGTCGCGGAACGCGCGGCTCTGCTCGTCGCGGGCCGGTCCGAGCAGCACGACCTCGAGTCGTTGCTGCGCGGCATGGGGTATCTGCCTGTCCGGTTGGACAGCGCGGACCTGGTGCCGTCCGCCCAGGAGAGTGTGGCCCTCTGCGTCATCGACCTGCGGCAGAACGGCGAGGCGCTGCGCACGGCCCGCGCTGTACGGGCGCAGCACCCGCAGGCGGTGATCATCGGCGTCGCCGACCCCGAGCGTCCGACCGCATCGGCCGATGCCATTCGCGCCGGGGTCTTCGATGTGCTCCCGCGGCCGGCCACGGCTCGCGATCTTGAAGCGCTTATCGCCAATGCGCGCGAGCAGGCCAGCCTCGCGTCGATGCCGCAGCGTGAGCGCGGGCTGGACACCGCGTCCTACGGTATCGCCGGCACGTCGCCCGCCATGCGGCTGGTGATGGACCTCGTGCAGCGGGCCGCCTCGGGGCGATGCGGCATCCTCATCTGCGGCGAGCGCGGCACCGGCCGCGAAATGATCGCGCGCGCCATCCACTCGCACGACCCCAACCAGGTCGCCCCCTTTGTGAAGGTGGATTGCTCGGCACCGACGCCGGAGGAGATCGAACTCCAGCTATTCGGCGTCCTGAACAAGCGGGGCCGCGCGGTCCCGCCGGAACGGCGCAGCCTGGAGCGGATCGGCCAACATTCGCGCCTGCGCGACTCGGATGGCGGCATCCTGTTCCTCGAGAACGTCATGGACCTGCCGGCGCGCGCCCAGGCTCGCCTCGTTCGTGTGCTCCGCGACCGCGAAGTGTTCGTCGGCGACCAGGCCGAACCGGTCGCCCTCGACATCCGGGCGATTGCCTCGGTGGACGGCTCCGTGGAGGCCGCACTCGAGGAAGGGCGGCTTCGTCCCGACCTCTACGAACGCCTGTCGCTCATTCGCGTCGACGTGCCGGCGCTGCGGCAACGCCGCGAAGACATTCCGGTGCTCGCCACCCATTTCCTCAAGGAACTGTGCAAGGTGAACGGCAAGCCGATCAAGACGCTGACGCGCCCGGCGCTGACGCTGCTGTCGGCGCTGCCGTGGCGCGGCAACGCGCCGGAGCTGCGGAGTCTGCTCGAACGCCTGATCCTGCTGGTGCCCCAGGGGCTCATTCGGCTCGAAGACGTGCTGGCCCATACGCAGCTCGAGGGGAGCATCAGTCCGTCCGGGTTCGACGCCACGCTGCGGCAGGCACGGGCCCGCTTCGAACGCGACTACATCGCGGCCGTCCTGCAGCATCAGCACGGACGCATCGCGGAAGCGGCGCGCGTGCTCGGCATCCAGCGGACAAATCTCTACAGAAAGATGCGGCGCCTGAATCTGATGCGCGGCAAATCCGGGCGGGAGGCGTGATGTATCCGGAACGATACAGCCGTCCCGTACCCGATACACATCTCGTCGGCGTGGCATTGACCCACGTTCTCGGCCGCGAGACGATGAGGTTGCCGATAGCCGAGTCTGCTCCGTGCATCAACTGGAAGTCGAGGCGGTTGAACACCACCAGGCCGGCGACGAGGTTCAGCGTGGCGAGCGCGGCCAGCAGGAGCCAGCGGTTGGTGAACGACGATTGCCTGCCCGATTGCATCGGCACCATGCCGCGGATCACTGGTGAGGGCTGCCGACGTCGCGACGCTCGGCTTCCGCCTGAACAGGTCCCGTGGCCTGCTCCAGATACCACTGGTAG
>CALQBJ020000094.1 GCA_943328785.2 Bifidobacterium breve
ACGCAGCGCCACACATCCAACCAGCGTCGTCGCCAGGGCGCCGCTTAAAAGGGAATGTCGTCGTCGGTGATCGGGTGGGACTCCAGGGCTGGAGCGGCGATGCCACCCGGCTCCTTCGCCTTACCGACATACGTGTCCAGCGTCACGGAATGCGTGTCACCGTACTGCCCGACCTCGCGCCGCTCGTTGATGACCAGGTTCAGATAGCCGCGCTCGTTTGTGTGCTCCTGCGCGAAGGCGACCAGATCCGCCACCTTGACGCCGAGATTGATCACACTCCCGCCGTTATCGAACCGCTTCTGCTTCGCACTGCACTTAAGAAATATCTTCTCCGCCATCTCTACCTTCCTCCTGCCAGCACCACCCGCGCTCGAACGATGTTCCGCCACGAATCGACCCGACCGCTCGTGTTCCGGCTGTGTGGTGCGGACGTTGTTCCCGTAATGTCCTACTACGCTCTGCGAATGCCGACGATGCGTAGACTGCGTGGCGTGGCGGTGGCCGTCCTGCTCGTGGTCGACACGGTGGCGGGCTGGCGAGCACTCCGTGAGCCTGTTCTCATGCGGACAGGACTGGGCTTCAGCGATACCCAGTGCACGACGCTGACCTGTAGGGCCGGCTGAAACACGGAAGACCATCACCAGCAGCAGTTGCACACAGCGTGTGCCGCCGACTCAGTATGCCAAGCTTCTTGATTTTAGCGGGTGTCGCACCGCAGCGTAAGCCGCATCACGCTCTCCCCACACGCACGCAACGCGCTGACCCAGGAAATTACGACGCCAATCAGTCGTCGCTGACGCACGTCAGGCGGATGGCTGTCCGGAAGGTTGACGCCACCCGTCAGCGCCCAGCAGGCACGATCGCCGCGAATAGACACATTTGTCGGTTAGGATAGCGTCGGGTTTCATTCCAACCGGCGACAGCCAGACGGCGCGGGCAGCGCCCCGTCGCGTCGTCCGGCTTTCCGCTGAGCACAAGGGCACACAGTGAACAACCTTAAGCCGAGCACGGACGTGCTGTTCGTCCTGCTGGGCGCCATCATGGTCCTGGCCATGCACGGGGGATTTGCATTCCTCGAACTGGGAACGGTCAGGGCGAAGAACCAGGTCAACGCGCTCGTGAAGATCCTGGTCGACTTCGCGGCCTCGACCCTCGCCTACTTCTTCATCGGCTACACGCTGGCGTACGGGGTCACATTCTTCCGCGGCACGGAGTCGCTTGCCGCCGACAACGGCATCGGCCTCGTGAAGTTCTTCTTCCTCCTCACATTCGCCGCAGCGGTGCCCGCCATCGTCTCCGGCGGGATCGCGGAGCGGATGCGGTTCTGGCCGCAGGTCTTCGGCTCGTTCCTGCTCGTCTCCCTGGTCTATCCGGTGTTCGAGGGCATTGCCTGGAACCATCGCTTCGGCGTCCAGGCCTGGCTGAGTCGCGCGACGGGCGCCGAGTTCCACGACTTCGCCGGCTCGGTGGTGGTTCATGCGGTTGGTGGCTGGATTGCCCTCGCCACGATCATGCTCGTCGGACCACGCCGCGGCCGCTACACGCCCGACGGCAGGATCAGCGCCCATCCACCGTCCAGCATTCCGTTCCTGGCCCTCGGTGCCTGGATGCTGACCATCGGCTGGTTCGGGTTCAACGTGATGTCCGCCGGAGACATCCTCAAGATCAGCGGCCTGGTCGCCGTCAACTCGCTGATGGCGATGGTGGGCGGCACGCTCACCGCGCTGCTCGCCGGCCGTAACGATCCCGGCTTCGTCCACAACGGTCCACTGGCGGGCCTGGTTGCCGTCTGCGCCGGCTCTGACGTCATGCACCCGGTGGGCGCACTCGTCACCGGCGCCGTGGCGGGCGCCCTCTTCGTCGGCATGTTCACCCTCACCCAGAACCGCTGGAAGATCGACGATGTCCTGGGTGTCTGGCCGCTGCACGGCCTCTGCGGCGCCTGGGGCGGCCTCGCGTGCGGCATCTTCGGCACGCGGGCGCTCGGCGGCCTCGGCGGAGTGACCTTTGCCGCGCAGTTTGCCGGTACGGCAATGGCTGTCGTCATTGCGCTGGTGGGCGGGACGGTGGTCTACACCGCGCTGAAACTGGTCACGCCGCTGCGACTGTCGGCCGAGGACGAATTCAACGGCGCGGATCTCTCGATCCACAACATCACGGCGACGCCCGAAACAGACTGGTAGCCTGAGCCGGCGCGATGCGGATGTCGATGCAGCGATTGTCCGAACCTGGGACCGGACGCCGAGAGCCCGACGCCCAGAGCCGCCGTCAGTGCGTGGTGTCGTCTTCGCCGGCCGACAGCGAGCGTATGACGTCCAAGAGCGTCGCGCGCGAGAACGGCTTGGCCAGGAACAGGGTGCCCGGGGAGAGCACCCTCTCGCGAGCCGCCGGGTCGCTGACATTGCCAGACATGTAGACGACCTTGAGGTCCGGCCGCTGCTCGCGCAGCGCCGTGGCCAGTTCCACACCGGTCTGCCCGGGCAGCATGACGTCGGTCAGCAGCAGGTCCACAGCCTTGTCCGACCAACTGCTGAGTACTTCCTCGGCTGTCCCGACCGCCTCGACCCCGTACCCCGCACGCTCGAGAAATGCGCGCACCATCTCGCGCACAAGCGGGTCATCTTCAACGAGCCACACCTTTAGCATTGATTCGTAGAGTGTCAGGTGGATGGTATCACCGGGCGCGCGCGTCGCCGCCGCGCCGCGCACCAGCCCATCCGGACCGTCCTGCCCCATGCTGGTCAGGATGACACCGAGGGCGGTGACGAAGCCCGACCACTACCGCTGGCGCCCGCGGCGTCTACCCTTCGTCGAGCAACGTCACGACGAGCGACAGGGCACACAGCGCCTTCGACTCGCGCCTGCGGAACCAGAGCAGGAAGCCGCAATCCTCGCCCACGGCTTCCAGCAGCTGGAACGTGCCATGTGTGATGGTCGCGGGCAGCGTGCACACACTCTGGCAGCCGTTCTCGCTGGCATGTGCGCGAAGTCGGCGAACCACGCGGCTCACCATTTCTGCGGTGGTCGCAAGGCGTTCGGCATCGGTCGAGTCGTGTCCGAGCAGGATGCCGTTCACTTCATCGACGAACGCCTCGGTGACATGGACGGTGGCCGCGACAGCGACGCGCTCATCGAGTTCGATGGTGATTGTCGACTGCAGCGCAACCGACATCGTGCCCGGCTCCTGCAGCAGCTCGGTTTCGGCACCGAGCATCATGCCGAAGACCTAGTCGATGGAGCGCATCGCTGCGTTCTTGAACTCGGGCAGCATCTGCTGCAGCACCGCCACCGGGCCCGACGGCTTGACGAAGCGGCGGAACTCGGACGTGAACACCGACGGCACCATGGTGCGCGCCATGGTGTCATCGCATCCAAGCCTGGCGGCCTCTTCCTTCGCCTTGGCGTCGTTGACGATGCAGACGACACGGACCGGCCGGTCGCCGGCGGCTTCGCGCAGCTTGCGCACCATCGTCTCGACGTTCATCACGCCGAGTTGCGTCCCGATGAACACGACGTCGACGGGGGACTTGCGAAACTGCGCCACGGCCGACGCAGCCGACTCGGCGACGCGGACCGGCCCGAACCGTTCGGCTTCCGCCAAAAAGAACTGGCGGTAGTCGAGATTGCCGTCCACCAGGATCGACGGCGCGCCGCGCGACAGGTGCAGGTTGGAGATGTCGCCGCGCGGCCCGGTGTGCACCCGCGGCTTGAGACGGAGGTTGGCGAGACGATCGGCCACCTGCTCGGCGTGGATTGGCTTGAGGAGATAGCCGGCGACATGCTGCTCGCGCAGCCGCATGATGACCTCGGGCCGGCGCTCCTGCGAGACGATGACGACCGGTATCTCACGGAGTGATTCCGATTCACGCAGCACCTCGAGCACTTCGAAGCCCGAGAGAGCCGGCATCTCGAGGTCGAGCAGCAGGAGATCAAACCGGCGGCGCGAGAGCTGCGCGAGCGCATCGACGCCGTCGCCGCTCTCGACCACATTCCACCCGAGGTTCTGGGCGAGGATGCGCCTGAGCACGAACCGTGTCGACGCGTCGTCGTCGCAGATCAGGACGTTCATAGCACTCTCATGCCTGCTCGCCGGAGAGCCCCAGCGAGTCGGCCCACGCCGTGATCGACGTCAGCATCTCACCGGTGGCCTTCTCGATGGCCACGATCGCCTCGTTCGTCACCGGCACGCCGCCGCGCACCATCTCTTGCAATTCGCGCGTCAGCCCCGCCAGGCGTACCGCCCCGACATTGCCCACCGCTCCGCCAATCGTGTGTGCCATGAAGGCCATCTTCTTCGTGTCACCAGCGGTGCGTGCGGCGCGCAGGTCGGCGACATACGCGGGGATACTTGCGGACACCAGAACCACCAGCGCCTTCACGTCACTGACTTCACCGTCGAAAGCAGATAGTACGAGACCGGCGTCGAACTCCCTCGTCATCGTCATCTGACCCTCACCCCGAACTCGGTGCGCCGTCACTCCGATAATCGGCACCAGCTCGTATCCGTGCAGTCCGCGAATCCGCCTGCCGGTGTCACGGTGCACCTGAGGCATTCGGAGCCGTCGACGGTCACCAGCGGTGCCCTAGCGTAGAAGACCACATGCAGTGGCCTGGTCACAAGGGGGTTCTCGGCGAACCGGGCGTCGCTGACGATGACGGGGCCGGCCGGGCATTTCAGAGCGTGGCCGCAGAGCGAGTTGGCGCGGACTATCGAAGATCGCGAGCGCGCGCTGAGGCAGGGCGGCTGGTAGGTCGCATCACGGCCTCAGCGAGACGGCGGCTGGTCGGCGAGCGTGTCATTGATGGTCGCGGCAATCTTCTCCGAGGTCGCAGCCACCTGGCTGCGCACGAGGATCGACACACGGCGATTCCGCGGGTCCATCGGCGCAGTGGCGATGTGGAGCTGCGTGTCGGCGAAGCCGCGCACGCCCTTCAACTGGCTCGCCTTGATGCCGTCGCGCATCATCACGCGGCGGGCGGCGTTGGCGCGGTCCGCCGACAGTTCCCAGTTGGTGTACTGCACGTCGGTGTAGGGCCGGCTGTCCGTGTGCCCCTCGATGAACATGTCGTTCTGGAGCGTGCCCACCTCGCCGGCGATGAGTCCGAGGACCCGCACCGACTCGCCGCGCAGCAGCGCGCTGCCGCTGTCAAAGAAGCTCGAGCCGCTCTTGTCGATCAACTCGATGCGCAGTCCTTCGGCAGTGATCGACATCTCGATCTGGTCGCGCAGCGCCGCGAACTCCGTGCCCTCGCTCAGCTTCTCCTTGATTCGTTCGGCCGCCGTGGCGAGCTTCTGCTTCTCCTGCTCCTCGCGCATCTGCTCGGGCGCCTGCACCGTGGGGGCGCCACCAGGCTCGATGCCGGTCTTGCCGCCGGGCAGGATGCCTGCGGCGACGGCCGCCTCGAAGGCGCCCGGATCGCGGAAGTAGCCGCCAACGGCCGCCTTCACTTCCTGCTTCTGCGACACCAGCCACATCACCAGGAAGAAGGCCATCATCGCCGTCACGAAGTCGGCATAGGCCACCTTCCAGGCGCCGCCATGATGCCCACCATGACCGCTGGCCTTCTTCTTGATGATGATGACCGGTTGTTCCTTCTTCATGCCGCGGCGGCCTCCGCGCCGCCCTTCGAGGCACGACAGAGCTTCTCGGTCTCGTCGAAGCTCGGACGCACTTCACCCGGCAGCACGCGCCGCGCGAACTCGATGGCGATGGCGGGCGGCAGGCCCTTGTAGACCGCCATGACACCGGCCCGGATGCACTCTTCGTACTTGCCGTTGTCACTGACGCGCGCTTCCATCGCTGCGGCGAGCGGCTGGATGAATCCGTAGGACAGCAGAATACCGAGGAACGTGCCGACCAGCGCCGCGCCGACGTGCTCACCGATTTCAGCCGGCGGTCCGTCGATGGCGCCCATCGTGATGACGATGCCGAGCACGGCGGCGACGATGCCAAGGCCGGGCATCGCATCGCCCACCTTCGTGAGGATGGCGGCCGGCTTGCCCTCGACGTCGTGATGGGTCTTCAGGTCTTCCTCCATCAGCGCCTCGAGGTCGTGCGCGTTGATGCCGCCAACGATGATCACCTTCATCGAGTCGGCGAGGAAGTCGACCGAGTGATGGCGGCTCAGGAACTTCTGGTGCTTCCCGAAGATCGCGCTCTTGGAGGGGTTCTCCATGTGCGCTTCGACGGACATCACACCGCCCTGCTGAATCTGCCGAAACAGCTTGTAGAGCATCACCAGCAGGTCGGTGAAGTCGTCCTTCGTCAGGCCGGCCCCGAGGAGTCCGCCAACCTGGCTCCCGACCGCCTTCAGCACGGCCGGCGTCGTGGCGATCAGCATGCTGCCGACTGCCGCGCCGCCGATGATGATCAGTTCCGCCGGCTGAATCAGGACCAGCACGCTGCCACCCTCGAGCAGGTAGCCGCCCATGACGGAGACGACGACGATAACCGCGCCGACTATGACGAGCATCAGTATCCCTGGACCGCGGCGTGCGGCGGCATGTCGAGGGCCCGGAGACACGCGGCGACGACCGCCGGGTCGAACCTGGAGCCCGAGTTGCGTACGAGTTCAGCCGGGACCGCGTCCTGTCCCACGCCAAGCGAGGCACACACCGACGACAGGGCGTCGAACGTGTCGGCGACGTGGAGCACCCGCGCACCGAGTGGAATCTCGCCGCCCCGCAGCCCACGCGGATAGCCGGTGCCGTCGATGCACTCGCGCGAGGCACGCACGAGCGCCGCAGCCGGGCGCAGCACCGGAAGGGTGTCGATGATCTCGACCGCGATGTCGACCTGGCGCGCCCAGCGGGCCGTCGACAGGTCGAACTCGTCGTCGGAGGCAGGAGTCTCCCGTTCGACGTCGGGCGCGATGAAGCGACCGAGGTCATGGAGCCACGCGGCGCGCTCGAGATGATCGAGTTCGCGCGGGGTAAAGCGCAGCTCCTCGCCGATGCGGGTGGACACAGACGCCACCCGCTGGGCATGCCCCAGCGCGTCTGGCGTCTGGCGGTAGATGGCGGACATCACCGCCACCAGGGTGGCCGTCGATGCGACGGCATTTTCAGCGAACGCCGACATCAGCCGTGCGCGGCGTTCGGTCCATTCATAGTCTGTCGATATTGGAGGACGCATGGTAGCTTCTCGTCTACCGGGCAATCGGCAGACGTGGCAGCTTCTTGAGCCAGCGTCGCTACGCGGCTGCGTCTGCATGCGCTGTCCTCAGGCGGGCGGCAATGGCCTGCTCGATGGCGTTGAACTCATCCGGCAGTTTCACATCCCACGTGAACGGCGCGTGTTCCCACGCCCGTTCGAGCAACGACAGCGCCACGGGAATGACGTCTGGCAGATGTGCCGGGAGCTGTACTGCCCCGATGTTCGCTGTGCTCCCCTGCTCGTGCACCTTGTTGAAGGGCCACGCTTCGAACAGGAAGTTCGGGCCCCACGCCTGGTATTTCGGGTGCAGGTGCGGCAGTTCAACGTCGTGCAGCACGATCCAGGCGCCAGGTTTCATCACCGGCGCGAGGTGCAGGAGGTCGAGCGTCGGCCACGGATGGCTGTGATTGGCGTCGATGAAGAGCAGGTCGACGCTGCCCGGGGCGAGTTCGGCCAGCAGTCGATGCGCGGTGTGCGCGGTCCACAACTGCCACTGCGCCATCGCCGCCGGATACATCGCGCTCACCGCTTCGCCGGTGGCGCGCGAGGGATCGAAGTAGCAGGTCGGGCGCACGTCGGCCGAAATCAGCTTCCGGCTCTGCGGATCGGTCAACTGGTCGAGCGTATACAGGATGGCGGCGGACGAGGTGCCAGAGGCGACACCGAGTTCCAGCATCGTTCTCGGCGACACCGCCTTGATCATCTCGTAGAGGAACATCGCGTCGTCGTGCGCAATGTGCCCCTTCGCCCAGTCGGGCGGCGTGAACATGCGATAGAGCGCGTGACGTTCCTCGCGACGCATGCCGAAGCGGCGGGACACCCGCGACATCTTGTCCCGCGGCACGAGCGGCACCACCGGTCCATAGACGCGCACGTGGTCGACCGCAGCCTGCTTCAGCGTCTGGTACATCTCCTCTTCATGCTCGCGCGACGAGTAGAGGACGACGTCGGCCATGCGGTCGTCGAACGCCTCGGCCCGAAGGCACGGCTTGCCGAGAAAGCTGGTCATCGGGCGGCGGTCGATGAAGCCGCCGATGAACGGCCCGAGTTCCGGCATCAGCCCGAGCAGCATGCGCGAGTGCAGTCCGGCACCGTAGAGAAACACGCGCGGCCGGGTCCGCTGCCAGTCAGCCAGCATCGGCGCGAGCCGCGCACGGATTCCCGCGAACGCCTGGCGATACGGGTCGTCGATGCGGCCTGTGTCGAGGCCAGCGGCCTGTCGGAGCTGCTCGTCGGTGGCGCCGATGAACCGGTCGTAGTCGGCCCGGCCGGTTTCGTCAGCGTACCCCGTGCCGCCGTTGAGGCGTGCCGTCTTGAGCAGCCACTCGAGGTCGAGGTCGGCCGGACGCTGCGAGACGTACTCGCGCGTCACAGCCTGCACGGCGTCGAATCCGGCGCTGGTCACCTCGCCCTCGGGCACGGAGAACAAGGGCTCTGGCACTACGGTGATGGCCGTCCCCCGCGTCGCGGCCGCTGCGTAGAGCTGCCAGAACGAGATATCGCGGCCCTGCGCGGCCTCACGCACGATCGGCAGCACGCGCGGTGACGCCGAGAAACACGGCCCACCGAAGACGTTCGACGCCCACCCGCTCTCGAGCGAGCGACCGAGCGGCTGCACCACGGCGTCGCCACGGCCGTAGTAGGACGTGACGAGGCCGGCGGACGGCTGCGCGGCCCCGTGCACCAGCGCCGTCCAGAAGCCGGCG
Organism: Bifidobacterium breve; assembly: GCA_943328785.2. GTDB lineage: Bacteria > Acidobacteriota > Vicinamibacteria > Vicinamibacterales > CAVVIG01 > CAVVIG01. Next base: position 8,864 of record CALQBJ020000094.1, read on the forward strand.
GCCGGCGCCACGCACGCGTCGAGCACCACGACAGGCGAGGCATCAGTCGACGCGGCCCAGTCCTGCAACGTGTACCAGGTGCCGGTCAGCGCCATCGGATCGGCGGATGCGAGACGGTCGCGGACCGTCGCCAGCCCGTCGGCGTCGGACACACCGGCGACAGCGACCGCAAAGCCGCTGAGCGCCTCTGGCGACGACGAGGTCGGCACGTTCACCAATCCGGCCACCACGGCCACGTGCGCGCGATTGGCCGCCACCACGTCGTAGCCATCGGTGTAGTCGACGACCAGGGAGCCCGCGTCGAGCACCCGCTCGAGTGTCGCCGTCAGCCCCTCCATCGTTGGCTCGGCCAGCATGTGGCTGTTGCGGGCGCCGACGATTTCCGGAATGCCGCCGATGCGGTTCGAGATGAACGGGATGCGGTTCGAGTAGAGCTCGATCAGCGCGTAGGGCAGGTTGTCCACCAGGCTGGGCGCCACCACGAGCACCCCCGCTTGCGACCTCAGCCAGGCCTGGGCCTCGAGCGAGCCGAGATGACTGATCATCTCGATCTCGATGCCGGCAACCGACGCCAGCGTGCGCTCGATGAACTGCGCGCTCGGCATCCCTTCCACGCTGGAGTGCTTGCCGAGGAACGTCACCCGCTCCACGCCGCGCAGGCGGCCGCTGGCGAGGGCGCCACACAGCAGGTGCAGCCCCTTCCGTGTCTCGAGGCGACCGAAGAAGACGAGATGCCGGAACGGCCCGCGATGGTCGACCCGCTCACGTGGCCGCGCGGCCGCCGGGTCGAAGCAGTACGGCACCACCGTGGCTCCCTCGATGTGCCAGTGCTGGCGTGCCCACTCGGCCATGTGGGCCGACGGCGCAATCACCAGGTCGGCCAGGCGTGCGGACTCGCGTTCGAGGAAGTCGACGACCACGTCCTGTCGGCTGGACGGCAGTTGACGCATGCCTTCGAACACCCACTGCCGGCACGAGTGCATCGTGACGGCGGCAGGCTGTCCGCGAAGCGCGTATCCCGCCTTCCGCGCCTGGAGCGCCCGGCCGCTGTGCCCGAGGAACTCCTGCGCGAGCACGAGGTCGAAGGTCCGCTCCTTGAGCCACGCATAGACGAGGTCGGCCACCCAGGCTTCTGGCGACAGCGGGTCGCCGCTGCCGTTCGGATGTCCGTCGTAGTGCGTGGCCGCCCAGGCATGGACGTCGACGTATTCGAACGGCGCGGTCCTCGCGAAGTGGCTGGTCCAGAACGCCGGCGTGTCCTTGACGGTCGCGCCGGTGTAGAGCACCGTGACGTCGAAGCCCGCCGCTCCGAGCACCTGGGCTTCCCAGTAACACGCGGTCCCCACGCCGCCGTTCGGAAACGGGCCGACGAATTCAGGGGCGACGATGCAGACGCGAGCGGGGATCGACATACCCATGAGAAGAGCAACGGGGTTGCCCGCCCGGCCGCGCTTGAGTTGTGCGATTTCTGGCCGATTTCTAGGGCGTGGGCCCGTCTGCCCATGTCGGCGCACCGACGCTGTCCGGCCAGTCGACGATGTGCAGGGAGAGGAAGGGTCCGGCTGAAGCCGGACACTACCGGAGACACTGGCAGTCGTAGTGTCCGGCTTTAGCCGGACCAGGATGCGCGCGGACGATTACAGGCGCGAGGCGGCGGCGTGCAGGGCCGCGACGATGTCGGTGGTCTCGACCGTCTCGAGCGTGAACGCCCGCCACCGGGCCAGCAGTGCCGCCTCGTCGGGCGTGTCCCCAGCCGCCAGTGTCTCGAGACCGGTCGCCGACACCGCATGGGTCGTCCGGCCAGCGGCATGGGCCTCGCGCAGCCGGCTGCGCAGGTCGTCGCGCACCGGCGCTCCACCCAGCACATCGTCGAGCGAGCCCTGCTCCACCCCGGGACCGTAGAGCAGGCCGCCGCCGGTGGCATTCACGAACCGGACGGCCGAGGGCTGTGCCATCTGGTCGAGCAGCCAGTTCCGGAACGACAGCAACGGCGGCGCGGTGCGCACGGGGGTGCCGTGCAGGTCGGGCTCCCAGCTCGTTGTGCGGTTCGCGAAGTAGTCGGCCACCAGCTCTTCGAACGTCCAGTTGTTGCAGGCCATGAGCACGTCGCGCCAGGTGGTGTCGTACAGCGTGTGCGAGCAGTACGGGCGTTCGCCGGTGTACGCCAGGTCGAGCCCGGCGAAGGCAATCGGCGAGCAGCCGAGACGCAGCGCCAGATCGAACGCCGAGGTGATGACCGAGCCCCAGGCGCGGAGCGTCCCACGTCCGGCGCCGTGTGCCTCGAGCCAGGGCCACGGTTCGTGCCGGCTGACCTTGAAGGTGAACGTCCGGCCGGCGAAGCCGACGAACGCCGCCGGATGCAGACTCCCCTCGCCCACCAGCCAGCTGTCGTCGACGCCGTTCACGCCAGCGACGTGGCGGGCATTCAGTTCCGCCGGGTCGACCCCCACCACGATGTGCGGGCGTACGCCGCCGGCCAGGAGCGGCCGCAGCGTAGTGTCGGCGGCGATGATGACGGCGCGGTCCTGCCACTGCGCCAACGCGCGGACGTTCTCGTCGAGCGACGGCCCGGCGCCGACGACGACCGCCGGGACGCCGGCGAACAGGCCGTCGAGCTGTGCGGCATTCGACTCGCGCAGCATGACGGGCAGATTCGCGAGGGTCTGCAGCAGGTAGCGTCCGGCGAAGCGGCGGCGTGCGTCGAGGTTCGACTCAGCATCGCCGATCACCCGCTCGGCCACCGTCCGCGCGCCCTGCGTGCTCTTCGGCCGCTGTGCGGCCAGCGTCTCGCTGACGCTGAACGCCGGCGGCGTCGCCACGTCCACCCAGCGCGCCATCGAGGTCGCGCCCGCGTAGTCGGGGCCAACGAGCAGGCGCAGCCGTCCCGATTCAATCCAGCTCCGCCAATCGCGGCGTGCCAAGCAGAGCGTGGCGACTGCCGGGTCTGGCTCGAACACGAGCACTTTGGCCTGGCTGCCCAACGCCTCGAGCCGATCGAGCGCGTAGCCGAGACCGAGGCCGACAAGGATGATCTGCGGCTGGTCGAGGAGCGGCGCCACGCGGCTGGCCGCTGCCGCCATCGGATCAGCGCCGTCGAGCGGCACCCACCGATCGTCGCGTGTGCGCAGTTCGAGTCGTATCCCGAGCGCGGCGTCGGGCACCGCGCGCGCGGTGCCAGGCTGCAGCGCGGCGACCGGCGGACACGACCCCTGCGCGCGCCGCAACGCCTCGCAGTTGTGCTGAATCATCGCTTCGGTGAACGCGCCTGGCAGGCTCATGCCGCCGCCCCCGTCGTCGTGCCAGCGGCGTGCAGCGCCGCCCTGGCGTGCGCGTACTCGGCGGCGTAGCCGTGCACCATCGCCTGCAGCGTGAACGTCGTCTCGAAACGGCGGCGCGCACGGCCGAGCTGCGCCTCGCGCGCGGCGTGCGTCATACGTACCGCATCACTCATCCGCCTGGCGAGGTCCGCGGGTGCTTCCTGATCGAACAGCAGCCCGGTCTCGTCGTCGTGGACCAATTCCGCCAGCTCGGGAATGCGGCTCGCCATCACCGGCACACCGTCGCGGTAGGCCTCGAGGATTGACAACGGCTGCCCTTCGCTGCGCGACGGCAGGAGATACCAATCGGCGGCCCTGGCGATCGACGGCGCATCCGTGCGGTAGCCGAGCACGTGCACGGCGTGGCCCACACCGAGCGTATCGGCCCGCGCGAGGAGCGCCGACGGGTCGCCGTCGCCGACAATCAGGCATGCCACGCGCGCCGGGTCGGCCATGCACGCGATCGCCTCGACGATAGCCATCTGGTTCTTGCGGTCGCCAATGGTGCCGACGCAGCAGAACACCGTGCGCTGCTGCTGCCGCAACCCGTCGACCATGGCGTGCACGTCGTCTTTGGGTGTGGACGACAGCGCTTCACCGACGCCGTAGGCCACCACCGCGATCTCAGCGCGGCTGACGCCGGCGGCGCGCAGGACGTCGGCCGATGACGACGCCGGCACAACCAGGCGCTCGACGATGTCCATGATGGCGACATCGGCGCGCTGCTGCGCGAGGTTCTTCCTGAGTCCCCAGCCGTGCATCGTCTCGACCACCGGCACACGGCGTCCGCTGGCACCTTTCGCCATCAACGCCACCAGCGCCGGCGTGGCCGCGTGCGCGTGCACGACGGTCGTGCCCGCGAGCAGGTCGCGGTCGAGGATGTGCCGCACCACGTGCAGGTTGGCCGGCAGCTCGCGGCTGAACATCGAGTCGACCAGATGCAGGTCGACGCCAGTCTCGCGCAGTTGTTCGAGGTAGGCCGGATAGTTGCCGTAGCCCTCCGGCGCAGTCGCCGACGTGACGACGTCCACCCAGTGTCCGGCACGTTGCTGCGCGCAGGCGAGGTCGGCAATCGCGCGGCCGGCGCCTCCCTGGAGCAGGGTGGTGAGATGCAGGATCCGCATCAGCCCGCCTGTGCCAGACGCCGCACCGGTGCGGGGTCCGCACTGGCGAGGCGCTGGGCACGCACGAGTGCGAGCGCGTCGCTGGTCGGCTCGAACTCGTCGACGCAGCTGGCCAGGACGCGCAGCGCTGCGGCGCTGTCCGCCCGGGCGACAGCACCGCGCAGCGCGCGCAGTGCCTCGGCGACCCGCGACGGCTCGACGCCGGGCTGGCGTGCCACCCAGATGCGCGGATGACGCGTGGCCGTCATCGAGGTGCCCTGCTCGACGAGCCGTTCCTGGCGCTTCTCGCCCGGGCGCAGACCGATGAGGTCGACCGGCACCCGGCCGTAGCCGTTCGAGGCTTCGAGCGCGAACATCCGCTCGACGAGGTCACCAATGCGAATCGGGTCGCCCATGTCGAGCCAGCAGGTCTCGCCGCCGTGCCCGGCGAGGTCCACCTTCATCACCAGCGACACCGCCTCACCCGCCGTCATGAAATAGCGCGTGGCGTCGGGGTCGGTCACCGGTACCGGCCGTCCCTCGCGGATGCACTCGCGCAGGATGGTGAGCAGGCTGCCGCTGCTGCCGAGCACATTGCCGAACCGCACGACGGCGGGCCGGAACGTCGCCGACGCCTCGCGGGTGACCACCAGTTCGGCGAGACGCTTGGTTGCGCCCATCACGCTGGCGGGCGCAGCGGCCTTGTCGGACGAGATGAGAATGAACCGGGCGCCGCCGTTTCTCGCGGCAGCGACGACATGCGCGGTCCCGAGCACATTGGCGTTGGCGGCGGCGCAGACCGCACGCTCGGACATCGTGACGTGCTTGTACGCGGCCGCGTGGTAGACGACATGCGGGCGGGCGAGGCGGAACGCCTGCCGCACGAAGGCGCCGCGCGTCACGTCGGCGAGCACGGGGTCGATGGCGGCGGCGGGCAGGACGCCAAGTAGTTCGCGTTCGATCTGGAAGAGCGCGTGTTCGGAGTGGTCGACCAGCGTCAGCCGAGCCGGGCCGCAGGCCGCTACCTGGCGTGCCAGCTCGGACCCGATCGAGCCACCGGCGCCGGTGATCAGCACCCGGCGTCCACTGAACGC
>CALQBJ020000095.1 GCA_943328785.2 Bifidobacterium breve
GCCTGGCAGCGGCACGTATTCCATCAGGAGGCCGCTGTCGTTGTAGCGCGGCTCGTAGAACGACGGGATGTAGAACCCGCGCTCCTGCGTCAGCGCGCGCAGCAACTCATCGCGTCCGGTCGATTCGCGGAAGGCCCGATCGAGAGACGGGATGAGCACTTCCGCTTCACCCGCGGCAATCACATCGGCAAACGGCGCCAACGGTTCGGGGTTCACGAACGTCACGGCCCCGCCCACCAGAATCAGCGGATCGCGCGCCGTGCGTTCGGTCGCGTAGCGCTTGATGCCGGCCAGGCGCAGCAGCGTCAGGATGTTGACGTAGTCCCACTCGAACGACACCGAGAAGGCGAACACGTCGAACTCGTTCACCGGCGTCTGCGACTCGAGCGTCACCAGCGGCGTCCCGGCCGCGAGCTGCGCGGCCAGTTCCTGCTTGGGCGGGAGGAACACGCGCTCGCAAACGATATCGGGCCGATCGTTGAAGAGGCGGTAGACCGTCTGGAAGCCGAGGTTGGACATGCCAACCCAGTAGGTGTTCGGGAATGCCAGCGCAATGCGCAGCCGTCCACCATGCGGCTTACGGATGTAGCCGACTTCCTTGGAAAGGGTATCTAGTGCGCGTTCGCGTTGTTGCCAGGACTTCATGGTTGCAGGTTGAGCTGGGAACCCAAGCGGTGGGTGACACGCACGATGGCTCATCACCTCGAAGCGAAACGGCCCGGGCGCTGACGTGGCGACGTCGGCGCTCCCGGGTGCCGTGGATATTTCTACTGTATCACCGCGAGCAGCTGCGGACCGGTCGTGCTGCGTCGCGGCCGAGCTCAGCCTTCCTGACGACGCAGGAAGGCGGGCACGTCGAATGCGGAGTTCAGGTCGAGATCGGCGTCAGCCGACATGTCGCTGCCGGAGCCTCTCGAGCCGCTGCCGAGCGACGGCAGATCGAAGAGGCCACGGCGGCCGCCGATGGCGACCTTGCCTGATGCGAATCGCTCCGCTGATGCCACGCCCGCCACTGCCGCTGGCACGTCCATCCGGCGCGCCACGTCCGCGTACTGTTTCATGTCGATCGGCGTCTGCGCCGAGCGGACATAGCCACCGGGGCCGAAGCCCGTGGCGATGACGGTGATCTTCACCTTGCCGACGAGTGTCGGGTCGACCACCGCGCCGAAGATGATGTTTGCGTCTTCATCGGCCGCTTCCTGCACGATCGTCGACGCATCGCTCACTTCGACGAGCGACAGGTCTGGACCGCCGGTCACGTTGATGATGACGCCGCGCGCGCCGTTCACCGAGGCGCCTTCGAGCAGCGGGCTCGAGATCGCCCTACGTGCCGCCTCGATGGCGCGCCCCTCACCTTCCGCCACGCCAGTGCCCATCATCGCCAGCCCCATGCCAGACATGATGGTCTTGACGTCGGCGAAGTCGAGGTTGATCAGGCCCGGGACCAGAATCAGGTCCGAGATCCCCTGGATTGCCTGCCGCAGCACATCGTCCGCGGTGCAGAACGCCTCGGTGAGCGGCGTTGTACGGTCGATGATCGAGAGCAGGCGCTCGTTCGGAATCGTGATGATCGTGTCGACGCAGTCGCGCAGCGCCTCGAGGCCACGTTCGGCCTGGATCTGCCGCTTCTTGCCCTCGAACTTGAACGGCTTGGTGACGACGGCCACCGTCAGTGCGCCGAGTTCGCTCGCCAGGCTGGCAATGATCGGCGCTGCACCGGTGCCGGTACCGCCGCCGAGGCCCGTGGTCACGAAGATCATGTCGGCGCCGTCGAGCGCCTGGATGATCTTGTCGGTGTCCTCGAGCGCGGCGTTCTTGCCGACGTTCGGGTCGGCGCCAGCGCCGAGCCCCTTCGTCAGCTTCGAGCCAATCTGCAGCTTCACCGACGCGGCGTTGGTCTTCAACGCTTGCAGATCGGTGTTCGCCACGATGAATTCGACGCCGTCGAAGCCAGCACGCACCATGCGGTTGACGGCGTTGCCGCCGCCGCCGCCGACGCCGATGACTTTGATTCTCGCGCCCGTGAATGCGAGTTCGTCCAGGCGAAGTCGCAGCCGGTCTTCGGACATGCTGTCCATCAGGTCACCCGGCAGGTTGTACTCGGCCATTCGTCCACTCCCTCGTGATTAGAAGAATTCCTTGAATAGGCCGCGCAGCCGGCCGGCAACTCGAACCAGCGCACCGGCTCCAACCGGAGACCGCGCGCCCTCTCCAACCGCATTGCGATAGCCGTACAGCACCAGACCGACGCCGGTGGCGAAGGTCGGACTGTTCACGTGATCGGCCAGGCCGCCCACGCCCGTCGGGCATCCCCGGCGGATCGGCAGGTCGAAAATCTGTTCCGCAATCTCCGGCATGCCATCGAGGATGGCGCCGCCGCCGGTGAGCACGATGCCGGAGTTCAGGCTCTTCTCGTAGCCCGCACGCCGGATCTCGTCCCACACCAGGTGAAAGATCTCCTCCGCACGCGGCTGGAGGACCTCCGAGAGAATGCGGCGCGCCATCACGCGCGGCCTGCGCCCGCCGACACTCGCCACTTCCATGGTCTCGTCTTCGTCGACCATGGCCGACAGCGCGCAGCCGCACTTGCGCTTGATCTTCTCCGCGTCCGGCACTGGCGTGCGCAGGCCGACCGCGATGTCGTTCGTGAAATGGTCACCGCCAACCGCGATCACCGCGGTGTGCCAGAGGCTGCCGCGTTCGTAGATGGCGATATTCGTCGTGCCGCCGCCGATATCGACCAGCGCCACGCCGAGTTCCTTCTCGTCCGCCGTCAGCACCGACTCGCTCGCGGCCAACTGCTCCACCACGGTCTCGGCGACGTTCACGCCGGCGCGGTTGACGCACGCCACGATGTTCTGCGTCGAGCTCTGGTTGCCGGTGATGATGTGGACGTTGACCTCGAGCCGCGACCCGGTCATCCCCACCGGCGCGCCGATCCCGTCCTGCTCGTCGACGACGAAGTCCTGGGGAAGCACGTGCAGGATTTCGCGGCCGGTCGGCAACGACACCGCCTTCGCCGCGTCGATGGCGCGCCTGACGTCTTCCTTGGTGATCTCCCGGTTCTTGCCCGCCACCGCAATCACGCCGCGGCTGTTGAATCCCTTGATCTGGGGCCCGGACAGGGCGAGGTGCACGGAGTCGATCTCCACCCCCGCCATCAACTCGGCCTCTTCGATTGCTTTCTTGATCGAGTCGACGGCCGCCTCGAGGTTCACCACGACACCGCGGCGAATCCCCCGCGACTCTGCGACCCCCAGCCCGACGATGTCGAGCCCTTCGCCATCGAGAACCTCGCCGACCACCGCGGTCACCTTCGAGGTGCCGACGTCCAGGCCGACCAGATACCGTTCTTTACGCGCCACTCTGCCTCCGGTGCTGCTTCATCAGTGCTGCTCGGCGTCGTTCACGCGACTGACCTTCGGGTGACCCGCCCGTGGGACACCCGTCTTGCCAAGGGGCCGCACATAGGCGCGGCCGTCGAAACGCAGGTCGACGTAGTCGATCGCCGGCACGCGCTGATGCAGCGCCGACGAAAGCGACAGATACGACTCCACTCGTTCGAGAAAATGTTCGTCACCGACCCGCAGTTCCGCCGAGTCGTCGTTGAGGAGGATGGTGACGTTGTGCACGTCGGCCACATCCACCTGCGACAACCGCTCGGCGATCGCCGGCTTCTGCCGGAGCGCCATGATCAGGCGCGCGGCGGTCGCTCCTCGCGCTGTGTCTGCCGCCTCGTCGCCTTTGCCGGCGCCGAAGCCGTCGACGATCGGCAGGTCGAGGTTCGCGTACTGCGGTCCGTAGGCGTCGATGGCGGCCCCCCGTTCATCGACGATATACAACTGTCCGCTCTTTCGGCCAATGGCAATCGGTGTGCGCTCGCGCACCATCACCTCGAGCGTCGACGGTAGTGCACGCCTGAACGAGGCGTCCGCAATCCACGGCGACGCCAGCAGACGGTCTCGAAATGCCTCGAGGTCGGCAGACAGGATGTTCTCGCCGTGCAGGCCGCCGAGTAGCGCGCTCACGGCCTCCGTCGGCACACGCTGATTGCCGCTCATCACGATGCGGTCGATGCGCAGCAGCGGCGAGGTCTGCACGAACGTCTGCACGCGCGTCGCGGCGAACAGGACGAGCGCCAGCAGCACGGCGTACTTCACGCCAGTAACCGCCACGCTGCGCCACGCGGTGCGCCGGCGCGCGGGCTTGACGTGCGGGCGGTGAAATCGGCGATCGGCTGAGACCGCAACCGGACTCATGACGTCGCCTCCACGGCGCGCGACGTTCCGCCGCGACGGTCGAGCAGCGCCAGCAACTGGTCGGGCACACTCGCGATCGAGCCAGCACCGAGCGTAATGACCACGTCGCCTGGCTGGGCGAGCCGCGCCAGCGCCGGCGCGACGTCCGCCAGGCGTGGCACTACCTCGACAGGCACAGTAATTTGCGAGCGGACGCGCGCCGCCAGTGCGTCGAGCGTCACGCCAGCAATCGCTTCTTCGCCGGCCGCGTAGATATCAGTCAGGACGATCGCATCAGCACCAGCCATCGACGGCCCGAAGGCATCGAATAGCGCCAACGTCCGCGAGAAGCGGTGCGGTTGAAACGCGATCACGATCCGTCGGTTCAGCGCCAGGGCGGCCGCGAGCACCGCCGCAATCTCGGTGGGGTGATGACCGTAGTCGTCTACGACGAGGATGCCGCGCGGCTCACCGCGCACCTCGAAGCGCCGTTCCGCTCCCTTGAACTCTTCCAGCCCAGGCGCAATGCGCTCGAACGGAATGCCGAGTTCCAGCCCCACGGCGACAGTGGCCAGCGCGTTCAGCAGGTTGTGATGCCCGGGCACGTTCAGTTCCAGGGTACCCAGCGTGGCGAGCGTCTTCGCCGCATCGGCCGAACGGCGGGGGCGGCGCTTCACCGTGGCGGTGACGCGCATCGGCCCGAGGACGACGTCCGTCGCGGTCACATCCGCAGCGTCGGACATGCCATACGTCACGACGCGCCGGGTCATCCGCCCCGTCACCGCGGCGAGGTGGGCATCGTCCGCACAGCAGACGACGGCGCCGAAGAAGGGCACCTTGTTGGCAAAGTCGACGAACGCCTGCCGGAGGTCGTCGAAGCTGCCGTAGTTCTCCAGGTGCTCGTAGTCGATGTTCGTAATCACCGCCACCGTGGGAAACAGTTTCAGGAACGACCGGTCGCTCTCGTCGGCCTCCGCCACCATCAGCTCGCCGCGTCCGAGCCGTGCGTTGCTGCCGAACGCACTGAGCCGGCCGCCAATCACCGCCGTCGGATCGAGCCCGGCCCGCTCCAGCGACAGCGCGATCATCGACGTCGTCGTGGTCTTGCCGTGCGCACCGGCCACCGCGATGGCGTAGCGCAGCCGCATCAGCTCGGCCAGCATCTCCGCCCGCGGAATCACCGGGATGTCGCGACGGTTCGCCTCGACTACTTCCGGGTTCGCCAGCTTCACCGCAGACGAGATCACCACGACATCAGCACGACCGACGTGTGGTGCGGCATGGCCGATGTGGACAGTGACGCCGAGCGAGGCTAGTCGGTCGGTGACGGCCGATCTCTTCTCGTCCGAGCCGGTCACCTCGTACTCGAGGTTCGCCAGCAATTCGGCGATGCCGCTCATGCCGCTGCCGCCAATGCCGACGAAATGGATACGGCGCGTCCGCCCTAGCACGCGCCCTCCATTCCTGCGTCAGCATTCATCGGCTGTCTCATCACGCTATCGTCCCCACTCTCGTCTTTCGCCTGCGCCTACCGTCGGGCCAGCGCAAGCGCGCGGTCGACGATCACGCGGGCCGCATCCAGCCGTGCCAGCGCTCGGGCCGCCGCGCTCATGCGCGTTCTGGCCTCGGCGTCGTTCACCAGGCTCGCGATGCGGCTGGCCAGGGCCGGCCCCATCGCGTCGTGCTGCAACATCACGTCCGCCGCACCGGTCGAGGCCAGCGCCTCGGCATTCTTGCGCTGGTGATCGTCGGTGGCGGTCGGAAGCGGGATCAGGATCGACGGCTTGCCTGCCGCCATCAGTTCCGCCAGCGTCGTGGCTCCCGCACGGCAGACCACCAGGTCTGCCTGCCCGAGCCGTACCGGCATGTCGTAGAGGAACGCTTCGACCGTCGCCGTCAGTCCCGCCGCGGCATACCCCTGTTGCACCATCTCCACGTCGCGCTCACCGGCCTGGTGCGTGATCCGCAGCGGAACACCCAGTCCGGCCAGCGTCGGCGCGGCCGCTACCATGGCGGCGTTGATCGCATGCGCGCCCTGCGACCCGCCGAAGATCAGCAGGTGCACGCCAGGTTCGCGCGCGCCGTCTGCCGTCTCCTGCCGGTCGACGAATTCCGCCCGTACCGGATTCCCGCTCACGAACGCCTTGCGTCCGAAGAAGCTCCGCGTCGACTCGTAGGTCACCGCCGCCGCGTTCACCACCCGCGCCAGCAACCGGTTCGTCAGGCCCGGCACCGCGTTCTGCTCCAGTAGCATCGTCGGCACGCCGCGCAGGGCCGCCGTCAACACCACGGGTCCCGAACTGTAGCCGCCGACGCCGATCACCAGGTCGGGCCGCCGGCGCGACACGATGCTCCAGGCGTCGCGCATGCCAAGCGGAATCAGCGCCGCGCCACGGGCACGGTCCGCGATCGACTTCCCCTTCAACCCGCCGCTCCGAATCGTGTCCAGTTCGAACCCTTCGCGCGGGACGACGCGGAACTCGATGCCTCGCTGCGTGCCGGCAAACGTCACGGCTGAATCAGGACGCCTCGCCAGCAATTCACGCGCGACAGCGATGCCTGGGTAGAGATGTCCACCCGTCCCGCCGCCGGCGATCACCACGCGGAGTGCCTTGCTCATCTCACCTCAGGCTTGCTGCGACGACGCATGCCGCGACACGTTCAACAACACGCCCATCCCGAGCAGGTTGATGAGCAGCGACGACCCACCCGCGCTCAGGAACGGCAGCGGAATCCCCTTCGTCGGCATCATGCCCAGCACGACGCTGATGTTGACCAGGGCCTGGACGGCGATCATCGTCGTCAGGCCGAGCGCCACGAACGATCCGAACGTGTCGGGCGCGTTGATGGCCACGCGCAGGCCACGCCAGGTAATCACGCAGAAGCAGATGAGGACGGCGGTGGCGCCAATCAACCCGAGCTCTTCCGAGATCACCGCGTAGATGAAGTCCGAGTGCGGCTCGGGCAGGAAGAACAGCTTCTGGACCCCCCCCATCAGGCCGCGTCCGGTGACGCCGCCGGTACCGACGGCAATCAGCGACTGAATCAGCTGGAACCCGTCACCGAGCGGGTCTCCCCACGGGTCGAGGAACGCGAACAGGCGGCGCCGGCGATAGGCGGCGCCGAACATGATGAGCCCCGCGATCGGCAGCAGTGTCAGACCCGCGGCCGCCACGTAGACGTAGCTGAGTCCGGCGGCAAAAATCATCACGCCAGCGATCAGCGCCAGCGACATCGAGGTGCCGAAGTCGGGCTCGAGCAGGATCAGTCCGACCAGCGTCCCGACGACCAGGCCGATCGGCAGCAGCGAGTAGCCGATCTCGTTGATGCGCGTGATGCGCCGTTCCAGCATCGAGGCGACGAAGAAGATGGACGCCAGCTTCGCGAGTTCGGACGGCTGGATGCCGAGGCCGCCAATGCTGAACCACCGCCGCGCGTTGTTCACCGGCGGACTGAAGAGCACCGCCACGAGTGCCAGGCCGACGATGCCCAGGCACGCCCAGATGAACTTCTCCTGCTTGTAGAGCCGGTAGTCGACGCCCATGGCGATCCACAACACGGCCAGCCCCATGCACGCCCACAGGGTCTGCTTCATCAGGAACATGTACGGCTGCTGATACCGCTCCATGGCGATGACCGCCGACGCGCTCCAGACCATGATGATGCTCAGACAGACGAGCCCCACCGTCGCCAGGAACAGCACCGGGTCGGATTTGAGTTTTCTCGCCATGGTCCCTAAAGCTCAGTTCGCGAAGTTCCGAGACACTGTGAGCGGTCAGCAGTCATCAGTCGGCTTTGGATGAAGGCACCAGCTTCGCAGGCCGGGGCAGCCTGCTTTCCCAGCAGCCAATCCTTCGTCGCAAAATCCGACTAATGACAGCTCACCGCTCACGGTTGTCACCCGACGCCAGGCACACGCCCGTCGCCACACACCCGCTACGTACGGCTCTCGACGAGCCGCTGCACGGCGGCCTTGAATCGTGCTCCGCGATCCGCGTAATCGCGGAACATGTCAAAGCTCGCACAGGCCGGTGCCAGCACCACCACACCCGACGGACGCGCCAGCTCGAATGCCGTCGCCACCGCCTCGTCCATCGACTCTGCGTCGCGCACCTCGATGACGTCCTCGAGCGCGCGCCGCACCAGGTCTTTCGCCTCGCCGATGGCCACCACGCCCTTGCCGCGGCCACCCAGCGGGGTCCGCAGCAACCGCAGATCGCCCCCCTTGAACTTGCCGCCGACGATGGCGACCACGCCCGACTCGAAGCTTTCGATGGAGCGGACGGCCGCTTCGACATTCGTCGCTTTCGAGTCGTTCACGAACCGGACGCCCTGATACTCGCTCACCAGTTCCATCGCGTGCTCGAGTCCACCGAACGATTCCACCGCCGCGGTCATCGCCGCGGCCGTCGCCCCCGCGATCGAGGCCACCGTGGCCGCCGCCATCACGTCGTCGATCAGGTGCGGTCCGAGCAGCCGGATGCTCGACACCGGCACGAGCCGTTCTGACCGGCCGCCCTGCCGGCTGACAATCCAGCCGCCTTCCACCACCGTTCCGTCCGCCACCGCGCCGCGCCGCGAGAAGAGACGCCGGGTCGCCTTCGTCTTCGCCGCCAGTTGCAGCGCCAGTTCATCGTCCGCGTTGAGGACGGCACAATCGGTCGCCTGCTGGTTCTCGAACACGCGCGCCTTGGCCCCGGCATACGCCTCCACGGTGTGGTGGCGGTCGAGGTGGTCGGGTGAAAAGTTCAGCATCACCGCGACCCAAGGCCGGAACTGCTCGATCTGTTCGAGCTGAAAGCTGCTCACCTCGATGACGTGCAGCGTGTCAGCCGTGGACTCGTCCACCTGCGCGCTGATCGGCGCGCCGATGTTGCCTCCCACCGTCACCCGGAATCCGGCCTGCCGCAGCATCCGTGCCGTCAGCGACGTGGTCGTCGACTTGCCCTTCGTTCCCGTGATGGCGATCACGCGGCCCTTCAGCCATCTGAACGCCAGTTCCACTTCGCCGATCACCGGCACGCCCGCCGCCTTGGCGGCGGCGACCGCCGGAATCTCCGGCGGCACCCCCGGACTCATCACAATCAGGCCGGCCCCAGTGAAGGTGCCGTCCGTGTGGCCGCCAAGCTCCAGTGCCACTCCGGCGGCCCTTAGCCTCGCGGCATCGGGTTCCGCCAGTTCTGGCCGCGCATCGGACAACGTGACCCGTGCGCCGCGTCGCACCAGCAGTTCCGCCGCGGCAATTCCGCTCCGGGCCGCTCCGACGACGGTGACGCGCTGGCCACTGACCGTGAACACTTCTTCGCGCGCCTTCGTCACCGCAGTTTCAGCGTCGTCAGGCTGAAGAGCGCGAAGATGATCCCGACGATGACGAATCGCGCGTAGACCTTCG
Source organism: Bifidobacterium breve (assembly GCA_943328785.2). Taxonomy (GTDB): domain Bacteria; phylum Acidobacteriota; class Vicinamibacteria; order Vicinamibacterales; family CAVVIG01; genus CAVVIG01. The sequence continues at coordinate 9,631 of CALQBJ020000095.1, forward strand.
GCTCGCTCCAGCCACTCAGCTCGAAGTGGTGGTGCAGCGGCGCCATCTTGAAGACGCGCTTGCCCGTCAATTTGAAGGAGCCCACCTGGATGACCACCGACAACGCCTCGGCGACGAAGACGCCACCGACGACAACGAGCAGCAGTTCCTGCTTGATGAGCGTGGCGACCGTGGCAATCGCGGCACCGAGCGCCAGCGAGCCGACGTCGCCCATGAAGATCTCGGCGGGGTAGGCGTTGTACCAGAGGAATCCGAGCGACGCACCGACCAGCGCCCCGCAAAAGACCGTGAGCTCCGCCGACTGCGGGAAGCGCACCAGCAGCAGGTAGTCGGCCAGCACGCGGTGGCCGGTGACGTAGGCGAGCGCGGTGAACGTCGCCGCCGCAATCGTAAACGTGCTGATGGCGAGGCCGTCGAGGCCATCCGTCAGGTTCACGGCATTCGACCACGCGACCAGCACGAACACCGCGAACGGCAGGTAGAACCAGCCCAGGTCCGGAATGAGGCCCTTGAAGAACGGGAAGATCAGCCGCGTGTTGTACGCGCCCTGCTCCCGCAGCACCATCAGCACGATGCCGACGACCAGCGCGACGGCGATCTGCCAACCCATCTTGTAGCGGGGCAGCAGGCCGTGATGATTGCGTCGCACGATCTTCAGGTAGTCATCAGCGAAGCCGATGGCGCCGAAGGCCGCCGTGGTCAGCATGGCAATCCACACGTAGGCGTTCGTGAGGTCGGCCCAGAGCAGCGTCGGGACGAACGCCGCCGTCAGAATGAGCAACCCGCCCATCGTCGGCGTGCCGGCCTTCGCGCGATGACTCTGCGGCCCTTCCTGGCGAATCACCTGGCCGATCTGGAATTCGCGCAGTCGACGGACCAGCCACGGACCGAGCAGCAGGCTGATGGCCAGCGCCGACAGGCTCGCGGCCGCCGTGCGGAACGTGATGTAGCGAATGACGTTCAGCACGCCGAACTGCGTGTGCAACGGATAGAGGAGGTGCAGCAGCATGGCTACTTCGCCCCCTGCGCGGTGCGGCGATCGGCAAGCGCGGTCTGCGCCACCTCCACATCGTCGAATGGCAGCGTCTGCGTGCCGATCACCTGGTACTTCTCGTGTCCCTTACCCGCCACCAGCACGAGGTCGCCCGGAGCTGCGCTTCGCACGGCCTCCTCGATTGCTTCACGGCGATCGACGATGGCGAGAACCCGCTGGGCACCGACCTTCTTGGTCTCCGGCGTGATGCCACGCTGGATCTCCTCGATGATGCGCGCCGGCTCTTCGCTGCGCGGGTTGTCGGAGGTGATCAGGATGACGTCGCTGAGCCGTCCGGCCACCATGCCCATCAGCGGCCGCTTCGTGCGGTCGCGATCGCCGCCGCAGCCGAACACCGTGATGATCCGGCCGGCCGCCAGCGGACGCGCCGTCTCCAGCAGGTTGCGCAGCGCATCGTCGGTGTGCGCGTAGTCGACGACCACGGTGACGTCGTCCGCAGGCGTCGACACCACCTGGAACCGGCCCGGCACGGCCACGAGCGAGCTGATGCCTCGTTCGATGGCCTCGGTCGGAATGTCGAGCGCCACGGCGGTAGCGACCGCCGCGAGGATGTTGTAGACGTTCGGGCGGCCGACCAGCGTCGAGCGCAGCGCGATCGTCCCGCGCGGTGTCCGCGCGTCGAACGCCAGGCCCTGGAGCGAGTACGACAGCGGTGACGGGCTCACGTCCGCAGGACGGTTGATTCCGTAGGTGATGCTCGGGCCAGACGTCTCGATGAGCGACGCCGCGCGTGGGTCGTCGGCGTTGATGACCGCCGGCCGATCGCGCGGCAGCAGTTCGAAGAGGCGGCGCTTCGCCTGAAAGTAGTCCTCCATGTCGGCATGGAAGTCCAGGTGATCGCGGGTCAGGTTGGTGAAGATCGCCGCGGCGAAGGTGATGCCGTCGACACGCCGTAACGCCAGCGCGTGCGACGACACCTCCAGGACGCAGGCGTCGCAGCCGCTGTCCACCATCTCCGCGAGCAGCGCCTGGACATCAGGCGCCTCAGGCGTGGTGCGCGTCGCCTCGCGCACGTCGGAGCCGATGCGATAGGCGACCGTTCCGAGCAGGCCGCAGTGGACGCCCGCCGCCTCGAAGATGGACGCCATGAGGTAGGCGGTCGTCGTCTTGCCGTTCGTGCCGGTGATGCCCACGACCTGCATGCGGCGGCTCGGATCGCCGTGCACCTCGACCGCCAGCAGCGCCAGTGCCAGGCGGGCATCGCTCACCTGGGCCCACGGCACGACCGTGTCGGCCGGGGCCGCTTCCTGCGAGACGACCGCTGCGGCGCCGCGCGCGATTGCCTGCGCGACGAACGCCGTGCCGTCGGCGTGCTGTCCGCGGAGCGCCACGAAGACATGGCCCGGCTCGACACGACGCGAGTCATGCGCGATGCCGGTGATCGCCAACGACGGCGGCGCGACGGGAGCCGACGTCGTCAACCCCTGTGCCCGCAGCCGTTCGTAGAGATGCGCCCAGGTCATTGCGTGCCTGCGCTCGCAGCCGGATGCGCGGCGCCCCGCGCCAGCGTGAGACGGCAGATCGTGCCGCCGTCGACCGGCGTGCCGGGCTGCGGATCCTGGTCGGTGACGAAACCGTCGCCGTCGATGCGGGCGTTCAGCCCGAACTTCGTCAGCTTCCGCATTGCGTCGCGCGCGCTGAGGCCGCGGACGTTGGGCACGGTGCCAGGCTCTTCGGGTTCGACCCGAACGCTCGACTCCGGCTCGACTGCGTGGGCCGGCGTTCCTGGCCGCACGTCATTGCTCGCGACCAGTACCGGCGTCTCGGGATTGATCGACGGCGGCACGCGCAGGTGACGCATCGCCTCTTCGGCGATGCTGCGGAAGATCGGCGCCGACACCGGTCCGCCGAAGTGACCGTTCGGGCCACGCGGCGAGTCGAGGACGACGAGAATCGTCACCTGCGGATCATTCGAGGGGATGAAGCCGACGAACGAGGCGAAGGTGTCGCTCGAATAGCGGCCGTTCGCCAGCTTGTTGGCCGTGCCGGTCTTGCCCGCAATCGTGTAGCCGGGGATCTTGGCGACGGTGCCGGTGCCGCGCTCGACGACCTGCTCCATGATCGACGTCATGGACGCTGCGGTGTCCTTGCTCACCGTCCGGCGCACTACCTTCGGCCGGACGACGAGGCGGCGGCCGTCGCGATAGACAGCCCGCACCACCCGCGGCTCGATGTAGTCGCCGCCGTTGGCGACGGAACTGACGGCCGTCACCATCTGCAGCGGCGTGACGCCGACCTGGTAGCCCATCGAGACCGACGCCAGCGCACTGTCGGACATCCTCGAGCGGTCCCAGACGATGCCAGGGCTCTCAGACGGAAAGTCGGGCGACACAGGGCGTCCGAAGCCAAACTTCGCGATGTAGTCGCTGAACTTCTGGCTGCCGAGCTTCATGCCGATGCGAATGGCGCCGACGTTGCTCGACTTGACGATCACGTCGGTGAACGACAGGACGCCGTAGTCGTGCGTGTCGCGGACGACGCGCGAGCCGATGTTGATGCGGCCGCCGCGCACGTCGATCATCGTGTCGACCGGCATCAACTGTTCCTGGATGGCGGCAGACGCGGTCACGACCTTGAAGGTGGATCCGGGTTCGTACAGGTCCTGGACGGCGCGGTTGCGGCGGGCGTGCTCGTCCGAGGCGCGATAGTCGTTCGGGTCGAAGGTCGGCTCGTTGGCCATCGCCAGGATCTCGCCGGTCTTCGGATCCATGACGAGCGCCGTGCCGCCGAGGGCACGGTTCTCCGCGACACCCTTGCGCAGTTCGCGCTCGGCGACATGCTGCAGGAACTCGTCGATTGTCAGCTCGATGGTGGCGCCGGCCGTCGGCGGCTTCTCGAAGCGGCTGAAGGCGTGGCGCCGTGCGTCGGTCTGCACGAGCACCTGGCCGTCCTTGCCGCGAATCATCGAGTCGTACGCCGACTCCAGCCCGTTCAGCCCCTTGCTATCGATGCCGACGAAGCCGAGGATATGCGCCGCCAGTTCATTCTTCGGATATTCGCGATGGCTTTCCTTGATGAAGCCGATGCCGGCGAGATCGAGCGCCTGCACCTTCGCGGCGATGTCCTCCGACACCTGCCGGCGTACGTAGGTAAAGTGACGCTGCTTCTGCAGACGCTCGAGCAGTTCCTTCCGCTCGCGCGCGGTGCAGTCGCCGAATGCCTGACACAACAGCCGAACCGTTGCGGCTTCATCTGAGATGGCCGACGGTACGGCGTAGATAGTGTCCGCATCGACGCTCGTGGCCAGCACGTGCCCGCGGCGGTCGACGATGTCGCCGCGACGAGCCGAGAGGACGCGCGTCTGCATCTGCTGCCGCTCGGCGCGCTGCACCATTGCCTGGTGCTGCACCACCTGCAACACCACCAGGCGTCGTTCGATCGCGAGGGCCCAGAGTCCGAAGAGGCAGGAGGCGATGACAAGGCGCC
>CALQBJ020000096.1 GCA_943328785.2 Bifidobacterium breve
CGGCCGCTTCGCGAACAACGCGTGGCTGCAGGAACTGCCGAAGCCGATCACCAAGCTGGTGTGGGACAACGCCGTCATGGCGAGCCCGGCCACCGCCGCGGCTCTCAAGGCCGCGAACGAGGTGAACTCGCGCGGCGGCGAGCACGGCACGATCGACTGCGATGTCGTCGAGTTGACGTTCAAGGGCCGTTCGGTCAAGGGCCCGATCTTCGCGGTGCCTGGCCATCCAAACGACGTGGTGACGGTGCACCTGGGCTACGGACGCTCGCGCTCCGGCAACATCGGCACAGGCCCGGGCTTCAACGCCTACGCGGTTCGCACCTCCGACGCGCTGTGGTCGGGCGGCGGTCTGCAGGTGAGCGCCACGCACGAGACGTTCCAGTTGGCGTGCACGCAGTACCACCACCTGATGGAAGGCCGCGGCATGGTTCGCGCGGTCACGCGGGACGAGTTCCTCAAGGATCCGGAGTCGGTGCATCACGGGTTCGAGGAACCGGCGAAGACCATCACGCTGTATCCCGACTTCAAGTACGACGGCTACAAGTGGGGGATGACGATCGACGTCAACTCCTGCATCGGCTGCAACGCCTGCGTCGTCGCCTGCCACGCGGAGAACAACATCGCGGTGGTCGGCAAGGATCAGGTGCTGCGCGGCCGTGAAATGCATTGGCTCCGCATCGACGCCTACTACTCGGGCAACGACGCGAACGCCTCCGACCTGGAAACCTACTTCCAGCCGGTGCCGTGCATGCAGTGCGAGAACGCGCCGTGCGAAGTGGTCTGCCCGGTTGGCGCCACGGTGCACAGCGACGAAGGGCTGAACGACATGGTGTACAACCGCTGTGTCGGCACCCGGTACTGCTCGAACAACTGCCCGTACAAGGTGCGGCGCTTCAACTACCTGCTCTACTCCGACTGGAACACCGAGAGCTACAAGCTCGGTCGCAACCCGGATGTCTCGGTTCGCAGCCGCGGTGTCATGGAGAAGTGCACGTACTGCGTGCAGCGCATCACCGTCGCCAAGATCACCTCCGAGAAGGAGAACCGTCGCGTCCAGGACGGCGAGATCAAGACGGCGTGCCAGCAGACCTGCCCGAGCGACGCGATTGTCTTCGGCGACCTGAACGACCCGAACAGCCGGGTCGCGAAGCTCAAGGAAGAGGAGCGGAACTACGCGCTTCTGGCGGAACTCAACACACGGCCGCGCACGACCTATCTGGCGGCTGTTCGCAACGTGAATCCGGAACTGAGCGCTTAGATGGCACAGAGCAACCAGCCTCTCGCCGAGCGGACGGAGCCGGTCGCCGGGTCTGGCACGCCAGTCGTGATCGCGCCTGGGCATACCTTCGCCTCGGTCACCGACAAGATCAGCTCCATTGTCCTGACCCAGCGCACGCCGATCGGCTGGTACCTCGCCCTGCTGACAGCAGCGGGCATGGCCGGTCTGCTGCTGATCTCGCTGTCCTACCTCGTGGTGAAGGGCATCGGCATCTGGGGCAACAACATCCCGGTCGGCTGGGCCTTCGACATCACGAACTTCGTGTGGTGGATCGGTATCGGCCACGCGGGCACGTTGATCTCGGCCATCCTGCTGCTCCTCAAGCAGACCTGGCGCACCTCGATCAACCGGTTCGCTGAAGCGATGACGCTGTTCGCGGTGGCCTGCGCCGGCATCTTCCCGCTCTTCCACACCGGTCGTCCGTGGCTCGCCTACTGGCTGTTCCCGATTCCGAACACGATGGGCGTGTGGCCGCAGTTCCGCAGCCCGCTCATCTGGGACGTCTTCGCGGTCTCGACCTACGCGACGGTGTCGGCGCTGTTCTGGTACGTCGGCCTCGTGCCAGACGTCGCCACGCTGCGCGACCGCGCCAAGGGCAAGTTTGCCCAGCGCGTCTACGGCATGATGTCGCTCGGGTGGCGCGGGTCCGCCCGTCACTGGCACCGCTACGAGACGGCCTACCTGCTGCTCGCGGGCCTCTCGACGCCGCTCGTCGTCTCCGTGCACTCGGTGGTGAGTTTCGACTTCGCGGTGTCGATCCTCCCCGGTTGGCACACCACTATCTTCCCGCCCTACTTCGTCGCCGGCGCGATCTACTCCGGCTTCGCGATGGTGCTGACGCTCGCGATTCCGATGCGCGCCATCTACGGGCTCGAAGACTTCATCACGATGCGCCACCTGCAGAACATGGCCAAGGTCATGTTGCTGACGGGGCTGATTGTCGCCTACGGTTACGGCGTCGAAGCGTTCATCGCGTGGTACGGCGGCAACTACTACGAGGGCTTCATGATGCTGAACCGCATCAACGGACCCTACTGGCCGCAGTACTGGGCGCTGATCTTCTGCAACGTCATCTTCCCGCAACTGCTGTGGTTCAAGAACGTGCGGATGAACGTGCCGCTGCTGTTCGTCATTTCCATCGTCGTGAACATCGGTATGTGGCTCGAGCGCTTCGTCATCATCGTGCTCAGCCTGCACCGCGACTTCCTGCCCTCGTCGTGGGGCATGTTCCGCCCGACGTTCTGGGACTGGACCACCTACGTCGGCACCATCGGTCTGTTCCTGACACTCCTCTTCCTGTTCGTGCGCCTGTTGCCGGTCATCTCGATCTTCGAAATGCGCACGATCGTCCCTGAAGCCAAGGTCCAGGAAGGGCACGGGCACTGAGATGAGCGCGAGCATTCCAACTTCCGGAATCCACGGCCTGATGGCCGAGTTCGAGTCGCCGACCACGCTGGTGGCGGCGGCGAACAAGACGCGTGAAGCCGGCTACGTCGATGTTGACGCCTACTCCCCGATTCCAATCGAGGAATTGCACCACGCGATCGGCTTCAAGAACACCAAGCTTCCGCTGATGGTGCTGATCGGCGGGCTGCTCGGCGGCACCGGCGGCTTCAGCCTCGAATACTGGGTATCGGCCATCGCCTACCCACTGAACGTCGGTGGCAAGCCGCTGGTCAGCTGGCCGATGTTCATCCCGGTGACGTTCGAGTGCACGATTCTCGGCGCCGCGCTGACGGCCGTCTTCGGCATGTTCATGCTGAACAAGCTGCCACAGCCGTATCACCCGGTGTTCAACAACCCCCGTTTCGCGATGGCGAGCCGCAACCGGTTCTTCCTCTGTATCGAGGCTACGGACCAGCAGTTCGACCTCGACAAGACGCGCGCCTTCCTCGACACGCTGGGTGCCCACGAGGTGACCACCGTTGCGGAATAAGTTCTCCATGACCAAGCCACTCACACAGGGTCCCCTGGGCCGGCTGGTCTTCGCGTCGGCGCTGCTGCTCACCGCGGCGGCCTGCCGCCAGGACATGCACGATCAGCCGAAGTATCGCGGCCTGCGCGGCTCGACGTTCTTTGCCGACGGCCAGTCCGCGCGACCGCTGGTGAACAACACCGTGGCCCGCGGTCAGCTGAAGGAAGACGTGCTGCTGCAGACTGGCAAGAACGGACAGGACGACGCCGAAGTGTTCCCGTTCCCCGTCACCGACGCGGTGATGGCGCGCGGCCAGGAACGCTTCAACATCTACTGCTCGCCCTGCCACGGCCGCACCGGCAACGGCGACGGGATGGTAGTGCGCCGCGGCTACCGCCGGCCGCCGGCCTACAGCGACGAGCGCATCCGCAACACTACTGTCGGCCATATCTTCGACGTCATCACCAACGGGTTCGGCGCGATGCCGGACTACGAGGCGCAGGTGCCTCCGGCTGACCGTTGGGCGATCGTCGCCTACGTGAAGGCCCTGCAGTTGAGCGCCTACGCGCCGCTCGAGACCGTGCCCGCGGGCGACCGCGGCAAGCTGGACGAGAATCGCACGGCCGCAGCGGAATCGCACGCGGCAGAGACCGAGAGAAAGTAACGACCATGGCCCTGAGGGAGACCGCAGACCAGATCTTCCCGGAACTTGCGCAGAACCAGCGCAACTTCCTCCTCGCCGGTGGCGCCGGCTTGGTCGTATCCGCCGTTGGATACGCGACGAACCCCGAGCAGTTCTTCCCGGCGTACCTGCTGGCCTACATGCTGGTGCTCGGGTTGTCACTTGGCGCTCTTGCCTTCACGATGATCCACCAGTTGACCGGTGGCGCGTGGGGCGTGGTGGCGCGTCAGTCACTCGGCGCGGCGACCCGCGTGCTGCCGTACCTGACCGTGCTCTTCGTGCCGATCATCCTCGGCATGCCCTACCTCTACGAGTGGACGCACGCGGATGTCGTCGCGCACGACGAGATCCTGCAGGGCAAGGCCGCGTACCTCAATACGACGTTCTTCATCGTTCGCGCCGCCTTCTATTTCGCGGTCTGGAACGGCTTGGCGTTCGTACTGAACAAGTGGTCGAAGGAACAGGACGAGACCGCCAACCCCGCCCTGCCGCTGCGCATGCAGCGACTCAGCGCCGGTGGCCTCCTGCTCTACGCCTTCACCATGACCTTCGCGTCGTTCGACTGGATCATGTCGCGCGACCCGCACTGGTTCTCGACGATCTACGGCGCGCTGATCATGGTCGGGCAGGGGCTCATCACGCTCGCGTTCCAGATCATCATCCTGACCTGGCTGGCCCGCCGGAAGCCGATGAGCGACGCCCTGACGACGACCTACCTGCACGACCTCGCGAACCTGATGTTCGGGTTCACCGTGCTGTGGGCCTACATGTCGTTCTCGCAGTACCTGATCATCTGGTCCGGCAACCTGCCTGAAGAAATTACCTGGTACCTGGATCGCATGCAGGGTGGCTGGACCGCTCTCGGCGTCACCCTGGTCATCTTCCACTTCGCCGCGCCGTTCTTCCTGCTTCTGATGCGCGGCATCAAGCAGAACCGCGGTCTGGTGCGCAAGGTCGCGATGCTCGTGATTGTGGCGCGCGTGCTCGACCTCTTCTGGCTCATCGCGCCGGAGAAGACGCACGAGGGCGGCGCCATCAGCCTGATGCAGGCGATCAGCTGGCAGGACGTGGTCGTCCCGGTGGCGCTGTTCTCGCTCTGGATCGGTTTCTACATGCAGCAACTCCGGCAGCGCCCGCTGCTGCCGGTCAATGATCCCCAGTTCGAGGATGCCCTCGGACCGGCGCTCGCGCACGCGCACAACGCAGGAGCGGCGCACTAAGCCATGTCGCATTCATCCCACGCCAACGTTCCGCCGTCCACCAGCGGGGTCGAGGAAGATGTCATCGACTTCAAGGGTGTCTACGGCTTCGGCATCGGGCTCGCGGTGGTCACGATCATCTCCCACCTCCTGATGTTGTGGATGTTCAAGGCCGAAGTGGCCGCCGTCGACGCCTCGAATCCGCCGCGGGTCTATCCGCTGGCGGTGCTTCAGGACGATCGGCTGCCGCCGGAGCCGCGCCTGCAGACCAACCCGAAGCAGGACCTTGCGGATCTGCGTGCCGCGGAAGTCACCGTACTGACCGGCTATAGCTGGGTCGACCGCAATAATCAGGTCGTCCGCATCCCGGTCGCCGACGCGATGCGGCTCACGTTGCAGCGCGGTCTGCCGTACCGTCAGGACGCCGCCGCTCCGGAAGCGACGCAGGCCAAGAAGTGAAAGGGTCTGTTCCCGCGGTAGCCGCAATCGCAGCGGCCATCGTCATCCTCATCGTCGCGCCGGCGACCGCCCAGATGACGGGTGCGCCGACCGCGGGCTATCGCAGCGCGCCAGGCGTGCCGTCGATGACGATGCCGACGGCGCTGCGCGAGATCGGCTTCGATCAGAACATCGATCAGAAACTGCCGCTCGATGCGACATTTCGCGATGAGACGGGAAAGACCGTTACGCTCGGCAGCTTCTACGGCCAGCGCCCGGTGCTGCTGGCATTCATCTACTATGAATGCCCGATGCTCTGCACCCAGGTGCTGAACGCCATGACGGCGACGATCAGCATGATGTCGCTCGATGCGGGCAAGGATTTCGAGCTGGTGCTCGTCGGGATCGATCCGCGAGAAACGCCGGCCCAGGCCGCCGCCAAGAAGACGGAGTACCTGCACCGCTACAAGCGCCCTGGCGCCGAGGCCGGCTGGCACTTCCTGACTGGCGACGACCCGGAAATCAAGCGGGTGGCGAAGGCGGCCGGCTTCCGCTATGCCTGGGACGAGCAGACCCAGCAGTACGCGCATCCGACCGGGATCATCGTCACCACGCCAGACGGTCGCCTGGCGCGTTATCTGTTCGGGATCGAGTACGGTCCGCGGGATCTGAACCTGTCACTGGTCGAAGCATCCCAGGGCAAGGTCGGCAGCTTTGCCGACCAGTTGTTGCTCTTCTGCTACCACTACGACCCGATGACCGGCAAGTATGGCATCTACGTGATGCGCACGTTGAGGGTTGCCGGCGTGGCAACCGTGCTGTTGATTGGAACATTCATTGTGGTGATGGTGCGGCGGGAGAAATCCCAGCAAAACGCCGCGCTCTGAGCCCTCAGCCCTAGGCCCTTATCTATGCGGTCCGGTACGCCTCTATTCCCTGAAGCCGCCTCCACGATCGCCCCGCGCGTGGATGCTCTGTACTTGTTCCTTGTCGGCCTGACGGCCTTCATGACGATTCTCATCGCCGCGCTGGTGGTGATCTTCATGATCAAGTACAAGCGCCGTGATCCGAACAGCATCGGTGCCCGCATCCACGGGGGCATGGCGCTCGAGATCATCTGGTCGATCATCCCCCTCTTCATCGTGCTGGGGATCTTCGTCTGGGCGACCGGCATTTTCTTCGACATCGCCCGTCCGCCAGCCGAGACGATGAACATCTACGCCACGGGTAAGCAGTGGATGTGGAAGTTCCAGCATCTCGATGGTCAGCGAGAAATCAACGAGCTGCACGTACCGGTCGGCCGCAAGGTGAAGATGATCATGACGTCGGAAGACGTCATCCACGACCTGTATGTCCCGGCGTTCCGTGTGAAGGCCGACGTCATTCCCGGCCGCTATTCGCACATCTGGTTCGAGGCGACCAAAGCCGGTGAATATCACCTGTTCTGCGCCGAGTACTGCGGAACCCAGCACTCCGGCATGATCGGCAAGGTGGTCGTGATGGAACCGGACGACTTCCAGGCCTGGCTCAGCGGCGGCGTTCAGGAAGGGTCGCTCGCGTCGGCCGGTAGCAAGCTGTTCCAGGACCTGGCGTGCAACACCTGCCACCGTCCGGACGCTCAGGGCCGCGGTCCGGTGCTCCAGAACCTCTTCGGCAAGACGGTGACGCTCGCCTCTGGCGAGAACGTCGTTGTCGACGAAGCCTACATCCGCGAGTCGATCCTGACGCCGAGCCAGAAAGTGACGGCCGGATTCCAGCCGACGATGCCGACGTTCCAAGGGCTTGTCAGCGAAGAAGGCATCCTGCAGCTCATCGAATACGTCAAGTCGCTGAAGACGGATATGCCCGTCTCTGCGGTGAGGCCGAACACGGGCGGACCCGCGCCGAACGAGAACACGCCGGCGCAGGCGCCTCCCACGCGTAATTAGGGCCAGGAAGAGAACATGTCCAGCAGTACGGTAGCCATGCCGCCGACCCACTATCTGAATAACGGCCTGACGCTGAAGTCTTGGCTCTTCACCAAGGATCACAAGCGGATCGCCCTCTTGTACCTCGTCGCCGTCACGTTCTTCTTCATGGTCGGCGCGGCGTTCGCTGTGGCCATCCGGCTGGAACTCGCGACGCCGGCCGGCGACCTGTTGTCAGACGAGAACTACAACCGCGTCTTCACGATGCACGGCGTGATGATGGTGTTCTTCTTCCTCATCCCGGCCGTGCCAGCCATCCTCGGCAACTTCCTGATCCCGCTCCAGATCGGGGCCAAGGACCTGGCGTTTCCGAAGCTGAACCTCCTCAGCTTCTACATCTACTTCGTCGGGTCGCTCTTTACGATGTACTCCATCGTCAGCGGCGGTCTCGACACGGGCTGGACGTTCTATACCCCGTTCAGTACCGTCGCCTCGACGTCGGCCGTGGTGCCGGCCGCGCTCGGTATTTTCATCAACGGCTTCTCGGGCATCCTGACGGGCCTGAACTTCATCGTCACGATCCACAAAATGCGCGCGCCGGGCATGACCTGGTTCCGCCTGCCGCTGTTCGTATGGGCGCACTACGCGACGAGCCTCATCCAGGTGCTCGGCACGCCGGTCCTCGCCATCACGATCGTGCTCGTGGCGGCTGAGCGCATCTTCGGCTTCGGCCTGTTCAACCCGGCGGTCGGTGGCGACCCGGTGCTCTTCCAGCACCTGTTCTGGTTCTACTCGCACCCGGCCGTCTACATCATGATTCTGCCGGCGATGGGCATCATCTCCGAGTTGGTCGCGGCGAGCGCACGCAAGCAGGTCTTCGGCTATACCTTCGTGGCGTTCGCCAGCATCGGCATCGCGGTGATCGGCTTCCTCGTGTGGGGCCACCACATGTTCGTCTCCGGCGAATCGGTCTACGCTGCGCTGGTGTTTTCGGTCCTCAGTTTCATCGTCGCTGTCCCGTCGGCGGTGAAGGTGTTCAACTGGATCGCCACGATGTACCGCGGTTCGGTGTCATGGGAAACCCCGATGTTCTACGTGGCCGGCTTCATCGGCCTGTTCGCTATCGGCGGTCTCACCGGCCTCTTCCTCGCCTCGATGGGGCTCGACGTTCACCTGACCGACACCTATTTCATCGTCGCGCACTTCCACTACGTCATGGTGGGCGGCACGATCATGGGCTACCTCGGTGGCATCCACTTCTGGTGGCCAAAAATCACCGGCAGGATGTACAACGACTTGCTCGGGCGCGTCAGCGCCGTGGTGATCTTCGTCGGCTTCAACCTGACGTTCTTCCCGCAGTTCGTGGTCGGCTACCTGGGCATGCCCCGCCGCTACCATGCATACCCGGAAGAATTCCAGGTGCTGAACGTACTCTCGTCGGCAGGTGCGTCGGTCCTCGCGGTCGGCTACCTGATGCCGCTGTTCTACCTGGCCTACTCGCTGAAATACGGCGAGATTGCCGGCGACAACCCGTTCGGCGCAGTGGGCCTCGAGTGGAACACCACCTCGCCGCCCCCAACCGAGAACTTCAAGACGACCCCGGTCGTAACCTGGGAAGCCTACGAATATCCGACGCCCGTGGAGGGTCACGTTGTCTAACGCAGCGTCAGTCGCTCACGACGAACAGCAGCACCACCCCAGGCTTGCGCACCACTTCGAGAGCCTGGAACAGCAGACCGACTCGTCGCTGTTCGGCATGTGGATCTTCCTCGCCACCGAAATCCTGTTCTTCGGTGGCGCGCTGATGGCCTACATGATCTACCGCCGTTGGTACCCGGATGCCTTTGCGCTGGCCAGTTCGCACATCGCCATCCTGCCGGGCGCCATCAACACCGCCGTGCTGATCATCAGCTCGCTGACGATGGCGCTGGCCGTGCACGCGGCGCAGACGGGCGAACGCGGGAAGATCCTCTTCTTCATCGTGGTCACGATGATCCTCGGTGCCGCCTTCCTCGGCATCAAGGGTTATGAGTACTACGAGAAGTACGCCGAGGGTTTCATCCCCGGGCTCGGCCTGGAGTTCAGATTCCCCGAACCTGAATACGCCAAGAACGCGCAGATCTTCTTCTCAATCTACTTCGTGCTCACCGGGTTGCACGCTCTCCACATGATCGTGGGGCTCGGCCTCATGACGTGGATGTTCATCTGGGTCAAGGATGGTGTCATCGACACCCAGTACTACGCGCCGATCGAAATCGTCGGCCTGTACTGGCACTTCGTCGACATCGTCTGGATCTTCCTGTTCCCGTTGCTCTATCTCATCGGTCGTCACGTTCATCATGGCTGATCACTCGCAGCATCACATCGTACCGAAGAGCACCTACTACCTCATCTTCACCGCCCTCATGCTGGGGACGGGGCTGACGTGGTGGATCGCGACGATCGACCTCGGCGCGATGAATAACGTCATCATGCTGAGCATCGCCGTGACGAAGGCGACGCTGGTCATCCTCTTCTTCATGCACGTGAAGTACAGCCCGAAGCTGACCGGGACGGTCATCATCGGCGCCGTCTTCTGGCTGCTCATCATGCTCGTGATGACGATGAACGACTACTTCACGCGCGACTGGCTGCACTTCGGCTGAAGCGCGGCTCCGGGCTCTCGGCTTCGGGCCCAGCGCCCCAAACAGCGAAGGCCAGGCATCGAGGAAACTCCACGCCTGGCCTTTTTGTTTTGCCTGACGTTCCCGAACTCCCCGACCTTTCCGGCCTTCCCGATCCGCCTGACTCCCCGTTCTGCTTCACGTGGCAGTTATCTGCAGCCCACGCACCGCGCATCTTAGAATGTGGACAGCTGACGACCCTCCTCAGCCGTCGTAAATAGTCCGAGGCCTCAATGAGCGAGCGGAAGTACCGACAGCGTGGATACCAGGACGAGAAGCCACCCGCCAGGGACCGGAGCGGCCCGCCGCAGGGCGAGCGAAAGCCGCCTGAGCCGCGCGCCCCTGGCCGCCAGTTCCAGGACGCGGCGGGGCCGAAGACGCCGAACCTGATGGCGATGCACGAAGTCTTCAAGTGCGCGCGCTGCGGCCATAAGCTGAGTACCCCCGTTGGGGAAGCCGACCGCTGCGCGCGATGCGGGACCGCGGTACACGCCTGCATCAACTGCGTGTCGTTCGACACCGGCGCCCGTTGGGAGTGCAGCCAGCCTGCCGTCACTGCCCGCATGGCCCCGAAAGACGAGGCTAACAACTGCGCCTACTTCGCGGCGCGCACCACGGTCGAACGGCAGACCACGACGCAGGTCGCGCCGAACACCGCGCGTCAGGCGTTCGACGACCTCTTCAAGATCTGACCGATGCCGAGCACGTCCACGTCCTGGGCCTGTCGTTGATGAATCCCCCGGACCACGCTCGCCTCAGGCGCGAGTTCGCCCGTCTGACGCGACCGGTGCGGCTGTTGTTTTTCACCCAGACCGCCGCACACCCGGCCTGCGCGCAGACGCGGCAGATCATCGATGAACTGCCGCCGCTCACCGACCGCCTCTCCATCGAAGAGGTAAACGTCGATGTCGCGCCGGAGCGTGCGTCGGCCTACGGCATCGAGCACCTGCCGGCGCTGGCCATCATCGGCGTGGACGCCGACGGGCACGAACGTGATTCGCAGATCCGCTTCCTCGGCACACCAGCGGGCTACGAGTTCGTCTCGCTCATCCGCGCGCTCATGCTGGTTGGCGGCGGTCCGTCCATCCTGTCCGACGACAGTCGCCGGAAGCTGGCGACGATCGACCGGCCGATGTCGATGTGGGTCTTCTCGACACCGACCTGCCACAACTGCCCGAAGGCCGTGGTCCTGGCGCACGAAATCGCCTGGGCCAATCCGCACGTCACGGCCTACGCGGTCGCGATCACCGAGTATCCCGACCTCGCGCGGCGCTACCGCGTCACCGGTGTGCCGAAAACCGTGGTGAACGACGTCGTGGAAATTCTCGGCGCCGTGCCCGAGGACAGATTCATCGATGAGACACTCGCCGGCTTCGCCGCTGGCACCGAGGGAGGGGTGTTGTGAACAGGACCATTCGCTACGCCGGCGTCGCGGTGCTGATCGGCATCGCCGCACTGGCGCTGCAGCGGCCGCTGCGCAGTGAAACCGCGGTGCAATACCGCTTCTCGTTCCCGGAGCCCGAGCACCACTGGATGGCGGTGGAAGCCACCTTCACCGAACTGGCGGCAGGTCCGCTGGAGCTGCGCATGAGCCGCTCATCGCCAGGGCGCTATTCGCTCCACGACTTCGCGAAGAACGTCTACGACGTTGAGGCGATCGGACCTGACGGACGTCCGCTCCGGCTGACGCGTCCCGACCCGCACGGCTGGTCTGTCCTTGAACATGGCTCGACGGTCACCCTGCGCTACAAGGTGTTCGGCGACCGCGTCGACGGCACCTACCTCGCCGTCGACCCCACGCACGCACATATGAATATGCCGGCATCGGTGATGTGGGCACGCGGCCTCGACGACCGCCCGGTGCACCTCACCTTCGTGCCGCCATCAGGCACCAACTGGAAGGTGGCTTCCCAGCTCTATGCCACTGAGCGTCCGCTCGAGTTCACGGCGCCGAACCTCCAGTACCTGATGGACAGCCCGACAGAGTTCGGTCCAGGCGTCATCCGTGAGTTCGCGGTCGACGGGCACACGTTCCGGTTCGCGCTGCATCACACGGGTAGTGCCACGGAGGTCGATCAGTACGTGGCCGACGTGCAGAAGATCGTCCGCGCCGAGCGGGAGGTCTACGGCGAGTACCCGTCCTACGAACCTGGCCACTACACCTTCATTGCCGACTACCTGCCGTACGCCAGCAGCGACGGCATGGAGCATCGCAACAGCACCATCATCACCTCGGCGAGCGCCATCCGTTCCAATCGCACCGGTCTGCTCGACACCGTGGCTCACGAGTTCTTCCACAACTGGAACGTCGAGCGGATCCGGCCGCGGGCCCTCGAACCGTTCGATCTCGAGCGCGCCAACATGTCGGGTGAGCTGTGGCTGGCCGAAGGGTTCACGCAGTACTACGGCCCGCTCTCGATGCGCCGCGCCGGCGTCGTCGATCTCCGCGAGACGACCGACAGCTTCAACGAAATGGTGACCGCGGTACTGCTGTCGCCCGGACGCGCCGTCCGCTCCGCCGAGGAGATGAGCCGCATGGCGCCGTTCGTCGACGGTGGCCGTCCGATCGACCGCACCAACTGGTCGAACAGCTACATCTCGTACTACCCGTACGGCGGTGCGATTGCCCTGGCGCTCGACCTGACGCTGCGCGAGCACTACAACGGCCGGCTCACGCTCGACGATTACATGCGCATGATGTGGCGCGTGCACGGCAAGCCGGCTGCGCCGCGCCCAGGGTACGTGGCACATCCCTACACGATCGAGGATGCCGAGCTCCGGTTGGCCGAGGTGACCGGTGACCCGACGTTTGCGGGTCAGTTCTTCGCCAGCTACATCCGTGGACGGCAGGCGCCCGACTTCGCGGCGTTGCTCGCTCCGGCTGGGCTGCTCCTCCAGACACAGAATCCCGGCAGCGCGTGGTGGGGCGGCACCCGTCTCGAGACCCGCAACGGCGTCGTCCTTGCCGATACGCCGCGCGCCACGTCACCCGCCTACAAAGCTGGGCTCGACGCCGGCGACGAGATTCGTTCCATCGACGGCACCAAGGTGGCCTTTCCCGACGATGTGGCGTCGATCGTGCGAACGCACAAGCCGGGTGAGGTCATCGCGGTCGAGTATGTCGATCGCACCGGCACGGCCAAGACCGTGAAGCTCACCCTCGAGGAAGATCCGGCGGTCGCCATCGTGGCGGTCGAGTCGACCGGAGCATCGTTGACTGCTGCGCAGGCGGCATTTCGCGCCGCGTGGCTCGGGAGAAAGGGATAACCATGCCTGTTCCGTGGCTTCGTCTCATCGACGCGGCACTCGGCCTGTCCGACGTGGTGCGCCGCACGCGTGGACGCAACGCCAACACCGAGTCGCGACAGCTGACCGCGCCGCAGTCGGCGTCGATGCCGGGCGGTATCGAGGCGCGACTGGCCGGCGTGGTCGTCTCGGCGCTGAAGGAACTGTTCGATCGCGACAGCCGGCGTCTCGACCTCGAGCGCGAGCAGATCGAAGCCGAGCGGCAGAAGGCCGAGCGGTTGCTGCGGCTCGAACTGCTGCGGCAGGCGGGTGAGCGCGAGATTGCGCGTCAGCGTCTCGTAGCGATCGCCGCCACGGCCGGCTGGGTCGCGGCTCTGGCGCTGTCGGCGTGGTTACCCGCCACCGGCGCCGTTCGCTTCCTGCTCGGCTTCGGCGGGCTGCTGTTGCTGGCCGCGTTGCTCTGTTCGTTCGTCGAGCAGGCGCGCCTGTCGCGCGCGCTAGCGGTGGCGGACGAGCGACGCTCGGTGGAAACCAGCACCGCTCCAGCCGCGGCGGGTGTCGCCGCGCCCTGGCTGGTCGGCATCGGCCTCGTCGCCGTCTCTGTCGGCGTGTTGATGCGCTAAAGCGGTTTCGAGATCGGTGTAGTGTCCGCCTTCAGGCGGACCCCTGATCGTCCGGCTGAAGCC
>CALQBJ020000097.1 GCA_943328785.2 Bifidobacterium breve
TCCCAGCATCGACGCGATGGTGAGCATCGCGTACGACAACTGCTTGAACGTGTCCTTGTAGGCCTTCACCACCTGCTTCGGCCGGATGCCGAGCAGCAGCGCCGCCGTGAGCGTGGCCAGCAGGCACGCTGTGCCCGACGCACTGAGCCAGTTCAGCGCGAACACCGCGGCGTAGGGCGCCGGCGAAGCCGTGACCGGCGGCACCCGCTGAATCTGATTGTGCAGCCCAGGCACGAAGATGCCGTTCAGCCCCTTGGGGTCTGAGGGGAGCCACGACGGCAGGATGCCGTTCGTCCAGGTATCGATTGCCTTCTTGATGCCCGGTTCACCCCAGGCCAACACGAACACCACCAGCAAGAGGTACGGCAGCCAGGCCAGGATCAGCTCGCGGCCGGAGGGGCTCTCGAGCGCCACGGTGGCCGGCCGGTCGCCCTCAAGCCGCATGATGGACGGTGGCTTCCACAACTTCAGCACCGCCACCATCACCAGGATGCACGTCAGCGACGAGACGATGTCGGTCAACTCGGCGCCGACGTAGTTCGACACGATGAACTGCATGCCGGCGAACGAGACGCCGCAGGCGACGATCGCCGGCAGCACTTCCATGGCGCGCTTGCGCCCCACCATGACGACCATCAGGTAGCCCGGGATGAAGACCGACACCATCGCGCACAACCGCCCGACCATCGCGCTCAGTTCGGGCAGCGGCAGGCCGGTGACGTTGGCGAGCGTGATGACCGGGATGCCGATCGACCCGAAGGCCACTGGCGCGGTGTTCGCGAGCAGGCAGATGCCGGCCGCGTAGAAGGGATCGAAGCCGAGCCCGGCGAGCATGGCGCCCGCCACGGCCACCGGCGCGCCGAAGCCGGCCGCACCTTCGATGAAGGCGCCGAACGAGAACGCGATGAACATCGCCTGCAACCGGCGGTCGTCCGTGAGGCTGCCGACCGAGTTCTTGATGATCTCGAACTTACCGGTGTCGACCACGACCCGGTACAGCATGATCGAACTGAAGACGACCCACGCGATCGGGAACAGGCCGTAGGCGGCGCCGTAGGCCACGGCGATGACGGCGAGGTTCGCCGGCATTCCGTACACGAGCAGTGCCACGGCGAGCCCCGAGACCAGCGCCGCCAGGGCCGAGAGCCACGACGGCTTCCGGAACACCCCGAGCATCGCGAACAACACGAGGATGGGAACGGCCGCGAGCAGGGCCGAGAGCCCCAGGCTGCCGCCGAGCGGTTCGTAATTGTGCTGCCACATAGCCGCGAAGTGCCTCTCTGCTGGTCGTGCGTTGGCGAACTGGAGTACTGGGAAGTCGAGCCGGGAGAGTTATACCCGAAATAGGAGCGTCCGGTATCATCGAGTCAGGATGACAGCGGGGAGTCACACGTGAGCGACGCAACCAAGGATGGCCCGGCCGCACGGCTGGACATCTGGCTCGATGTCACCTGCCTGTTCAAGACCCGCTCCGACGCGCAGAAAGCGGTGAAGAACAGCAAGGTGGAGGTGAACGGCCAGACCGCGAAGGCCCACCGTATGCTCCGCCCTGGCGACACGCTCGTCATCGGCCGGCCGTTCGCTCGCAAGCAGACGATTATCGTGAAGGGGATCGCCGAGCGGCACCTCTCGAAGGCCGACGCACGCCTGCTCTACGAGGACACGACGCCGCCGCCCACGCCAGAAGAGATCGAGATGCGCAAGATGGATCGCATCTACCGCGCGGCCGTCACGCCGCCGACCACGCCCGACAAGCGCGACCGCCGTGCGCTGCGCAGGATGAAGGAAGGCGGCTAGGGCGCGCCCCTGGACGTCAGGCAGAAATGCGTTTCATCGTCTATCCGAGCGATGTCGTGGCAGCTGCCGAGCCGGGCGTCCTCGATCGCTCGACCTCGGTCGATCGGGTCAAGGCGCACTTCTTCGATCGGCTGCGTCGCCTCGGGCCGGTCGTGCCGCTCGGCGAGCACGCCTCCGTTGCCGACCTCACCGCGCTCTTCGCCCAGCCAGACACCGTTCTGGCCTATGTGCACGCCGACCGCTCGTCGCCGATACATGCACGTGTGCTGGCCGTGCCCCGGCGCTCACTCTGGCACTCACTCGGCGGATTGATGCTGCCCGACCGTGTCGCCACGCTCACGGCGCACGGCGCCGGCGGCGTGACACTCGTGATGACGCCGTTCCAGCGCAACCGGCTCACGCGCTATCTGGGTGCGGCCGCACAGGGGCTCGGCGTCGTGCCGTACCCGATCGACGCAGGGTTCTGGCGGCCACCGACTCCGCGGGAGCGGTCGCGTGCCCGTGCCCGTGCCGAACTGGGCGTATTCGGCTCGATCACGCACCTTGTCTATGCGGGGCGCTTCCTGGTGACGAAGGGCATCTACCAAGTGGTGCACACGCTCAAGACGTGGCCGATGGCCAACGTCAGGCTGACGCTGGCCGGCAGCGTCGAGCCGGCGCTTCCGATCCGGGCCCTCTCGGCCGATCACCGCGGCTTCCCTGCGTATCTTGCTCGGCACGGGCAGACGCCGGGGTCGTCCTTTCTGAGCGTCCTGCCGTCGCTCGATGCCGAAGGGCTGCGCCGCCTGTGCTGGTCTGCCGATGCATTCATCTGTCCGTCGTGGCACGAGGACGAGAACTACGGCATCACGCCGCGGCAGGCCGCGCTCTGCGGAGTACCGCCTGTTGTGACCGACTTCGCGGGACTCGCAGAACTGGCGCGACAGCGTCCATGGGGCGGCGTGCCCACCTATCCGACGGCGGTGGGCGTGCGCTTCTCGTTGCGTGACCTGCGCGCCTGCATCGGCGCCGCGCTCGACTACGCCAGCGACACAGTGTGGGTCGATCGCGTCCGCGCCACGTGCGACGAAACGGCAGCCAGCGCCGGCCTGAGCGCGGCAGTAGAGTCGCTGCTCGCACGCCCCCCGCAGCCACCCGTGCCTGCCGACGACCAGCCGCGCGCCGCGTTCCGGAGTCTCTTCGAGCATGCCGACCCGCTGCTGGTCGCCGCCATCACCGCACGGTCGGCGTCCGCGCCAGACGGCCTGTTCGCGCCGGGTACCGGACCACACAATCCCGACTTTCCGCGCAACGAATTCTTCGCGGCCATCCAGGGGATGTACACGACCGAGCCGCGTCCGCCGGCCGTGGTCGGTGGCTCGTCATGGCGAGGGTTCTTCCCGTGCGTGCTGGACGTGGAGCAGCGGGCGGTGGTGGAAGACGGATACCCGGGGCCGCGCGTGTGGCCGCTCGACGACGAGTGGGCGGCGATCGAGGCGAGCGTCGATGCCGGCAGCGCCAGCCTTCGGCTCACACCGCAGACGCCGACGCAGTGTGCGGTGGTGCAGGCGCTCGTGGATGCGGGCATGCTGGTGCCCGACGAGCGCTAGCGGCCGAACAGGCCGCGCAGGCGTCCGCCGAGCGAGCGCATGAAGCCCTCCGTGGCCCTGGTCACGCGCTGCTTCAGCGTCCCCGTGTGGATCGGGCAGAGCTGCGTGGGCACCTGGTCGCCCTCCTTGAAGTACTCGACGTAGGTCGGGCACTGCTCCAGCGGGTGCAGATAGGACTCGCGGCACAATTCCTCGCCGTGCATCCCCTCGGGGATGACGAACGACTCGGCGGGCCGCACCCGAGCCGCCCGCTTCATGAAGTCGGCCCAGATCGGGACGGCCACGCGTGTCGCATAGGCATCGCGGCCGATCGGTGCGGGCGTGTCAAACCCGATCCAGACCGCTGCGACGAGGGTGTTCGAGAAGCCGACGAACCAGGCGTCGTGGTATGCGTCGGTCGTGCCGGTCTTGCCGGCAACAGGTCCCTGCAGTCCAGCGGCGCGCGCTGAATGCCCCGTCCCGCGATCGACGACGTCGCGCATCATGCTCAGCATCTGGAACGCGACCGGTTCGCTCAGCACGCGGCGGGTCTGCGGTGCGCGCGTGAACACCTCGGCGCCGTCGGCATCTGTGACGGCGCTGACGCCGCGCGGCTCGGCCATGGCGCCGCCCGCCGCAAACATGGTGTAGGCCGCGGTCAGGTCGAGCGGCGACACGAGACCGGTGCCGAGCGCCAGCGACGGCACATTGGGCAGGTTGTCGAGGCCGGCCGTCGACGCCAGCGTCAGGACCGCGCCGGTCCCGACCCGCTGCTGCAACTCGACCGCCGCCGCGTTGTTCGAATCCATCAGGGCGGCGCGCAGCGTCAGCGCCACCGGCGTGTCGCCCTCGGCATTCCGCGGCGACCACTCGGGGTCGCCCTGGGCGGGCGCCGTCACGCGGTCGAGGTCCGTCAGCACCGACACCGGCGAGAAGCCACGTTCCAGTGCGGCCGCGTAGACAAACGGCTTGAAGGTTGACCCTGGCTGACGGCGTCCGCGCGTGGCGCGGTTGAAGGTGCTGCGGGCATAGTCGCCGCCACCCACCATGGCGAGCACGTCGCCGGTACGCGGGTCCATGGCCACGAACGCCGCCTCGAGGCCGGGCTTGCCAATCCGCTGCAATCCGGCGGCAATCGCCCTCTCCGCGGCGTCCTGCAGCGTGCGGTCGAAGGTCGTGTGCACCTGCCACTCGGGTGGGTGGTCGCCGCCGAACTCGCTGCGGAACTGCTGACGCAGCCACTCCTTCGCCCAGCCGCTCGCGCCTTCACGCGTCTGGCGATAGGTCTGGATGCGCGGCCGGACCTTGCGCGCCGCCGTCTCCTGCTCTGGGGTGATGAAGCGCTGGTCGCGCATCTGCGCCAGCACCACATGGCTACGGTCGAGCGCCCCCTCGTAGTTGCTCCACGGCGACAGCGTCGATGGTGCCCGCACCAGGCCTGCCACCAGCGCCGACTCGGCCAGCGACAGCTGCTTCGCCGACTTCCGGAACAGGTGCTGCGACATCGTTTCGACGCCGTAGACGCCCGCGCTCAGGTAGACGCGGTTCAGGTAGAGCTCGAGGATCTCGGACTTCGTCAGCTCGACTTCCAGCATCAGCGCAATGAGCACTTCCCGCCCCTTGCGGTTCAAGGTGCGAGTGTTCGAAAGGAACAGGGTGCGGGCGAGTTGCTGCGTAAGGGTGCTGCCGCCTTCGAGCCGGCCGCCACCCGTGACGCCACGGAACACTGCACGCCCGATGCCGATCGGGTCGATGCCGGGGTGGTAGTAGAAGCGCCGGTCCTCGATCGCCACGAAGGCATGCTGAAGATCGGGGGCAATCGCGTCGAGCGTCACGTCGCGCCGCTCCTCGTCGAGCCGGAACCACGGCTTCCCGTCGCTCGCCAGGAAGACGGTGTCGCCGACGCCGCGGGTCAGCCGATGCACCGCCATCGCGTAGCGCGACAACCACCACACCGAGAACGACCCACCCACGATCATCAGCGCGAGCAGGACGTAGGCGGTCGTCGTCCAGAACCGACGCGAACCGGGGACCTGCATGGCCTACTGACCGTCCAGCCGGTCGGAGGCGGAACGTTCCTCAGCGCGCATCGCCTGCTCCTGCCGCCGCGCATACATCAGCGCGACGCCGAAGATGACGACGATGAGCCCGAGCGAGAGCCACTTGGGGATTTCCCAACTGATGTAGTGCGCCGCGTGCAGATACTCGACAACGAGTTTCGTGCCGACCCACCCGATGATGATGAAGGCGCCGTCCACCAGCGGCGGATAGCGCTGCACGATCGCCAGCAACTGGCCGATGACCATCCGCATGGCGATGATGCCGAGGATGCCGCCGGTGAGGATGACCCACGTCTTGTTCGACATCGCCACCGCCACCAGGATGGAGTCGATGGCAAAGACGATGTCGGTCAGTTCCACCTTCACCACCGTCGACCAGAACGGCGACAGGCCGAACATCGAGGTGGCCTGTGGCGGCGTCTGCCGTTCGTCGGCGCCGCCCTGCTGCGAGAAGTGCTGGTAGACGAGGTAGAGCAGGTAGGCCGCGCCGGCCAGCTTTACCCACGTCAGCGCGATGAGGTAGACGGCGAGCAGCGTCGCGAGCGACCGGAAGGCGAACGCGCCGAGGATGCCGTAGCGCAGCGCCTTCTGCTGCTCCTGGCGCGGCAACCCGAGCACCAGCACCGCCAGTACCATGGCGTTGTCGGCACTGAGCAAACCCTCGAGCGCCACCAGCAGCGCGATCGTGGCGAGGTCGGACGGCTGAACGGCGTCGAATAGGGAAAGGACAAACACGCTCGGCCAGTATACCGAGGCCACCTTGACTCGTGTCGTGTCAAGTCGTAGAGTTGATCCGAGCCAAGGCCATGGGCATCGACCCCGAGTTCTTCTTCATCAGCGTCGCGGCACGAATGCTCGGCATGCACCCGCAGACGCTCCGGAAATACGAGCGGCTCGGGCTCGTCCAGCCGGGCCGCACCATCGGCAGCATGCGCGTCTACTCGCGCGACGAACTCGAACGCCTCAAGGTCATCAAGCGGCTCGTCGGCGACGGCGGCATCAACCTCGCCGGCGTGCAGCGCCTCCTGTCCATCGCGGAAGTCGTGCAGCGGATGCGGCCGCTCATGCGCGACGAACCACTCACCACGCGCGAGGCCCGCCGTCTCGCGCAAGAGGTCGACCAACTCGCTCGGCTGCTGGGATTGACGTGATGGATTTCAAGGATTACTACGCCACGCTCGGTGTGCAGAAGAGCGCCACGGAGAAGGAAATCAAGCAGGCCTTCCGCAAGCTCGCGCGGAAGTTCCACCCGGACGTCAACCCGGGCGACGATGCCGCCGAGTCGAAGTTCAAGGAACTCAATGAGGCCAACGAGGTCCTCAGCGACCCCGAGAAGCGGCGCAAGTACGACGAGCTCGGGTCGAATTGGCGCGCCTACGAACAGGGCGGCGGTCCGGGCGCCCAGGCTGGCCGGCACGCCGGCGCCGGCGGCTTCCGCACGATGTCCCCCGACGAGACGAACGCGACGTTCGGGGAAGGCGATCCGTTCTCGGACTTTTTCCACACGTTCTTTGGCGGTGCGACGGCCGGCCACCCCGACGACAGCCGCCGCGGGCGCGGCCGGGCACGCGTCGCGCGCCCCGGGCGCGACGTCGAGCAGCAGATCGACCTCTCGCTCGACGACGCCTACCGCGGCACGACGCGACGGCTGACCATCAAGCACGACGGCCACGCACGCACGGTCGACGTCCGTATTCCCCCTGGCGTCGGCGACAGCTCCCGGGTCCGCGTTGCGGGCGAAGGCGAGGTCGGCAGCGGCGGTGCGAAGTCGGGCGATCTCTACCTGCGGATCCGCCTCACGCCGCACCCGACCTTCGAACGGCGCGGCAAGGACCTCTACACGAAGGTCCAGATTCCGCTGACCACCGCGGTCCTTGGCGGCGAAGCCGAAGTGCCGACGCTGGCAGGCAAGCCGCTGCGGCTGAAGGTGCCGGATACCACACAGAACGGCCAGACCTTTCGACTGAAGGGGCACGGCATGCCCACGACGAACCGACCTGATTCCGGCGACCTCTACGCCACGGTGGAGGTGCAGTTGCCGAAAGCGCTGACGCCGGAGCAGCGCACGCATTTCGAGGCGCTCGCAGAGCTCGACAAAGGAACGACGTCATGAACATCAACAAGTACACGGAGAAAGCACGCGAAGCGGTCGCAGCCGCCATCGAACTCGCCCAACAGGGCAACAACCCGCAGATCGAGCCCGAGCACCTGCTGGCCGCACTGGTCGACCAGCGCGAAGGGATCGTCCCGGGCCTCCTGCGGAAGATGACGGTCGACCCGGGTGTCGTCAGCCGCGGCGTCAAGGACCTGCTGACGAAGCTGCCGTCGGCCTTCGGCGGCGCGCAACCCGGCATGTCGTCCCGCCTCAAGCTGGTGACCGACCAGGCGCAAGCCGAGGCCGACCGCCTGAAGGATGAGTTCGTCAGCACCGAACACCTGTTCGTCGGCATCGCCGACGAGAGCGGGCGCTCCCCCGCTGCCCAGTTGCTGAAGGCGCAGGGCCTGACGCGCGACGCGATTTTCCAGGCGCTCACCAGCGTCCGCGGCTCGGCGCGCGTCACCAACGAGAACCCGGAAGGCACCTATCAGGCGCTCGAACGCTACGGTCGCGACCTCACCGAGCTCGCCCGCAAGGGCAAGCTCGATCCGGTCATCGGGCGCGACGAGGAGATCCGTCGCGTCATCCAGGTGCTGTCGCGGCGTACCAAGAACAACCCGGTGCTGATCGGCGAACCCGGCGTCGGCAAGACGGCCATCGTCGAAGGCCTGGCGTCGCGCATCGTGCGCGGCGACGTGCCTGAAGGGCTCAAGAACAAGAAGATCGTCGCGCTCGATATGGGTGCGCTGGTCGCCGGCGCGAAGTACCGCGGCGAGTTCGAGGAGCGCCTCAAGGCGGTCCTCAAGGAAATCACCGATGCGCAGGGACAGGTGATTCTGTTCATCGACGAGCTGCACACCGTCGTTGGCGCCGGCGCGGCCGAGGGGTCGATGGACGCCTCGAACATGCTGAAGCCGATGCTGGCCCGCGGTGAACTGCACACGGTGGGCGCCACGACACTCGACGAGTACCGCAAATATATCGAAAAGGACGCGGCGCTCGAGCGGCGCTTCCAGACGGTGCTGGTCGGTGAACCGACCGTCGAAGACACGATCAGCATCCTGCGCGGCCTGCGTGACCGCTACGAGATCCATCACGGCGTGACGTTCAAGGACTCGGCGCTCGTTGCGGCGGCCGTGCTATCGAACCGCTACATCGCCGACCGCTTCCTGCCCGACAAGGCGATTGATCTGGTGGACGAGGCGGCGTCGAAGCTGCGCATGGAAATCGACTCGATGCCGGCGGAACTCGACGAGATCGAGCGGCGCATCATGCAGCTCGAAATCGAGCGCGAGGCGCTGCGCAAGGAGACCGACAAGGCGTCGGTCGAACGGCTCGGCAAACTCGACAAGGAACTGGCCGACCTGAAGGAAGAACGCGGGCGCCTGGCGACGCAGTGGCAGCAGGAGAAGTCGGCGATCGGCGACGCACGCACGCTCAAGCAGGAGCTGGAGGCGGTGCGGCTCGAGGTGGAACGCGCGCAGCGCGGCGGCGACTACACGAAGGCGTCGGAGCTGCAGTATGGCCGCGTGCCGCAGCTCGAGCAGAAGATTCGCGATGCAGAAGCGCGCCTCGTAACGCTGCAGTCCGGCCAGCGCATGCTGAAAGAGGAAGTCGACGAAGAGGACATTGCCGAGGTGGTCAGCAAGTGGACCCACATCCCGGTGACCCGGCTGATGGAGGGCGAAATCCAGAAGCTGATTCACATGGAGGCACGCCTGCACAAGCGAGTCATCGGTCAGGACGAGGCCGTCGTTGCGGTGTCGAACGCCATCCGGCGCGCGCGCGCCGGCCTGCAGGATCCCAACCGTCCGCTCGGCAGTTTCCGGTTCCTCGGTCCGACCGGTGTCGGCAAGACTGAGCTCGGACGCGCCCTCGCCGAATTCCTGTTCGACGACGAGCAGGCGATGGTGCGGATCGACATGTCGGAGTACCAGGAAAAGCACACCGTCTCGCGCATGATTGGCGCGCCTCCCGGCTACGTCGGCTACGAGGAAGCGGGTCAGCTCACCGAAGCGGTGCGGCGGCGCCCCTACGCGGTGGTGCTCCTCGATGAAATCGAGAAGGCACATCCCGAGGTATTGAACGTGCTGCTCCAGTTGCTGGACGACGGGCGGTTGACCGACGGCAAAGGCCGCACGGTCGACTTCAAGAACACCGTGGTCATCATGACCTCGAACCTCGGCAGCCAGTTCATCTCGGAGCATTCGTCGCTCGAGACCGGTGTGCTCGCTGAAGGCACGCGCCGGCAGGTGATGGACACGCTGCGCGCCCACTTCCGGCCGGAGTTCCTGAACCGCGTGGACGAAATCATCTTCTTCCACGCGCTGGGACGTGGCCACATCACGCAGATCATCGACATTCAGGTGGCCGGCCTGATGAAGCGACTCGAGGAGCGCAAGATCCACGTGCGGCTCACCGACGCGGCGAAGGATGACCTGGTGGAGGAAGGCTTCGATGCCTCCTACGGGGCACGGCCGCTCAAGCGGGCCCTGCAGCGCCGGGTGCTCGATCCGCTGGCCCTTCAGGTGCTCGAAGGGCGCTTCGGCGAAGGGGACACGGTCGTGGTCGACACCGGCGAGACCGGACTGCGGTTCGAGAAGGCCAGTTCCGCTGACGCGCCGGCGAGCGGCGCGGAGGCCAGGCCGTAGCTGAAGCGGGCGCGGGCAGGAGTCGGTAAAGGCATAATGACGTAGGAACATGTCGTCAAACAATCCGACTCCTCGATCCAACCCCAAGGGCGGCGACAAACGCGGGCCGCTGCCATTCGGTGGTCGCCCCGGTCTGTCGCTGTGGTACGGGCTGGCGCTCCTGCTCGTGCTCGGCCTCGCCCAGATGTACTGGTTCGTGCCGGCCGGCAAGACGCTGCCCTACAGCGAATTCAAGGAGTTGGTGAAGAGCGGCGGCGTCACCGAAGTCTTCGTCGGCGACACCGCGATTCGCGGCACGCTCAAGACGCCGGTGCAGAGCGGCAACAGGCAGACGAGCGACTTCACCACCACCCGCGTCGACGACCCGAAGCTCACGGAAGAGCTGGAGGCGCGCGGCGTGAAGTACAGCGGCGAGACGAACAATCGCTGGCTTCCCGAGCTGCTGGGCTGGCTGCTGCCGCTGCTCTTCTTCGTCGGCATCTGGGGCTTCTTCTTCCGCCGCATGAGCGGTGCGGAAGGCGGCGTCATGTCGTTCGCCCGCAGCAAGGCCAAGGTCTTCGCGGACGACGAGGTGAAGGTGCGATTCGACGATGTCGCTGGGGTCGACGAGGCACGCGAGGAACTGCGCGAGGTCGTCGAATTCCTGAAGACGCCGAAGAAGTACACCAACCTTGGCGGCCGGATCCCGAAGGGGGTGCTGCTCGTCGGCCCTCCCGGCACCGGCAAGACGCTGCTCGCCCGCGCGGTGGCCGGCGAGGCCCATGTCCCCTTCTTCTCGCTGAGCGGCTCCGAATTCGTCGAGATGTTCGTCGGTGTCGGCGCGGCCCGCATCCGCGATCTGTTCCAGCAGGCTGAAGCCAAGGCGCCCTGCATCGTGTTCATCGACGAACTCGATGCTCTGGGCAAGGCGCGTGTGCAGAGCCCGGTCGGCAGCCATGAGGAACGCGAGCAGACGCTGAACCAGCTCCTCGCGGAGATGGACGGCTTCGACTCGCGCAAGGGCGTGATCATCATGGGCGCCACCAACCGGCCAGAAGTGCTCGACCCTGCCCTGCTCCGCCCTGGCCGCTTCGACCGCCAGGTGCTGGTGGACAAGCCGGACGTGAAGGGGCGCGAGGACATCCTGAAGATCCACGTCAAGGGCGTCAAGACCTCTGCGGGCGTCGACCTGAAGCTCATTGCCGCGCGCACGGCCGGCTTCGCCGGCGCCGACCTCGCGAACCTGGTGAACGAGGCCGCGCTGCTGGCCGCCCGCGCCGACAAGACCGAGGTCGGGCCGATGGAGTTCGAGAACGCCATCGAACGACTGGTGGCCGGGCTCGAGCGCAAGCGCGTGATGAGCGAGAAGGATCGCGAGACGATCGCCTATCACGAGACCGGACACGCCGTCGTCGCCTCCGTCGTGGAAGGGACCTATCCGGTCCACAAGATCTCGATCGTCGGCCGCGGCTTCGGAGTCCTTGGCTACACGCTGCACCTCCCCACCGAGGAACGCTACCTGTCGACGCGACGACAGTTGCAGGGCGAACTCGCCGTGCTGCTCGGCGGCCGCACGGCCGAGGAGATTGCGTTCGGCGAGATCACCACTGGTGCGCAGAACGATCTGCTCCGCGCCACCGACATCGCGCGGGCGATGGTGTGCGAGTTCGGGATGAGCGATGAACTGGGACTCATCAACTACGACGGCAACAAGCGTCCCAAGTTCCTCGACATCGCCATGCCGCAGGAACGGGGTCTCTACTCGGAGCAGACGGCGCTGAAGATCGATGCCGAGATCAATCGCATCATCACCGAGGCGCACGCGACCGCCACCCGCATCCTCACCGAGCGTCGCGAGCAGGTCGACACCATCGCGAAGCGTCTGCTCGACGTCGAAGTGATGGAAGGCGACGAACTGCGCACCATCCTCGGCTTGCCAAAGGCCGAGCCGGTGCTCGCCGAAGGCACGGTGGAAGTCCGGCAGTAGCCGCGCACCTGACCGGGGCCGACCTGAAGGTCGGCAGCTACCCCACTTTGGGAGCGCGCGTCACGTCAGAACGAGCCGCTGGCACCGCCACCGCCCGAGCGCCCGCCGCCGAACGATTCGGGCTGCGCCTGCGACTGCGCGGCAGCGGTCGGGTGCATGGCGGCCGACGCGAGGCCAGCAACGCGGATCGCGAGCAGATCACTCTCGAGGATCTGCACCGGCGCAAACCCGGCGCGTTCGCCGCCAGGACCGCTGGCGAGCCAGCGCCGCACCCCTAGCGCCACAACGGCCAGCAGCACGCCGAGCAGCATCGGGTCCCACGGGTGCCGAGGCCAGCCGAGGTACGACTTGTTCGTGACGACAGTGGCCAGCGCCATGGTCAGGCCTGCGTCAATCAGCCAGCGCTCACGATCGCGCACACCCAGCCATAGCGCCGCAGCCGGCAGCAGCCAGATGCAGGCATACGTGCCCCAGTAGAACGACGGCACCATCGCCCCGCCGCGCGCGAACACGAACGCCAGGCCAGGGATCAGGTGGAGGTTCAGGTACAGATAGGCGCCGAGCAGCGCCGCCGCCTGGAGCAGGGCCCGTTCCGCGCCCAGGCGGTCATCGTGCGGCTCGACGCGCTGGGCGCGCGCCACGGCAAAGGCCGCCAGCCAGATCACCGCGGCCAGCACACGCTGGAGAACGGCGTCGTGACCGAGTTGCAGCGGCACATTGGCGGCACACGCCATGGCCGCAATCGCCGCGTAGAGGAACCCGAAACGGCGATACACCCACAGGGCGGCGGCACATCCGGTTGCGCCGGCCAATGCGAACCCGATCGACTCCCCTGACGAGGAGAACAGGCCGCTGGTCATGGGGAGCGGACTGAAGGCCAGAAGGCCGACGCCGGCCATCGCCAGCATCTCCTCCACGCCGTGGCGGTAGACCTTGAACGCGGTCACGACCCAGTCAGCGGCGAGTATCGACAGCACGCCGAAGAGGGCCAGCATCACCGCCACCGCCTTCTCGTTGCGCAGGTCGGTGAGCATGAACGACAGGCCCACCGCCGCCACCAGCACGATCCCGGTGAACACCGCGAGCCCGAGTCGAAGCATCAGGCCAGTTCGCTTCAGGTCGCCCTGTAGGCTTGCCTCGAGCGCCTGTCCTTGCTCAAGGCCGAGCAGCCCGGAGCGGGTCCAGGCGCGCACCTGCGTCTGGAGATGGATGCGCTGTTCGTCGGCCTCGCTGTAGCGCCTCACCTTTTCCTCCCGAAGCGCTGCGCGAGGATGATGAGCCCCACGACCACCGCACCCGCCGAGACCACGACGTAGAAGAGCACGAGAGTGAAGTCATTGATGCCGCGCAGCACCTCGCGGCTCACACCGAGGTAGCCGTAGCCGACGCCGTAGAGCACGAACGAAAATCGGCGGTCGCGCGTCCCGGCGGCGATGACGGCCGCGCATCCGACCACCAGGCCAAGAAACCACAGGCCGCTCGAGGCGCCGACGAGCACCCCGGACAGCAGCGCGCCGAGCACGGCATTCGCCGCCACGTGCAGGTAGGTCTCGACGAAGTGCGCCTTGATGCCGGCACGGTGCAGCCCGATGCCGAGACCGGCCACAAGCACGCCGTAGGCCA
>CALQBJ020000098.1 GCA_943328785.2 Bifidobacterium breve
CCACTCGTTCACGGTCAATCCCCACCGAGGATCGTTTGGTGGACTAGTCCAACCGAGGCCCACCTTGTCCGTAACGATGGTCCCGCCTGCTGTCAGCATTGCAGAGTAGTTCGCGAGCATGGCGGCAAGGTGCCGCCTGCAGCAACAGAACGAGGTCGGATTGTTGTCGATGATGTAGTCGTATTGTCGGCCAAGCGTACTGGCGAGATGGGAGTGGTACTTGTTGGCAGCGATGACCCGGTACTTCGACAGCCCCAACAAACGCGACCGCCGGACCTCATTCTCCTGAATAGTGATGCCATCGATTGCGTGCGCAGAGGCCTGGAACCGCTGGGCGAGCCCAGAGTTCCCCACACCAACGTGTAGGAGCACCCGTCCCCGAACCCCGACGTGCGCTAAGACATCTTCTATCCGGCCCTGATCCGGCGTCGTTTCCCGGTCTGCCCAATCCTGCCACTCAGGCGTTTCGTCAACACCCGCATCAGGTCGGCCGCACCACAGGAGCAGGTCGTCGATCCTGGTTCCGCTTCGCAGTCCCTTCTCGATCTGGCGACTAACCGCAAGATCGGCGGCGAGCGTCTCGCGCTCTACTTCCACGCGATTCAAGCGCCACCTGTCCGCAGGCGTTCCCTGGAACACCGAAACCGCTCCTCTGAATCTCCGCCGCGCGACGTCGAGAGAGCGGCCATCAAGTTCACCGCCTGGATATGAGAACCAGTTGAAGTGTGGCTCGGGGAACCGCTGCCGAAGTTCGGCGGGCACAGTCATCTCTGCCTCAATCTCTCGGTCAGAAAGATCGGGCAGGTTAGGGTGCGTTCTCGTGTGCCACTGCAGGCGGCCGCCGGACCTGGAGACTTCGTCCAATTGAGACAGGTTCATGTGCTTCGCAGGGGGCTCGCCGGTGTCGAATTCATTCCAGCGTCCAACCTGGTTGCCGATAACGAACACTTCGAACGGCACGTTGTGCGCGGTGAGAATGGGGAGCGCATGGCGGTGGACATTCTCGTACGCATCGTCAAAGGTGATGACGACCTGACTTTCTGGCGACGAGTAGTCGTCGAGGTGCACGAAGGTTCTGTCGCTGAGGCTTGTAAGATGCTCGTCCAGCACCGCGGGGGCGATCCACCACATCGTCGGGGTGACGATGTCCACCTTGTGATACATCAGGATCATGGAAGCGATCTCCCGATATGGTAACGCACGACGGTGCCAGACAATGGCCGGCCCGGAAGCAGCCCGAGAACGGAGGCGACAGGAGGTAGGTTCACAGAGACCCGACAAGGGTACAGAGCCACGGGAGTCCCGTTCAAGATGAGCGAGAACTTCTGCACCTACTTCGATCACCGCTATGCCGCAAGAGGGCTGGTAATGTGGAGGTCGCTGAAACAGGTCTGTGTCTCCGCGACACTTCATGTGCTCTGTCTGGACGATGCGTGCAAGGCGATCCTTGGTGAGTTGCACCTCCCGGATGTCCATCTGTACTCCCTCGATGAGCTGGAAGCCGCCGACGAAGACCTGTCGCGAGCCCGCGTGAGCCGAGCCCTCGTCGAGTACTACTTCACACTGACACCGTGCCTTCCCTTGCACATCCTGAAAACGCACCCAGAGGTGCCCCGGCTCACATATCTGGATGCCGACTTGTTCTTCTTCGCGGATCCCCAGCCCGTCCTGGATGAGATTGGCCCTAGCGCTGTCGGGTTGATTGAGCATCGTTTCCCAAATGAACTCGCTGACCTCGAGGGGTACGGGCGGTTCAATACGGGATGGGTGACCCTCCGTAATGACTCGATCGCGTTGAGGTGTCTGGAGCGATGGCGCGAGCAGTGCCTCGAGTGGTGCTACGACCGGGTGGAGCCAGGGCGCTTCGCCGAGCAGAAGTACCTGGACGATTGGCCAGCTGTTTCGGATGGCATTCACGTGGTGCAACATCGGGGAGCCAACGTCGCCCCATGGAACCTCAACCGTTTCGAGATTTCGCTGCATGAGGAAGGGCTGAGGGTGGGTGGGCAGCCGCTGCTCTTCTTTCATGCGCACGGTTTCGAGCCTCGGAGCCCTGGGCGGCGGCGCGCACTCAACCTCGCGATGTAC
The DNA here is from genome assembly GCA_943328785.2 of Bifidobacterium breve. Classification (GTDB taxonomy): domain Bacteria; phylum Acidobacteriota; class Vicinamibacteria; order Vicinamibacterales; family CAVVIG01; genus CAVVIG01. The sequence goes on from CALQBJ020000098.1 coordinate 2,089, forward strand.
CGTGTCGAGGAGTCCCGGTTGTTGCTGGATTTCCTGTTCGGGCCCTACGAGCAGGCCTTGATTGCCGCGACGACCGAGATCGCCGTTCCGCTGGCGCTGACACTGCAGGTGGACCGGTCCCGAGGCTCTGCCCTACAACTTGAACGTCTGAACGCGCAACTGTCCATGAGCGAGGCAGACCGAGACGCAAGATTGGAGGTCATCCGGACTCTACAGGCACACCTGGAGTCGAGTGAGAGGGATTGTGCCGCCCGCCTGGACGTCATCCACGGCCTACAGAGACAACTGGAGTCGACTGAGGCCGGCCGCGCGACGCTGTTGAGCGTGATCACCGATCTGGAGAAACGGCTGGAAGCGAGCTCGGCCCGCGAGAAAGCCCACCCCGCGTCGACACGCGTTGACCGCTTCAGTCGTCCTCCCGCTTCTCCCTTTCGATGTTGGATCGATGAACCCGCAGCCGGGAAGTCCCTGTCTAGTCACCTTGTCGTGCGTGGATGGTGCTATCAACCTCAGGGTCTTCCAGTGATCGGTATTCGCGCGCGGATTGGTAGGCGTACGTTCCGCGGTGTGCATGGAGAGGCGCGCCCGGATGTTCAAGCATTCTTCGGGGACGAACGCGGCAGCGACAATTCCGGCTACCAGGTCAGTATTGTGGTGGACTCGACGTCGACGGCCTGCGAAATCGACGCACAACTGTCAGATGGCTCCTGGCACACGGTTCAGTCCGTCCTCATCGATGCGCCAGGAAGGCGTCCTTGGCGCGAGCGGCTGAAGTGGGTCCGGTTTTGGTGGCATTCGTGGAGCGGCCGACCTGACGCGTGGAACGACCTTACGCCGCTGGAACGCGACTTCGTCGTCACGCGCGCACGTACCAAAGGGTGGTTCAACCTGGATGCGACGGCGCAGCACGCTCCACGTCCGCTGCTCCAGGAACGGTTTCCCCAAGCGCGCCTGCCGATTGAGTACCTGCCGCGTCTCGTGGCGGTCACACCGTCTCTGCAACAGGGGACGTTTCTCGAACAGGCCATGTGCAGCGTTCTCAATCAAGACGGCGTCCGTCTTGACTACGTCGTACAGGATGGTGGCTCCACCGATGGAAGCGTCGATCTGATTCGCAAATACGCTCATCGCCTGGCGCACTGGGAAAGCGCCCCTGATGGAGGGCAGGCCGCGGCAATCGTCAGGGGGTACTCGAAGGTCCGGCTGCGGCCGGAAGACCTGATGATGTACCTGAACTCTGATGACGTGTTGATGCCCGGTGCCTGTCGGTTTGTTGCCGAGTACTTCGCTCGGCACCCCGACGTGGACGTTGTATACGGTCACCGCGTCTTGATCGACGAGCACGGTCAGGAAGTGGGACGGTGGTTCACTCCGAGGAAGGCCTGCGACGATCTCCGGTTGGTGGACTTCGTGCCGCAGGAAACCATGTTCTGGCGGAAGCGAATCTGGGACCGAGTGGGCGGCATTGACGCGTCATTCAAGTTCGCCCTCGACTGGGACCTGCTCCTGCGCTTCAAGGCGGCCGGTGCGTGCTTCGCCCGCTTGCCTTGGTTCCTCGGCTGCTTCAGGCTGCATTCGCAGCAGAAGACGCTCACGCGCCTACGGGAGGACGGAATCCCCGAGATGGAGGCGCTCCGGCGCCGCACGTTCGGCAGGACGCCTACTCATGAGGAGCTGCATCTGGCGATACGTCGCGCACAGCTCGACAGTGCTCTCGTAAGTGCGCTGTTCCAGTGGGGGTGGCGCGCGTAGCCATCCCCATGGACGGCGCCGTCGTCATCACACGGTCAACTCGCTGGCACTGCTTCCGGCAGTGCCGCCGTCGGGGCAGCGGCCGCGGGCTCATGCGTGAGGAGCGCCGTGTAGGCGTCGGCCACCGTGAGGCCGTCGCCCTGCACCACGACGTGACCGCGGTCGACAAGCAGCGCTCGATCGCAGAATGTCTTGATGGTCCGAGGGTCGTGGCTGACAACGATCGCGGTATGTCCGGACGAATGCAGTTCTCGAAATCGGCTCTCGCATCGCTCCCGGAAACCCGCATCACCAACGGCAAAGATCTCGTCGAGGATCAGGATTTCACGCACGGCTCTGAACGCCACCGCGTACGCCAGCCGCGACGCCATGCCGCTCGAGTAATGCTGCAGCTTCATGTTCGCAAACCGCTCCAGCTCCGCGAACGCCAGGATCTCGTCGGTCGCCTGCCGCAGTTCCTTCAGGCTCATCCCCATCACCGACCCGAGCAACAGGATGTTGTCGATGGCATCGAGCTCAGGATTCCACCCGACGCCAAGCTCGAGGATCGGGGTGATGGGACCGCGCGCAATTACCTCGCCCGTGTCGGGCATGTAGATGCCCGACAGGATCTTCAGGAGCGTGCTCTTGCCGCAGCCATTGCGGCCCATGATGCCGAGCGTTTCTCCCCGCTCAACCGAGAACGAGACGTCGTCGAGCACAACGAGTTCTTCGGTGCTCGACGGACGCAGCATCCCGAGGACGTGCTCGCGCACGGTGGAACGCTTCACGCTCGGAATCCGGAAGCGCTTCGAGAGATGGCGGGCTTCGAGAATGGGCGCCACGGCTAGATGTACTCGACCGCGCGCGGCGCGAACCGCCGGTAGATGGCCGCCCCGGCGGTGAAGACGACCGCCGTCATCCCGAGCAGCATCAGGTGCGCCCGCAGCGTCGGGATGTCGTGCTGCACCAGCACGGCGCGCGAGAACTGGATGATGGCGGTCGGCGGCCAGAGATACAGATAGAAGTGAAACCGCTCGGGCAGGATGTTGAGCGGATAGATGATCGGCGCCACGAAGAAGCCCGCCTGCGTCACCACGTCCCACACCTGGTTCAGGTCGCGGTAGCGCAGGAACAGCACGCTGCCCGCCAGCGAGATCCCGGCAACGATGAGCAGTGCGGCAACCAGGTAGGCGAGATAGAGGACGAGTTCGACCGGCGACGGTGTCCGTCCCGTCAGGGCCAGAAATCCGACAATCGCGACAGTGAACACCGCCAGCGTAATGACGGCATTCGAGGCCGACGTCACCACGACAATCCACGACGGAAACCTGGTCTTGGTGAGCAGGTAGCCCTTCTGGTGCATCGAGATGATGCCGACCTTCGTCCCCTCGGCGAAGAAATCCCAGAGGAACAGGCCCAGCAGCAGGTTGCGCTTGTAGACGGGGTCGGACGCGAAGATGAACGAGAAGACGCCCAGCAGGACCAGGAACATGGTGAACGGCTTCAGCAGCGCCCATACAAAGCCGCCCACGGTACCGTGATAGCGCGCCTTGAAGTCGGTGCGCACCAGCGTCCACACGAGGCCGCCCCAGTGATGTCGTCTGGTGGGTGCGTCCGCCATGTCCCGCCAATTCTAGAGGATTTGGGATGACCGCCGCTCTTTGCTACAAATAAGCCCGCGTGAACATCCCAGTCGAATTCGATACCGAGCGGAAGATCCCGACCCGCAACAAGCTGTACTACCGCGTCAACCACTGGCCGATCTGGATCTTCGTGTTCTTCATCGCGCCGGGTCCGCTGACCTTCGACCTGTTCGAGCGGGGCTTCGATGCCCGCATGGCCGCATGGCTGGGACTTGTGATGCTCGGCACCGGCATCGCCGGCCTGCGCGGCCGCCTGCCAGGGTCCGAGCCGGCGCCGTACATCATCCGCTTCACCGAGGATAGGCCGAACCCACTCTACAGGCGCGTGTGCTACACGTTCGCATGGAGCGAGGTCATCGCCTTTGCCCTCCTCAACATCACCGGGCTCATCGTCGCTATCATCACCGGGCACTGGCAGTTGAAGCAAATCTACCAGTACGCCTACTTCCCGATTGCCGGCACGGTCTGGCTGCTCGGCGCGCTCGGACAGTTGCCGCGCGTCAAGGCGTCGACCAAGGGTGAAGGGCACGAGCGGCGCTACTTCTACGGCTCGGTGTGGGCCGTGTGCTGGGCGCAGCCGGTGCTGTGGTTCCTGTGGAAGGCGCTGCCGCAGAACCGGCCCTCCGACATCTTCAAGCTAGTGGTCTTCCTGGGTATCCTCGCCTTTGTCGGCAACCTTGCCCGGTTGGGGCGCCTGCCACGCACCCGTCCGATCGTGCCCGGCGAACTCGCCGTTTCTGACTGAGCGCTATGATTCGCACTAATGGCTAAGCGCGAAGGTTGGCAAGGCTGGGACGCGTACGCGCCGTTCTACGACTGGGAGAACGCGCGTACGCTCGGCCGACGCGACGTCCCGTTCTGGGAGAGCGTGGCGCTCCAGAACAAGGGGCCGGTGCTCGAACTGGGCTGCGGCACCGGGCGCATCTCGCTGCCGCTGGCGAAGGCCGGCGTGAAGGTGGTCGGCATCGACCGATCGGCGCCGATGCTCGAACGTGCCGCCAAACGCCTCGCGGCGATGCACAAACGACAGGGCGGCCGCGGGAAGAAGCGGCTCCGCCTGGTCCGTGGCGACATCCGCTACCTGCCGTTCGAGCGGGCCAGCTTCAAGACCGTGCTCGCCCCCTACGGCATCCTGCAGTCGCTGGTGAGCGACAAGGACCTCAACGCCACCCTCGCCGCCGTCGCTGACGTACTGGCGCCAGGCGGCTTGTTCGGCGTCGACCTTGTGCCCGACGTGCCGAACTGGCGCGAGTACTCGAACCAGGTCCAGCTGAAGGGAAACGCGCAGGGCGGTGCGCACCTGACGCTGGTCGAGTCGGTTCGTCAGGACCGGAAGAAACACCTCACCATCTTCGAGCAGACCTACATCGAACGACGCGGCGAACAGGTCCGGAAGCACTCCTTCGACCTGACCTTCCGCACCCTGCCGATTCCGACCGTCACGAAGCGCCTCGAAAAAGCGGGCTTTGCGATTGAGGCGGTTCTGGGCGACTATCGCGGCGGCCCGTGGGACGAACGGGCGGACGTCTGGGTCATGCTGGCCAGACGCCTGTGATACGATTTCTGGTCCGTTCTTGTTGATTTAGCTGGAGTTTCCAACATGTCTGGCCATTCCAAGTGGCACACGATCAAGCACAAGAAGGGTGCAGCCGACGCCAAGCGCGGCAAGCTCTTCACGCGCATCATCAAGGAACTGACGATTGCTGCGCGCCATGGTGGCGGCGACCCTGACACCAACCCGCGACTACGCACAATCATCGCCGAGTCCAAAGCGGTCAATATGCCCGCGGACAACATCAAGCGAGCGATTCGCCGAGGCACGGGCGAAGAGCCGGGCGTGTCCTATGAGGAAGCGCAGTACGAGGGCTACGGCCCCGGCGGCGCGGCCGTCATCATGGACGTGCTGACCGACAACAAGAACCGTACGGTCGGCGAGTTGCGCCACACGCTGACCAAGTACGGCGGCAACCTCGCCGAAACCAACGCGGTCGCCTGGATGTTCACTAAGCAGGGCTACATCGTCGTCCCGAAGAGCAAGGCGGACGAGGACACCCTGATGGCTGCAGTCATCGATGCCGGCGGCGACGACCTGCGCGACGATGGCGACAACTGGGAAGTGCTCTCGTCGGTCGAGACCTACCCGGCCGTCCTCGAAGCGGTCAAGGCGCTCGGCATCGAACCCGAAGCGGCCGAAATCTCGATGCTTCCGAAGAACTACCTGAAGCTCGAAGGCAAGGCCGCGCAGCAGATGCTGAAGCTGATGGACGTGCTCGACGATCACGAGGACATCCGTCAGGTCTGGTCGAACTTCGACATCGAGGAAAAGGAGATCGAGGCCTCGCTGGCGTGAAGATCTTCGGCATCGACCCCGGCTCCGAACGCACCGGCTACGGCTGCGTCGACACCGACGGGTCGCGCCACCAGATGATCACTAGCGGCGCCATCCGCACGCGGGCGTCCGCCTCGTTTCCAGAAAAGCTCCTCACGATCCACACCGGGCTGGCCGCGCTCCTCGGCGAGTGCCAGCCCGATTGTGTCGCCATCGAAAACCTCTTCACATCCGTCAACGCCAGAAGCGCGCTCAAGCTCGCTCACGCGCGCGGCGTGGCCATGCTTGCCGCCGTGCAGTCCGGACTGCCGGTCTTCGAATACACCCCCGCTGAAGTGAAGCTGGCCGTGGTGGGACATGGTCGCGCCGAGAAGCATCAGGTGCAGCACATGGTGAAGCTCATCCTCGGTCTCGCCACGCTGCCGATGCCGTTCGATGCGTCGGATGCGCTGGCGGTGGCCATCTGCCACAGCCACTCCATGGCCCCGGCCGGCATTGCGCTGCCGGCGACCTCGACGTCGCGCGCCGCGACGAGCTGGCGGCACTACAGGCCCGAAGGCTTGTGATCGCCCACCTGCGCGGCCGCATCTTCGACAAGCAGCCGAACCGCATCATCGTCGACGTGAACGGTGTCGGCTACGACGTCGCCGTGCCGTTGTCCACGTTCTACGGCCTCGGCGAGGCGGGTGCCGAGATCGCGCTCCGCATCCACACGCACGTTCGTGAGGATGCGCTGCTGTTGTACGGCTTTGCGACCAGTCTCGAGCAGGAGCTGTTTGAACGGCTCATCTCAGTGAGTGGCATCGGCCCGAAGGTGGGGCTCGCCGTGCTCTCCGGCATCGAGACGAACGAACTGATCAAGGCGATCCAGCGCAGCGACCTGGCCAGGCTGACCGCGATTCCCGGCGTCGGCAAGAAGACCGCCGAACGTATCGTCCTCGAACTGAAGGACCGGCTGCCGCTGGCCGCGCATACGCAGCCTGCCGACGGCAGCTCCGTCGAGCCGTCCGACCTGAAGGCCGATGTGCTGTCGGCGCTGGTGAATCTCGGGTACCAGCGGACCCTGGCCGAGAAGGCCGTCGACGCCGCCATCACGCGCGACGCCGGCGACTTCGAGCAGACATTGCGTCAGGCGCTCCGCGAACTGGCAAGGTAGGACATGGACGATCGACTCGTAACGGCCGCAAAGGCCGATGACGACGCGCAATATGAAGCGGGGCTGCGCCCGCGCGTCCTCGACGAGTACATCGGGCAGGACCGCATCCGCGAGAACCTGCAGGTGTCGATTGCCGCCGCGCTCCAGCGCGGTGAAGCGCTCGATCACGTGCTGCTCTATGGACCGCCCGGACTCGGCAAGACCACCCTGGCCTACGTCATCGGCAACGAGATGAAGGCGCCCGTGCGCGCCACCTCCGGGCCGGTGCTCGAGAAGCCCGGCGACCTCGCCGCCATACTCACCACCCTCGCGGACCGCGAGGTGCTGTTCATTGACGAAATCCACCGGATGTCGCCGACGATTGAGGAGATCCTCTATCCGGCGCTCGAGGACTACGAGCTCGACATCATGATCGGTCAGGGACCGAGCGCGCGCTCGGTCAAGGTGCCGCTGCAGAAGTTCACGCTGATCGGCGCCACCACGCGCGCCGGCCTGCTGACGTCGCCCCTGCGCTCCCGTTTCGGCATCGTGCACCGGCTCGAGTTCTACGAGCCGTCCGACATGAACGAGATCGTGCGCCGATCGGCGCGCATTCTCGGCGTGCCGATCTCCCCCGAGGCGGCCGCGGAAGTGGCGCGCCGGTCGCGCGGTACACCGCGCATCGCCAACCGGTTGCTGCGCCGGGTCCGCGACTTTGCGCAGGTGCGCGCCGACGGTACCATTACGCTCGACGTGGCGCTCGGCGGGCTGAAGCTGCTCGAAGTGGATGAGTACGGCTTCGACGAAGTCGATCGGAAGCTGTTGCGCACCATCATCGAGAAGTTCAGTGGCGGACCCGTCGGGGTCAGCAGCCTCGCTGCGGCCATCAGCGAGGAACGGGACGCCATCGAGGATATGTACGAGCCGTATCTGATTCAGATCGGCTTTCTGGATCGAACGCCGCGCGGACGTGTTGCCACGCCGCGCGCCTACGAATACTTTGGTTTAACTCCGCCGGGAAGGGATTCACGACTGTGGTAAGCGCTCAGGAGCAGGGACAGGTGCGTCGCACCTCGCGTTGTGCGGGACGACCCGTGTACATCAGATCGCTGGCGACCTACGTGCCGCCGCGTCTGCTGACGAACGCCGATCTCGAGAAGCTGGTGGATACCACCGACGAGTGGATTCTCCAGCGCACCGGCATCCGCGAGCGCCACATCGTCGATCCCGGCGTCGCCACGTCGGACCTCGCGAAGGAAGCGGCGCTCGAGGCGATCAGGAGAGCCGGCCTCACGCCCGACGACATCGGCGTGATCGTCGTCGGCACCGTGACGCCAGACATGCTGTTCCCGAGCACCGCCTGCCTGGTCCAGCACAAGATCGGGGCTCACCGGGCGTGGGGCTTCGACATCAGCGCGGCCTGCTCCGCCTTCACGTATGCCCTGACGGCCGGCAGCCAACTCGTGGCGGCCGGGTGCCACGAGCACGCGCTGGTGATTGGCGCCGACGTCATGTCGAGCATCATCGACTACAAGGACCGCGCAACCTGCGTGCTGTTCGGCGACGGCGCCGGTGCGGTGGTGGTGTCGGCGGCCGCGGCCGGAGAGCCGTGCCTCATCGATTTCGAGCACGAGATCGACGGCGGCGGTGGACCGGCCCTCTGCATGCCCGCGGGCGGCAGCCTGCGTCCGCCTTCGCACGAGACCATCGATCAGGGGTTGCACTACGTGAAGCAGGACGGCCAGGCCGTCTTCAAGTTCGCCGTGCGCAAGACCGAAGAGATCGCCCGGCGGATCATGGAGCGCAACCACATCTCCGCCGACGATCTGGACCTGTTCGTATCGCACCAGGCGAACCGCCGCATCATCATGTCGGCCAGCGAGAAGCTCGGCATCGACCCGAGCAAGGTCGTCATCAACATCGAGCGCTTCGGGAACACGACCGCCGCCACCATTCCGCTCGCCCTGAACGATGCGATGAACGAAGGCCGCCTGAAGAAGGGTGACCTCGTGCTGCTGTGCTCGGTGGGCGCTGGGTTCACGGTCGGGTCGGTCCTGCTGCGCTGGGGAATCTAGGACGTGTGCCGATTCGGTGTGGCGCAGCCGCGAACCTTCAGGTTCGCTGGACTGCGCCGACCTGACCAGCCACTGCCGTCGCTACGGCGGTCCGCCGAAGCACCGCGAAGGCGGAAGGTCGGCAGCTACAGATAGCTGGAACACGCTCTGGCCGCCGGCGCAGGAACCCTCGGCCCGGCATCGCCGGCAGCGAAGGGCCACAACGACCTCGGACATGCGCGTCACCTCTGCAACACGTTCCCCACCTCGGGATGGCAGAGGTACGATGGGCTGTCGTGCTTGTCAGCGAATTCGACTTCGAGCTTCCACCTGAACTGATTGCACAGGAGCCGCCAGCGGCGCGGGGTGCGTCCAGACTGCTGCGCCTGCACCGTGATGACGGTGCGCTCGACCATCACGCGATAGGCGAGCTCCCCGCACTGCTCGAGCCGGGTGACCTGCTGGTGGTGAACAATACCCGCGTGTTCCCCGCGCGTCTGCTCGGACGCCGCGACCCGAGCGGCGGCGCGGTGGAGTGCCTGTTGGTGACGCGTGTGGCGCCAGCCGACGATGACGGCGCGGAGCAATGGGAAGCGCTCGTATCCCCGGGGCAGAAACTGAAGCCCGGTGCGCGGGTCGTGTTCGAGGGAGCGGCGACGATTCACGGGGAGATTCTCGAGCGCCGCCCCTTCGGCCGCCGGGTCGTGCGGCTCTGGACCCCGGACGGCTCGCCGCTCGAGTCCGCCGTCGATGCCGTCGGCCACATTCCGCTGCCGCCCTACATCAAGCGTGACGACCGCGGTGACGACCACGAGCGCTACCAGACCGTGTTCGCTCAGACGCGAGGGTCAATCGCGGCGCCGACCGCCGGTCTGCACTTCACCCCGGCGTTGCTCGACCAGATCCGGGCGCGCGGGGTGGAGGTCGCCGAACTCACGCTGCACGTCGGCTACGGCACCTTCCAACCCATTCGTGTCGATGTGGTGGAGGCGCACCAGATGGAGTCGGAGCCGTTCGAGATTTCCGAGCAGACCGCGTCGGTCGTGAATGCCGCGCTCGACGCCGGACGCCGAGTAGTGGCTGTCGGCACGACCACCACCCGGACGCTGGAGTCGGTGGCGCGCGCCAATGGCGGACGGCTGGTGCCCGGGCGCGGTACCTCGAACCTCTTCATCTACCCCGGCTTCGAGTTCCGCGTTCTGCGCGGCCTCGTCACCAACTTCCACCTGCCGCAGTCGTCGCTGCTGATGCTGGTCTCCGGGTTCGGCGGGCGAGACCACGTGTTGCATGCATATCGCACCGCCGTCGCCGAGCGATACCGCTTCTACAGCTACGGCGACGCGATGCTCATTCTCTAGGCAGGACGCACCGTCAGGCAGGCCCCTTTGTGTCCTGCGGCCCGTTTGCATTACGTTAGTCGCCGCACCATGCCCTTTGACTACGAGTCGTTCGACCTCTCCGGCGTTCGCACCTATCCCCTGAAGTCGCGCCCGAGCAAGGCGCGAGCGGAGGACTTCGGTCGTCCGGTACCGCCGGACGCGACGCTCGGCACGTTCCTCGACTCGCTGCCGAACATGCTCGGCGCTGCCGACCTGAGGTCGGTCGCGCGGGCCGTGGCCGAGGCCACACGGGGCGAGGCCGGCGTCGTATGGGGCATCGGCGCGCACGTCATCAAGACCGGACTCGCGCCAGTGCTCATCGACCTGATGGAGCGCGGGTTCGTGTCGGCCATCGCCACGAACGGCGCCGCAGTTATCCACGACTTCGAGGTCGCGCTGGCCGGCGCCACCTCGGAGGACGTCGACCAGACGCTGGGATCAGGCACCTTCGGAATGGCCGAGGAAACGGGCCGGTTGCTGAACGGCGCGATTAATGACGGTGTGGCTCGCGGTCTGGGCATCGGCCAGGCGGTCTCGGCTTATCTGCACGGGCGCAATCCCCAGCACGCGCGCTCCAGTCTGCTGGCGGCGGCAGGCCGTCTCGGGATTCCGGTGACCGTGCACGTGGCGATTGGCACGGACATCATCCACATGCACCCGGCGGCGTCGGGCGCCGCCCTGGGCGAGGGGAGCCTCCGCGATTTCCGCTACTTCGTGTCCAACGTCGCGCGGCTCGAACACGGGGTGTTCCTCAACTGCGGTTCGGCCGTCGTCCTGCCGGAGGTATTCCTCAAGGCCGTGGCGCTCGCGCGCAACCGTGGCATCGCCCTTGACGGACTGACCACCGTGAACCTCGACTTCATCAGGAGCTATCGCCCGCAGACCAACGTCGTCACCAGGCCGACGGCCGGAACCCGCGGCCGGGGCTACTCGCTGGTTGGGCACCACGAGTTGATGATTCCGCTGCTGGCCGCCGCCATTCTTCGGGCATGAGACGCTGGACGAGCCGGTGCGGAGCCGATGTTCAACTTCACGAAGGCACGAAGACACCGAGCCCAAGAACACGAGTCGTGCTTCGTGACCTTCCTGACGCCCGTACGCAGCAGAGGCCGTGTTATCATTGCGAGTTGCCGGCCGGAGTAGCTCAGTTGGTGAGAGCACGCGTCTCATAAGCGCGGGGTCGGCGGTTCAAATCCGCCCTCCGGCACCATTCGACCGCACCACCCCACCTCGTGTTCCCGTTTGGGTCCACCGCATGACGTTGATCGAACGTGTTCGGCGGACGCTCCAGCGGCACCA
>CALQBJ020000099.1 GCA_943328785.2 Bifidobacterium breve
AACGACGCGTTGTGATTGAAGCCGCCGCCGCCGGCGTTGCGCCACGTCGTGTCCGACGGCCGATGACAGCTCTCGCAGTTGGTCGGAAGCCCCGCCGCGGCATGGTTCGGGGTGGTCGTCGCGGCATAGTCCTTCTGGTGGCACGAGAGGCAGCCGCTCGCCGCCGCACGGAAGCTCCCGCCGCGGTGGCACGACTCGCACGCCAGCGTGCGGTGGTCCGCGTTGAGCCGCGCGCCGGTCTGCCCGCCGTGATCCCAGCGCACGTCCGTCCACGATGTCGAGCGATGGCACGTCTCGCACTGGGACCCGAGCCGTGTCTGGTAGCGGTCGTCCTTGCGGCGAACCCAGTGGCAGTCGTAGCAGGTCTTTGGCGTCCCGCTGAACTGCCCGTTCACGTGGCACGACTCGCAGGCCACCGTCAGGTGGCGCCCCTCGAGCCTGAACCCGGTGGCGTTGTGAAACGACCGATTGGGCGTCTCGAACTGCGCCTGTGTGCCTCGCGACAGGAACAGGAGGGCGACACAGGTGAGGAACGGCAAGAGAAAGCTGAGTTTCTTCATGGTCGATGACAATTCCCGCAGTTCGGGCCAAGTCCGCCCCGATGCTGATCGACATGGCACGACACACACGCCGTGCCGGTCGTGAACCGGATCGCAGTGCCCGTGCCCGCCGGGAACCTCCCCGTTGTGGCCTTGTGACAGTCGACGCACGACGCGCGCGCATGGGCGCCCGTCATGAGCGCGAGAACGGTCTTCGATTTGTGCGCGTAGGTTGCGAGGTGGAACGTATCGGAGGTGTGGCAACTCTCACAGTTGGCCACTAGTTGACCGAGGTGGACATCCTTGTGGCACGACACACAGGTGGCGCCGACGCCCTTGAGCCGCACGGCGGTCCCCGTGGCCGCAGGGAAGCGACCGGTTTCCACCTTGTGGCACTCGCGGCAGGCAACCGCTCCGTGCTTGCCGGTCAACGCGAAGCTGGTCTGCCTCGCGTGGTCGATCGTGACGGCGAACTTGGCGGTCTCCACGCTGTGGCACGTCTCGCACCTGGCCGTGAACTGCCCGAGGTGGATGTCCTTGTGACACGACACGCAGCCGCGCTCGGCAGCCGCGAAGCGCACGGCCAGCGGCGCCGTGCCGGTGCGTGCCGACCGCGCAGGCGCCAACGACGTGTGGCACTGCTCGCAGGTCAACGCCACGTGCTGGGCGGCGAAGAACGGCCCGCCGGTCTTGTGCGTATAGGCGCGAACCGCGAAGGCGGCGTCCGAGTGGCAGGTCTCGCAACTGGTGCCGAGCTCGCCCTGGTGCACGTCGACGTGGCAACTCACACACGTCGTCTTCAGGCCGCGGAAGTCGACCACGGGAGGCGCGGCCGCACCCGCGCGCACCGGTGCGGCGGTGCCCAGCCGCTCTGGACGGGAGGCAGCGGCAGGACGATGGCAGGCATCACAGGTGAGCGGCGCGTGCTTCGCCCGCAATGCGAACGTCGTCGTCGCGTGATCGAAGCGGCCCCCCTTCCAGGCGGTCTCGTTGTGGCAGGCCTTGCAGTCCTGCTTGAACTGTCCGGCATGCACGTCGGCGTGACACGAGGCACACGTGTCGGACTTCAGGGTCACCTTCGTGGCCGACTGCTTGTGGCAGGTCGCACACGCTACCTTCGTGTGCGCGCCCACTAGCGGGAACGAGGTGCGCTGATGGTTCACGTTCGTGGTTCGCCACGAGTCGGTGGTGTGGCAGGTCGTGCAGCTGCTGCCGAGCGACGGCTGGTGCGGCTCCTTGTGGCAGTTCACGCAACTGGCGAACTTCACGCCCTTGAACACGCCGCCGATGTGGCAACTGGCGCACGCGACCTTCGTGTGTGCGCCGTTCAGCCGAAACGCAGCGGTGTTGTGGTCGAATGCCGTAGACGCGGCCGTGAAGGCGGCCTGAGTCGAATGGCAGGTCGTGCAGTTGCTCCCGAGCGATGGCTTGTGCACATCGGTGTGGCAGGCGGCGCAGGCCGGACTCGCGTCGACGAACGAGCGCCCCTTGTGGCAGGCCGCGCACTGCTGCGCGCCGAGCACGTGCTTCCCCGTCAGGGCGAACCCGGTGACCGCGGCATGGTCGAACGCCTTCTGGTCGAATGGCCGCAGTTCACCGTTCACGCCCGCGTGCTCCGCATGGCAGAGCACGCACTCGCCACCCGCGTCCTTGTGCACGCCGACCTTTCGCGCGATGCGCTGCGCAATCGGCTGATGGCATGCGAGACATTTCTGCGCCGTGACCCGACGACCCTGCTCGTGGCACTTCGCGCAGTTCGCCACGCCTTCGAGACTGGCGTGTGGACGCGCCAGCGGGCCAGGCGACAGCAGCGAGCCAAGTTGCGCGCGCGCGGTACCGGCGCCGGCAGCAATGGCCCAGGCCGTGAGCACGGCGATCAGGATCTGCTGGACGCGTCTCATCACGACCACCTGAAGGGGACGTAGCCCATGTAGAGGGCCAGGGCAATGTGCGCGGCCGCGATGACGAGGAGCAGGTAGACCAGCGGCAGGTGAAAGACGTGCCACAACTGGAACAGCTCCTTCGTGCGCTCCAGATGAAACCGGGCCCGCAGCAGGCTGACGCGTTCACGGGTGACGCGGGCGATGTCGTCGCGGACGGTGGGCGGCACGCCTTCGGCCTCGAGCCGTCCAACGAAGGCATGTAACCGGCGCCCGAACAGGATGTCGCCGGTCAACTGCCCGGCCAGAGAGCGGCGCGCCGAGTCGGCCGGCACGACCGTCGCCTCGAATGCCTCGACCTCCTGCATCAGCCGGTCGCTGTCAACCGTCAACGCGAGCTGGTCGTGCAGGTCGTACGCGCGCGCGTCGAGCTCGGCCCGGGTCAGCTCGTTGCCGCGAATCGATCGCGGGATGCGCACGAAGAGGTATCGCCCGACGAATCCGGACAGCATCACGGTCACCATCGACCAGTACGCCGCCGCGATGATGCCGTTGAACTTGAAGGCGGTATGGAAGGTCACCAGCACCGGACCGACGATGCCGCAGAACAGGTGGAGTTCGAGCCAGTGCTTCAGCGTGCCCGCCCCCTTCATGCCGGACAGCCGCTTGCGCGCCATGTAGGCGAACGGCATCACCATCAGCACCGTGCCGACGAGGCCGAAGCTCTGCCCGGCCGGACCAGACGGTCGCAGCAGGCGATGCGCAGGCGCGTAGGCGCGCACCGCGAGGTCGGTGCCGTAGTAGGCGCGCCCGCCGAGTCCGAGCAGCACCCACGCCGTGATGAGCGCGGTGGCCACAAACCCCCACGCCACGCCGCTGGTGACAAGCCCCGCCAGGCGCGACGGCGCGGGACGCGATGCGGGCACGGCGCTCATAGCTGCACGCTGCAGTCGGAGTCGGTCGTGGACACGCAGGCCAGAACGTAGCCGTTTCGCTGATCGTCGGCATCGAGCGTGGCCGACACGCACTGCACGTCGCCGCCGGTCACCTTCACGCGGCACGTGCCGCAGATGCCTGCCCGGCACAGCGACGGCAGATCGACGTCGGCCTGCTCCGCCGCCTCGAGCAGCGTCTGGCCACTCTCGATCGGCACGACCTTCCGGCTGGCCACACAGGTCATGCTGTGCCGTCCGTGAGCGGACCCGCCACGCTGCGCCGCCTCTCCGGCCGCGCCCCCCGCCGCGGCGGCAATAGCGGCCTCGAACAGTTCGTAGCGCACCTGCCCGGGCTGGACCCCCATCTCGCCGAGCAGCATTCGCACCGACTCGAGCATCGGCTGCGGACCGCACAGGCAGACCACCGACTGCGCCAGGTGCGGCGCAGCCGCGTCGAGCAGCGCCCTGTCCATACGCCCTGGATAGACCGCCGGGTCCTCGGTTGCCGATGAGGCCAGGAACACGCGGAACTGCGCGTGCCGCTTCGCCAGCGATTGCCACTCGTCGCGGAACGCGAACTCGCGATCGTTGCGGGCGCTATAAATGAGGGTGACCGGCCTCGTCGGCTCGGTCGCCAGCGCGTGACGGATCATGCTGGCGATCGGCGTAATGCCCACACCGCCCGCAATCAGCACGAGTGGCCGGTCGTCACCTCCCGGGTAGACAAACGAACCGAGCGGCCCCATGACCTGCAGCGTGGCGCCAGGCCGGATCGACGCATGGAGCGCGCCAGAGACGAGACCCTGACGACGGACCGACACCTCCATGTAAGCGGTGGCTTCGGGCGCCGAGCTGATTGAATAGCAGCGCGTGACGTCTCGACCGTCGATCTGCAACCGCACGGTCATGAACTGGCCGGGCTGAAACTCCAGGCCGGCTGGACGCGCGAGGCGGAACGTGCGGATGTCCGGCGTCTCGTCGACGACCGCGAGCACGGGCACCTCAGTGAACTGCTTCGTGAACGCGCTGGCACGCGCCGGCCTCGACCCACGCGGCGGAGCCTCGGTTTGCCCCTTGGCCACCGCCGCTTCGCCCCGCTCACCCGATCGGGCCAGTCGCTCGCACGCCGCGAACCACAGGGCATGCGCAAGCAGCCCGACGGCAATGCCCGATGGACTCGGCATCAGCCACGGCGTTGTCACGAAGCCGAGCGAGACCGCAACCAACGGGGTCCCGGCAGCGCCGGATTGTCGTCGATGATTTCGGAGCGCAGTAAGCCCGAGGTGAATGGTGGTGACGAAGGCCAGCACGGACGAAGCGGCGGCTGGCGCCATGAGCAAGTCGGTCATCAGATCGTGTCGGATCAGCTAGAAAGGACAACTCGGCGATTACAAGGGGCGTGCCGCACAACGATCTGGCATGTCGCGGTCGCTACCCCTAGTATCGGCAGCACATCGCAACCCTGTGAGTGTGACGTCAAGAGATGAGAGGCCGATGAGCGTGATGGCTGCATCGATGCGCCTACACGGTGTGTAAAACTTACCGGGTGGTCGCGGCACGCAATGCTTGCGTTGATGTCAGCTAGAATACCGGCATCCAGCGAGCGCTCTTCACCGTCATTGCCGCGGCCCTGGCCCTGGCCGCCTCCCTGCACTTGGCGGCGGGCGCCCTTGCCCCTGCGCGCGGACTGCGCGCTGAATACCTCGCGGGCGAACGCGACAGGACCCTCCCTGGCATCCACACGCTCACGGTAACCTCGGATGACGGCGCGGTGGTCAGCATCGACGGCCTGCCCGCGCTCGACAACGGCGGGCGCCCCACCCACACCGATTCCGTCGTGGCCACTCAGTCCAGGCAAGGTCAACGTCGCCGCGATCCGGAGCGGGCACCTGGTGGATCAGGCGGTGCGCGCGCTGCTGCACACCTGGCCCCTGGCCACCGACCTTGCCCACCTCACCCGTCACGACAACCGCGACTCAATCCTGAACAAATGGACCGTCGGGTGGGTGGCGCACCAACTGTCACGCGCTCCGCTGCACCTGTTCGACGGCAACATCTTCCACCTCGAACGCTACACACTCGCCTACTCCGAGCCGATGGTGGTGCAAGGGGTGATGGCGATGCCGCGGCTGCGCGGCATCCGCGCCACGGCCCGCTTCGGCATCCTCGCGACAGTGGCCGTCGCCGCCCTCGCGGCTGGCGTGTCGTGGCGCCGCTCCTCGTGGCTTTGGCGTCGACCGAGTCGATCGCCGCCCCGCTCGGCCTGGTGCGCTTCGACGGCATCCCGCCGGTCTACCGCTCGGTTCCGCGCACGCCAGGCACGCTCGTCGTCGAGTACCCGTTCTTCGGCGCACGCAGCGTACAGTTCCACGCCCACTACATGTTGAATTCCACGGACCACTGGCAACCGCTCGTCAACGGCTACAGTGGCTTCCAGCCGCCGAGCTTCTACGCAAACGCCGCGGTCCTGCAAACCTTCCCTGCCGACGACGCCTTCGCGCGCATGCGTCAGCTCGGGGTCACCCACATCGTCGTGAACGGCGGCCAGATGCCGCCAACCACGCTGGAGACACTCGCCACCCGCAGCGACCTCGAGAAGATCGATGCGTTCGGCGCGATCGTCCTGTTCCGGATCAAGTAGCCATGGACCACTCCGGCTTCATTCCGTCTCTGCCCTGGGTCGCCCCCTTTGCCCTGCTGCTGCTGGGCATCGCTATCATTCCGCTGGCTGCGCCGCACTTCTGGGAATCGAACCTGCGCAAGCTGGGCGTGTCGCTGGTGCTCGGCCTGCCGGTGGCGGCGCTCTACCTGCTGCAGGCTCCGCACGCCCTGGCCGAGACCTCGCGCGACTACCTGTCGTTCATGATCCTGCTCGGCAGCCTCTACGTCATCTCCGGCGGCGTGCTGATGGACGGCGACCTCGAAGCGAAGCCATGGGTGAATACGGCGTTCCTCGGGCTCGGCGCGTTCTTCGCCTCGTTCGTCGGCACGACCGGCGCGTCGATGCTGCTGATTCGGCCGCTGCTGCACACCAACAGTGAGCGGACCCGCGTGGTGCACACGGTCGTCTTCTTCATCTTCCTGGTGTCGAACGTCGGCGGCTCACTCACGCCACTGGGTGATCCGCCACTGTTTCTGGGCTACCTGCAGGGTGTGCCGTTCACCTGGACGCTCAGGCTGCTGCCGCACTGGCTCTTCACCTGCGGCCTGCTGCTGGCCATCTACTTCGCCTGGGACACGTGGGCGCACGGCCAGGAGCCTGCCCGCAACCTCGAGGCCGACCGTAGCCACCGCAAGCCGCTGCGCATCACCGGCATCCACAACCTCGCGCTGCTCGGCGGCATCGTGCTGTCGGCGGCATTCCTCGCCGCACCGTGGCGTGAACTGGCCATGGTCGGCCTGGCGCTCGCGTCCTACGTCGCCACGTCGCACCACGTGCGGCACGCGAACCACTTCTCACTGCATCCGATCCTCGAGGTCGCCTCGGTCTTTGCCGGCATCTTCCTGACAATGATCCCGGCGCTCGACATCCTGCGCGCGCACGGTGGCGCCCTGGGCGTGCGTGAGCCGTGGCAGTTCTTCTGGAGCACCGGCGTACTCTCGTCGTTCCTCGACAACGCGCCGACGTACCTGACGTTCCTCGCGCTCGGCCAGGGTCTCCACCTGCCGCCGGACGTCGTCGGCGTGCCGCACCCCATCCTCGAGGCCATCAGCGCCGGGGCCGTCTTCATGGGCGCCAACTCGTACATCGGCAACGGGCCGAACTTCATGGTGCGGTCCATCGCCGAAGCGCGCGGCGTGCAGATGCCGAGCTTCGGCGGCTACATGCTCTACAGCGGCGCCGTGCTCATCCCGGTGTTCATCGTGGTGACGTTCGTCTTCTTCTGACGCGCACGAACGGCTCGTGTCGGTGCACAATGCGCGCATGAAGCGAGTCACTCCTGTTGCCGCCGCCGCGGGGGGCGGTGCGGTGGTGCTGACCGCTGTGTCCACCGACCCCGCCCTGGTGACCGGTGGCGACGTGCTGCTGCGCACCGTCGTGCCAGAGGGGACACCTCGCGGCGACCTGCGCGTGAGCGTGAACGGCCGCGACGTCACGGCGGCGTTCAGGCCGGGACCTGCACCTGATGTCTACCTCGGCCTCGTGACCGGCCTCGTCGAGGGCAACAACCGCGTACTGGCCGAGGTCGGACACCTCACGAGCACGCTAGCGGTGACGAACTATCCGATCACCGGACCGGTGATCTCCGGCCCGTGGCAACAGCCGTTTGTCTGCCAGACCGACCAGTTCACGCTGCCGGACGGCTCGACGCTCGGGGCCCCGCTCGACGCGAACTGCTCGGCGCGTACGGTGGTGCAGTACGTCTACCGTCCCACGCACGTCGCCGACCCGGCCAAGCCGTTCACGCCGCTGCCCAACCCGGTGGTGCTGCCGGCCGCTGTCTCGCAGACGAAGACCGCCTCCGGCGCCGTCGTGAACTTCATCGTCCGCGTCGAGACCGGCACGATGAACCGCGGCATCTACCAGAACGCCGTGCTGCACGACCCGACCGTCGACCCGCCGCCGTCACCGACGACGCCGCCGCGCGGCTGGAACCGGCGCCTCATCGCCATCCACGGCAGCGGCTGCCCGTCCGGCTGGTACGTCCAGGGCGGCGCCATGGGCGTCAACGTGCTCGACTACGGCCGCCTGGCTGAGGGGTACGCGCTCTACATCAACACGCTGAATCACCGACGAACAGCTGCAACGCCTTCCTCGCTGGCGAGACGACGATGATGGGCAAGGAGCACTTCATCGAGACGTTCGGCGTGCCGGCCTACACGATTAGCACCGGCGGATCGGGCGGCGCCTACACGAGCCTGCAGGTGGCCGATGCGTTTCCCGGCCTCATCGACGGCGTCGACATCCGCGCGACGTTCCCCGACGCTCTCGCCATTGCCCTGTCGGGACTCGACGCCCACCTGCTGCTGCACTACTTTGCGAAGGCCGGAAAGGGATCGCTCACCGAAGCGCAACAGGTGGCCATCAGCGGTTTCGACGGCATGAAGGCGTTCGTCGACGCGGCGAACCAGGCGCAACGCACCGATCCGGTGCCGAATCGCCAGGATGCCGACGGCTATCAGTCGGCACGCTGGAACGGCGTGGTCGCCGACGCGGTGCGCTACGGCCGTACGACAACGTTGGCGTGCAGTACGGACTCACGGCGCTCAACGCCGACGCCATCAGGCGCGCCTATCAGTCGGGGCTGACCCTCGGTGCGAACGGCGGCCTCAGGTCGCTCCCGATCTTCGACAACGCCATGTCGAACGAAGCCGGCGGCTACCACTACGGCTGGTTCCACTACGCGCTGCGCGAGCGACTGCGCAAGGCGAGCGGTGGCCGCTCCGACAACATGGCGATGTGGCGCAACGTGGACGCGAACGACGCACGCGCCACCTTCGACGCCTGGATGGTGGCCTACACGAGCGACCGCTCGGATACGCCCCGGCTGCAGAAGGTGCTGAACGCGCGGCCGGCGCAGGCAGTGGAAGGGTGTTACGACAAGGGCACGCCGCCGTCGTTCATCGCTGAGCCGCTCGTTTTCACGCGCGCCGCGTCGACGCGGTGCACGACGCTGTATCCCGTCTACTCCAACGTTCGCGTCGAAGCCGGCGGTCCCCTCTCGGCCGATGTCCTGAAGTGCCAACTCGCACCGGTGAATCCGGCCGATTACCGGCTGACGTTCACGTCGGACCAGCTCGCTCGGCTCAGGGCCATCTTCCCGCAGGGGGCCTGCGACTGGTCGAAGCCTGGTGTGAACCAGGTGCCGGTGGTGCCGTGGGCCTCGTTCGGGCCGTCACCGCAACACCGCATCAACTGACGCGCGGCTACGGCGTTTTCAGCGTCAGGCGGTCGGACACGCTGAGGAACGCCGGCACGTAGGTCGACGGCAGCAAGCCGGCACCGAGGTTCTGTCCGACGAACAGCACGTCGAACCCCTGCGCCCAGTCGAGCGGCATCGTGATGCCGAGCACCGCCATCGCGGCGAACGGCACGTCCTTGGGGTTGTTGATCGCATCGCCGAAGTCGCGCGACAGCGCGACCATCGTCACGAGCAGCAGGAGTGCGGCGGCGATTGCCGCGAGGCGGTGGGTTCTAGCGGACGGCATCATGGCCGCGGCGCTGCGCGATGCGGAGAATCTCGACGTCGAACCCGAAGCCGTCGATGCGCTGCACGGCAAACAGCGCACGGGCGACGTCGCCGCGGAACGCCTTGACGCCGCACTGCGTGTCGCGCATGCCCGGCACGGCGCGCGAGCCAATCGCGCGGTCGGCGCCCCGTTCGAGTTCGGCCAGGAACCGGCCGGCGTCCTCGATCGGCAGCGACCGGTCGGCATCCTTGAAGGCCGGTACGATGACCGAGAGATGGATGGAAGCGGAGACGATAGCGATAGCGATAGTTCTAGTGGGTGAGGCCGTACATCACGTAGTTGACGCCGAGCTTGTAGGCTTCGTTGGTCTCGTCGAACGGCCGGAACCCGCGCCCGGACCACTCCCAGTACTGCGAGATGTCGGTGTTGTAGTTGACCACCATCAGCAAGCGCTTCTTCGGATCGTTGTCCTCGTACAGCCCGCGAAAGATCGGCGGCCCCGAGTTGTAGGCCTGCGGGAAGTTGCGCAGCGAGTCGATCTCGAAGAACGAGTGGAAGATCGGATGCGTCGGGTCAAGGTCGACGAACTTCGCCGAGGGGAAGACCCGCTTCATGTTCTCCTCGAACGTATCCCAACCGCCGCCGCCCGAGCCGAACTCTCCCGGCAGCTTGAAGTCGTCGAAGATCGTGAAGCCGCCCTTGAGCAGGTATGACCGGAACGCCTCCACCTCGCGGTCGGTCAGCGTCCACCACCCGGCTTCGGTGAGATAGGTGATCGGGGACTTCGTCACCTCGGGGTCGTCGAACCCGTAGACGTTGTAGGCGTCAGTGCGCGCGCCGAGGTAGCTGACCTCGTTCATGATGCGCATCAGGTTGTCTTCGGACATCGGGTAGCCATGCGCCCACGACGGCAGTCCCTGGTACCAGAAGCCGCCAGGCGCCGTCTGGTACTTGACGCGGGCGAAGGTGAAGCGGCCATCGTAGGGCTGGTTCACCACCTCGACCTCGCGCGCACGCTGACGGCCGAAGCGGCGCTGCGCCAGGGCCGCCCCTGCCAGGCCGACCAGCAGCACGACCATCACCACGACACGCAGGCGTGACGCCCGGAACATGGCCCCATTAAACCAGAGCCACCGCGGAAGCCGCGGGTGAATGTGCGTCGGAGCGGGCGGGCGGCGATCACCAAATTTCTCGCAACTGCACAACGCCTTTCCAAATCGGTCTTCTCCACTGCATCCGCATGATCGGAACGGGTAACCGAAGAGTGCACACGTCTGCCGCGAAAGGCGCATCGCCGGTCCACGCTGTCCCATAGAAGCCTATTGAGTGCCCAAGAGACCCCGATAAGACATCCGAAGGAGCTGAGCCTTACTCTCGTCTGTCCCCCCAGCCGGACGGACTCAGCTGATACCAGTGGAGGTTCCCGTGCGTTTCTCTCTTCGTTCCGCAGTGCAGGCATCCGTTCTCGCGTTCGGCGCCGTCGCCGTGTTGGCCGGGACCGCCTCGGCTCAGGTCACCGTGTCTCTGCCCGACACCAGCCAGACGACCCTGCTGACCGCCACCGTCGCCGAGCAGGCGCGGGTGACGTTCCCGAGCGGCGTGTCGTTCACGGTTGCTGACGTCGCCAGCAGCACGGCCTCCGCCAACGCGTCGGTGAGCGTCGCGAACATTGTCCTGGCCACGGCCACCAAGCAGTTGAAGGTCTCGCTTCAGGCCAATGCCGCCGCGTTCACGCCGCCGGTGTCGGGTGCCACCACATGGTCGGCTGCCGACGTGACCTGGGGAGCGGGCACCTGGACGAACGCGACAGGCGCCGCCGGTACGTTGAGCAATTCGGCCTATAACGAGGTGGCCACCTGCGCCGCCAACGCCGCCAGTTGCAATACCTCGGCGCTCGTCCTCACCCTCGGCGCCAAGTCGACGGTGCAGCGCTCGGGCAACCACACGCTGGTCGTCCGGTGGCGCGTCGAAGCGGTCGGCATCTAGTCCCGCAGTCGCCATTCAGTCCTGACGGAGAGAGAGCCATGCGCAGCCCCAACGCCATCCGCGCGGCCACCCTGATGGCGGTCGCGGCAGCGGCCTTCATCGCCTCGCCCGCGGAAGCGGTCACCTTCAACGCCTCGTTCGCGCCGATCCGCATTTCGGCGAAGCCTGGCCAGGTACTGACCACGTCCTACCGGCTGGGTCTCGACGAAGCCGACCCGCGCACCCACTTCAAGGTGGACGTGCAGGACTGGTGGCGCAGCGAAGACGGCCGGCAGTCGTTCTACGCACCGGCCGGCTCGATCTCCCGCTCGTGCGGACACTGGGTGTCCGCCAATCCGATGGAAGCCACGGTGGCAGGCGGTGAGGCGCTGAATATTCGTCTCACCGTCTCGGTACCCCAGGACGTCCAGCCCGGCGGCTACTGGTGCGCGCTGAGCGTCGACGAGATGCCGGACCCGCTCGCCGTGATGCCCGACGGCGTGGGCGTGAAGTTCCTCGCCTCGGTCTCGACCGGTGTCTACGTCTACATCGACCCGGTGGAACGTGGCGCCGACGTCCTCGCCATCGACGTCGATGGCAGCCGGGCCACGGCGCGCATCGAGAACACCGGCAACACGCCGACCGCCGTCGAAGGCCGCTTCGAGTTCGTGCGGCCCGGCGAGACCACGCCGGTCGCGGTGGTCGCCCTGCCGCGCAACATGCTCCTCACCGAACCCGTTCGTACCGCGGCGCTCTCGGTGCCGCTGCCCGACGTGGCGACGCTTCCGTCCGGCAGCTACACGGTCCGGCTGATTCTCGACATCGGCCTCGACCACTACATCGGCCTGCAGCGCTCGGTCGACCTCGTTCGTGACACACCCCCTATCCAGGACTGACCGTCATGCGCGCGACTCTTGCCGCATTCGTCCTGTCGCTGCTCGTGTGCGACCTGGCCGGCGCCGCCGAAGCGCTCTGGACGGTGGCCATCGTCGGCCGCCGCGACGTGGTGCTCTCGATGCGCCCTGGCACGGACGGTATGCCGTCGGCTGACGCGCACCTGCTCGGCCCGGAACTGGACGTCACCGTCAGTGCCCTCGCGGGCACCGTCACCATCCGCGACGCCAACGGCGTCCAGTGGCAGACGATGCACGGCGCCGTGCGCCTGGACGGCCCGCTCGAGAGCCGCTCGCTCACCAGCCCCGTGCAGGTGGCGCAGGACGCCGTCTTCCTTCCCCTCGACGCCATCGCGCAACTGGCCGGCCGCAAGCTGGTCCTCGAGGAGCGCGGGCGCGCCTTCCTCCTCCCGATGCCGGCACCCATGCCGAAAGCGTCGGCGCCGAAACTGACCGCGTCAGCAGGTGTGGCGGTGGCTGGCGGCGGCGACGTGCGCGGCCCGTCGGGCTGGCAGTCATTCGAGGTGCCCAAGTCGCGCGAAGAGCGCTCCATGATGGAGCGTGAGAACGACGACTTCGTGGCGCTGAAAGAGCGTCCCATCGTTCCGGACGTGCTGCCCAACAACCACGAAGCACTCGGGCTCGACCTCGGCGCCGGCTTCGCTCAGGGCGGCGGCGCGGCATTCGACGCCACCGGCAGCGGCACCATCGCTGGCTATCGCCTCGGCGTCTCGAGCTTCCTCACCGGCAACGGCCGCCGTATGGACGTGCGCAGTGGACGCATCGCGCTCGAGAGTCCGTCCGGCGCCTGGACCACCGAAGGTGGCGACCTGCTCAGCGAGATGCGCGGCCTCGCGCGCGGCGTGCGCCTGTCGCGGCGGCTGACCTCGCGCTGGCGCCCAGGTGTCTCCTTCTACGTGAACGACAGCCGCGTGCTGAACGACCGCGCGGCGGTGGCCTACCGCGACAGCGTGCTGCTGACGCGCAACCTCGACGTCCGCGGTGAAGCGGCCAGCGACGGTTCCCGCTTTGCGGCGGTCCGCCTGCTCGCCGGACGCGGCGCGATCGAAACCTTCTATCGCTACTCGGCCGAC
>CALQBJ020000100.1 GCA_943328785.2 Bifidobacterium breve
CGGGGCTCATGATCAGGCCGATGCGCGACGTGACGCCATTGACCGTGATCGTCCACCAGAGACGTTCGGTTGCGCCGAACGCCTTCGGGACCGTGATCGTGAACATGCCGAAGTTGCGGTTCGGCATGAAGTGCGTGGGCTGACCGCGATCCGGGTCGCCTGGCTCGAACTTGTTGTTCGGGCCGATCGGCATGTCGACGTCAACGTTCCAGTTGCGGTTGTAATAACCGATCAGGAACGTGTGGGTGCCATCGGGATTGTCGTACCAGCCGTCGAAGGCCGGGGTGACGCTGGCCCCGAATCCCAGCTTGGGACTGCTCGGGAGGAGCTGGCCCTGAGCCGAAACCATTGCACCGCCGGCTGCAAGCGCGGCAACCGTCGCAAGGCGCAGAATCATGCGTGAATTCATGCTTACTCTCTACCGAAGAAGGGGGTGCCTGAAGTAATACCCTGCCGCCTCAATGCGGCAAGCCGGACGATTGTAACCGAGGAAGAAGGATTGGAAAACCATAAATGACGACAAAAAAAGGGGACCGGAGCTTTCGCTCCGATCCCCTTGGTCAGCGCTCTTCAGGTCGGAGAGCGATTACTGCTGCTGCGTGCCCGCGGCCGGCTTCACGCCGTTCGTGACACCTTCGCCGTACTTCGCGACGCGCTCGGCGTACTCGGCGTCGCTCAGGTAGACGACGTTCATCCAGGCGTGCGCCATCTCGTCGACGGTGCGGTCGCCGTAACCGACCCACTGTTCCGGGTCGGGGTTGC
Organism: Bifidobacterium breve; assembly: GCA_943328785.2. GTDB lineage: Bacteria > Acidobacteriota > Vicinamibacteria > Vicinamibacterales > CAVVIG01 > CAVVIG01. Next base: position 763 of record CALQBJ020000100.1, read on the forward strand.
TCTTGTTCGCCTTGGTGTTGTCGTAGAAGGCGGTGACATGAACGATGGTGCCCTTCGGGAAGACCGGTGCCGCTTCATCCTTGAAGATGTAGTTGGTCATCCAGTTGAAGTTGAAGTCCTTCACGTAGGAGATGACCTGGCTGCGGCCGTCCGGGAAGATCGCCTCGACCTGCATGGCCTTGCCGCGCAGATGGAAGTGGGGCTGGAAGTTGGTGATGACGGTGTTCTCACGCAGGACGGTGAAGCCCTCCGTGTGCGCCACCGAGTTCGGCGGAATGTCGAGACCGGCGGTGCCGTTCTTCAGGCCGCTGAACGCCACGAGGTAGCTGCGCTTGGTCGGCTCTTCGCCCTTCTTGTAGAGCCACATGCCGATTTCCGAACCGCCCTTGATTTCCTCGCCAACGGCGTGGACGTGCTGGTCCCAGGAAATCTTTTCGCCCGGCATGATCAGCTTGCCAGTGCCCTCGAGGAACCGGTCGTAGCCCTTGCCGATGGCCCATTCCATGATCTGGGGACGACGGTTGACCAGCTCTGCGGCCTGCTGGGCAGGGGTGAGTGCTGGGCCGCCCGGTCGACCACCGCCGATGCCGGTGTTCACGGCAGCGGTGTTCTCGGGGGTCAGGATGTGGTACGCAATCGAGTGGTGCAGGATCTTGCGGGCGTTAAGGTTGGTCGGACGGATTTCGACCATCCGGACCCAGCGGGATTCGGTCACCGGAATCTCGCTGACCGGACGCCACCACTGGTCCTGCGAGACCGCAGGCATGGTGTATTCGGGCGACTTCACGATGATGTCGGGCGCGCCGTAGCCGTCGCGCTCACCCTGCCAGAACAACGTCGTGGCAACCGGCTTGAGCTTGAAGTCGGCCGCGCTACCCTCGAGCGCGCCACCGTCGACCCACGCTACGACCGTCGCGACCTGCTCGTCGGTCAGCGCCATGTCGTTCTTGAACTTCTGTACGCCGACGCTGCGGTCGATGTGCCACGGCGGCATCTGGCGCGATTCGACGCGCTGCTTGATCGAGCGGGCCCACGGGCGCGCATCCTGGTAGGTGACCAGGGACATCGGACCGATCGAGCCGGGTTCGTGGCACGACTGGCACTTGGACTGAAGAATGGGCGACACGTCCTTGCTGAACGTCACCTGCTTGCCCTGCTGCGCGAACGCGGCACCGGGCAGCGCGAGGAATGCGCCAACGGCGATTCCCAGGTGGAGCTTCGAACCATGCATCATTTAGGCTCCTCTTTCGTATTCCGATTGCGAACGACCCGATCGTCAATCCGCGCCAATCGAATTCGGGCGGATGACTTCAGCGGCGTCTCCTAGTCGGCGCCGGAAACCCGCAGTATTGCGGATCCTCGGCGATTTCCGTCGATCGCGAAGGGGGAAATTTCCCCTTGGCCGCTGATTATTCCCCCGCGGCAGGGCGGGCGCAATATCCAATATCAAAGATGTTAGAAAGAGAACGCGGACCCGGGCTGGCGCCCGTGCCGGCTCGGCGGCGTGGTACACTCTTCGGTCGGTACTGTCCCGAATATTTCGTCCGATACATCAAACAACACGTGGCCCGCGCCTCGATGTGCAGCATGGAAGATAGGATTGTAGGGGTATGACGAACTGGCAGGGGGTAACCGGAGTCAACCGCGCCTATGTGCTCGAGTTGTACGACCGGTACCTGAAAGACCCGAATGCGGTCGATGCCGAAACCCGTGCCCTGTTTGCGACCTGGACACCGCCAGCCGAGGGGGCCGACGAGGCGCCCGTGGCGCTTGGCGAGTCGGCGCTCCAGAAGGCGGTCGGCGCCGTCAACCTGGCGCAGTCCATCAGGCGCTACGGACACCTGGCTGCCCAACTCGACCCCCTCGGGTCGACCCCGCTGGGCGATCCATCCCTCGACGCGGCCACGCACGGCGTGACCGATGACGACCTCCGAGCTCTCCCCCCGACGATCATCTCCTCTCCGCTCGCCGACGGCGCGGCCAACATGCTCGATGTCGTGAACAGGTTCCGCGCGGTCTATTGCGCGACCTCCGGTCACGACTACTCGCATGTGTTCGTGCCCGAAGAGCGCCAGTGGCTGCGCGCGGCGGTGGAGAACGGCCAGTTCCGCGCCCCCGTCGACCCAATCGACCCGGTGGCGCTGCTCGACCGCCTCTCGCAGGTCGAGTCGTTCGAGCGCTTCCTGCACCGCGCCTTCCAGGCCAAGACCCGCTTCTCGATCGAGGGGCTGGACATGACGGTGCCGATCCTCGACGAGATCATCGGCGACGCGGCCGAAGCCGGGGCCAGATCGATGTTCATCGGCATGGCCCATCGCGGGCGCCTGAACATCATGGCGCACGTCCTCAACAAGCCCTACGCGCAGATTCTGGCCGAGTTCAAGGACCCGGTGACGAAGGGTCACTTCCAGGACGACATGTCGTGGACGGGCGACGTGAAGTACCACGCCGGTGCTCACCGCGCCATCCGGAACGGCCGTGAAGTGCACATGGTCGTCTCGATGCCGCCGAACCCGAGCCATCTCGAGGCGGTTGACCCGGTGGTGGTGGGCATGGCCCGCGCCGCCAGCACCACCGTCGACAAGGCCGGTCCACCGGCCTTCGACCCGACGATGTCGATCCCGGTCCTGATTCACGGTGATGCCGCCTTCCCTGGACAGGGCATCGTTGCCGAAACGCTCAACCTTGCGCGCCTGGCCGGCTACAACACCGGCGGCACCATCCATATCATCGTCAACAACCAACTCGGGTTCACGGCGATGTCGCGCGAGTCGTTCAGCACGTCGTACGCGAGCGGTCTGGCGCGCGGCTTCAAGGTGCCGATCGTCCACGTCAACGCCGACGACCCGGAAGCCTGTGTCGAAGCGGCCCGTCTGGCCATCGCCTACCGCAACACCTTCAAGCGCGACTTCCTCATCGACCTCGTCGGCTACCGGCGGCATGGCCACAATGAAGGCGACGAGCCGGCGTTCACCCAGCCGCTGATGTACCAGAAGATTGCCGCGCACCCCACGGTGCGCGAGATCTTCGCGGCGACCCTCGAGGCGCGCGGGCTGATCACGGCGGCGCAGTCCGCCGAGATGAACACGAAGTACCTGGCCACCCTGCAGGCCGCGCTCGACGGCCTCAAGCCCGAGGTCGACTTCGTCGAGCCGATTCCACCGGTGCCGCCGTCCGGCGCCGCCGCGAAGGTGAAGACCGGCGTGCCGCTCGAGCGGCTCGGCGAACTCAACACGTCGCTGCTGGCGCTGCCCGACGGGTTCAACGTCCACAAGAAGCTGCTGCGTGGCCGCGAGAAGCGCGCCCAGATCTTCGCGCAGCCGGGCGAGCGCTCGATCGACTGGGCCGCCGCCGAGGAGCTGGCCTACGCCTCCATCCTCAGCGACGGGGTCAGCATCCGCCTCACCGGCGAAGACGTGCAGCGTGGCACGTTCAGCCATCGGCACGCCGTGCTGCACGACCCTGCCACCGGCGAGAAGTACGCGCCGCTGCAGGCCATTCCGCAGGCTCGTGCCGCCTTCGAGATCCACAACTCGCCGCTCACCGAACTGGCGACGATCGGGTTCGAGTTTGGCTACAACGTCCAGGAGCCGTCGCGGTTCGTCGTCTGGGAAGCGCAGTACGGTGACTTCATCAACGGCGCCCAGATGATCCTCGACGAATTCCTGCTGTCGGCCCGCAGCAAGTGGGGGCAGCGTCCGTCGATGGTGCTGTTGCTGCCGCACGCGCATGAAGGCGCGGGGCCGGAGCACTCCAGCGCGCGCCCCGAGCGTTTCCTGCAGCTCGCCGCCGACATCAACGTACGCATCGCCAACTGCACGAGCGCCGCGCAGTTCTTCCACCTGATGCGGCGCCAGGCGGCGCTGCTGCTGGTCGATCCGCTGCCGCTCGTGGTCCTGACACCGAAGAGCCTGCTGCGCCATCCGTTCATGGCGTCCACCCCGCAGGAACTGGCCGACGGTCGCTTCTATCGCATGCTCGATGACGAGTCGGCCCTGGGGCGTGCCTCCGAGGTGCGCCGCGTCCTGCTCTGCACCGGCAAGATGGCCGTCGACCTGCTGACCAGCGAGAAGCGCGAGGCGGCCCGCAACGTGGCCATCTGCCGCCTCGAACAGCTCTATCCGCTGAACGTCGACGATCTCCGCACCATGCTCAACGGCTACACCAATGCCGAAGAAATCGTGTGGGTCCAGGAAGAGCCCGAGAACATGGGCTACTGGGACTTCATGCGGTCGAATATCGAAGCCGCGGCCGCTGGCCGCACGGTGCGCCTGATCGGCCGTCCGCGCAGCGCAAGTCCGGCGGAAGGGTCATCGGCTCGCCACTCGCACCATCAGCAGCTTCTCGTGGAGGCGGCCCTCGCGCCGACCGCGCCGAAGGCCTCCGGGCGTTCGCGTGGCGCGAAGCCGGCTGCCGAGAAGGTTGCCGGGTGAGGCGAGCGCGCGTGAGCCGCCCGAACTGAAACCTACTCCTGCACAGGAAAGAAATGCCTGCACACATCGTAGTCCCCGAAGTCGGTGAGTCGATTGTCGAAGCCCGCGTCGCTCGCTGGATGAAGAACGTCGGCGACGTCGTCGCGCTGGGCGATCCGCTGGTCGAGCTCGAAACCGACAAGGTCAACCTGGAAGTGCCGTCGCCCGTCGCCGGCGTACTGAGCCGGATCGATCATCAGGCCGGTGCCGACGTGAAGATCGGCGAGGTGCTCGGGGTCATCGACGAGTCGGGCGCCGCTGCTGCCGCGCCCGCGGCCGCAGCCCAGGCCGAGGCACCCGCGGCTGCCGCTGCTGCCGCAAAGGCGCCAGACACCGACAAGACCCGTGCGACGCCGACGGCCAAGAAGGCCGCCGAGCAGAACGACGTGAATCTCGCCAGCGTGAAGGGGACCGGAGTGGCCGGTCGCGTCATGAAGAGCGACGTGGAGCAGGCCGCGAAGGGCAGTGCGCCCGCGAAGGCGGTGGCTCCCGTTCCCGCTCCGGTGCCGGCCGCTCCGGCCGTGCGTCCGCCCGCGCCGCGCGCCGCCTCCGGCGACCGCTCCGAAGAGCGCGTGCGTATGTCGAAGCGCCGCGCCACGATCGCGCGCCGCCTCGTCGAGGTGCAGAGCACCGCCGCGATGCTCAGCACGTTCAACGAAGTCGACATGTCGGGAGTGATGGCGCTGCGCGAACGCCGCAAGGTGGCGTTCAAGGATAAGAACGGCGTCAACCTCGGCCTCTCGTCCTTCTTTGTGAAGGCGGCCATCGGCGCGCTCAAGGCGATTCCGCGTGTGAACTCGGAACTGCAGGGCGACGAGATGGTGCTGAAGCACTACTACGACATCGGCGTCGCCGTCGGCGCTGCCGAGGGGCTCGTGGTCCCCGTGCTGCGCGATGCCGACACGATGTCGTTCGCCCAGGTCGAGCAGCAGGTGCGCTTCTACGCCAAGGCCGCCGAGGAAGGCACGCTGTCGCTCGCCGATCTCAAGGGCGGCACCTTCACCATCACGAACGGTGGTGTGTTCGGCTCGCTGCTCAGCACGCCGATCCTGAATCCGCCGCAGGCCGGCATCCTTGGCCTGCACGCCATCAAGGACCGCCCGATTGCCGTCGGCGGCCAGGTGGTGATTCGCCCGATGATGTACATCGCGCTCACCTACGACCACCGCATCATCGACGGCTCTGAAGCCGTCCGGTTCCTCGTCAAGATCAAGGAACTGATCGAAGACCCGGGCGCGCTGCTCATCGACTGAACGCGCTGACGCGCGGTAGTCGGCTCGTCGCACGTCGACTAGTCACACGTCGCATATCGAGCCGGCTGGAGGGGAACCCTCAGCCGGCTCTTCGTGTCTAAGCCCTGCCTGCCCCGCCTGCCCTTCCCACCCCCTACGGCGAGACCGACGCGGCGCCCAGCCCGGTGTACCGGAACTTCTGCACGCGCTTCCCTTCGTAGCTCTCGGTGATGAAGAGATCGCCCTTCGAGTTCACCGCCAGGTTGTGCGCGCCGTAGAACTGCCCGGCCCAGTGGCCGTGCCCGCCGAAGGTGCTGACGACCTGCAGGGTCTGCCGGTCGAGTACGTAGATCAACTGGTTCGTCCCGTCGTTGATGTAGAGGAATTGCTGCTGCGGGTCGGTGGAGAAGCCGACGTCCCACACCGAGCCGCTGCCGAACGTGTCCTTCGCCAGCACCTGTTCGCGCACGAACGTGCCGTCCTTCCTGAACACCTGCAGACGATCGTTCGTGCGGTCGCACACATACACCAGGCCGTCGTTCGAGATGCGCACGGCGTGCACGATCCGGAACTGCGGCGCCGGCGGTCCGTTCGGATCGTACTGGCTCGGTCGCGCTTCGTTCTGCACCGCGCCGCTGAACGGACCCGGGAGCTTCTCGCCCTGCCGCGTGAACCAGCCGTCATCCGGGCGGTTGCCGTACGCGCCCCAGTGCCGCTTGTAGGCGCCGGTCGTGGCGTCAAAGACGATGACGCGGTGATTCACGTAGCCGTCGGCGACGTAGATCTCGTTCGCGGCCCGATCGACGGTGAAGTTCGCGGGTGCCCCGAGGTTCTCGGTATCGTTGCTCCCCTGTCCCTTGCCCTGATGCCCGATCTGCAGCAGGAACCGTCCCTGTCGCGTGAACTTCAGGATGTGCGAGTCCTTGTCGCCGCCAGCGCCGAGCCAGACGTTGTCGCCGTCGATGTAGATGCCGTGTTCGAGTTGCGGCCATTCGTATCCGGCCCCCGGTCCGCCCCACGACGAGAGCAGCGTGCCGTCGGTATCGAACTCGAGCACCGGCGGTGCGGCCTTCCAGATCGCGCGGGTCTCGTTCGGCTGGAGTGTCGATGGCCGCTGCACAATCCACACGTGGTCGCGCGCATCGACGGCCACGCCAGCCACCGCCCCGATGATCCAGCGGTTGGGCAACGGCTTTGGCCAGAACGGGTCCACCGCGAACGTCGGCACCTGCCGCGCCGCTGTCCGCGACTGTGCGATGGGCACGGCCTGGTGCGTCAGCAGCAGCGTCAGTGACGTCGCGATGGTCAGGAGCGCCACGAGCCGGTGCTGGCGGAGGCGTGCAGGGACGTATCGCATCATGCTCACAGCATACCGCCGGACACTCCGCGACTTCGCCGCGCCGCGCCTCATTCCGCACAAGGACGGCGGGCTCGACGGGATGCAGTCGTTCGACGGTGAGATCGAGCGGCTTGTCGGCGAGAGCGTGCTGACCGTGCCGACGGCGATGCGCTATGCCACCACCCCCGGGCACCTCGCCGTGCAGCTCGCCGACGTCGACGCCGACTCGATCGCATAGCTGATCGAGCGCTAGCTCGCACCGGCCAGGCGTTCGGCGAGGGCCATCACCGTCAGCGGCGAGGAGCCCTCGGCCTTGTTGTTCACCAGCACGAACACGCCACGCCCGCGGTTCACGACGCGGCGCGCAATCGACACCACCTCGCGTCGCATCGTCTCGTCAGGTTCCACCAGCCGGTTAAACGGTCTGAAGCGCTCCCGCTGGTCCGCATACCAGGTGCCAGGCCGCAGCAGCAGGCGCACCACGCTGAACGGCAGTTCCTCTGGCGGCAGCAGCTCGGCCTGCTCGCCAGGCATCGGCATCGCACTCCAGTAGTTGTAGACATGCGCCGCGCCGTGACGGCCGAGCAACTCGCGGTAGGCCGGTGTCAGCAGCCGCGCATCGCGCAGCTCGACAGCGTAATCGAAGCTCGAGGGCAACGTGGCCATGAAGCGGTCGAGGCGAAGGTGGAACTCGGCCGGTTCCATCCGCATCGTGCGCGGGAACGGCGGGAACTCCAGGACGATCGGCCCGGTATGCGGCCGGAACACCGCGTCGCAGGGACGCAGCAGGTCATCCACCAGCCGGTCGACCGAGAGAAAGTTGGGGTTTGGCGTCGGGCGCGACGGAGGACCGAGTGCCACAGCCGTCACCGCCGCCGGCGCCTTGAAGCAGCAGCGGAAACCGTCGGGCAACTGCCTCGCATAGGCCTGCAGGTCGTCTGCTGGCATCGGCGCGTAGTAGCTCCGATCGACGCCGACCGTGGTGAGCAGGGGGTGCGTGGCGTACTCGCGCAGACCCTCACGGGCCAGCATCGTCTGGGTGCGTGCCCCCGAGTAGACGAGCCCCTTCCAGCCCGGAAAGCTCCACGAGCTCGTGCCGAAGTGGACGCCCGTCGGCAGGCGCGCGGCCAGTGCCGCCGCGTCGCGGTGGGTGCGCTCGAGCTGGAGCACCGACGGATCGGGTTCCGCCAGCGGGCCGGTATCGAAGAGCGCGAGCTGATCGGTCATCACCTCAGGGTAAACCCATGTCGATTCCGGCGAGGCTGGATCGACAACCGGAGTGGGACTACTATGCGGCGTCCGACTCACGGGAGGCTCCGAATGAGTGCAGTGCGAGTGCTGGTTGGAACGCGGAAGGGCGCCTTTGTCATCACGGCGGACGGGGCACGGAAGAACTGGGACATCCAGGGGCCGTTCTTCGGCGGCTGGGAGCTCTACCACCTCAAGGGTTCGCCGGTTGATCCGAATCGCCTCTATGCCTCACAGGGCAGCGGCTGGTTCGGGCAGCTGATTCAGCGCTCCGATGACGGCGGCAAGACCTGGGAGCCGATGGGCAATGCGTTTGCCTACGACGGCGTGCCCGGCACGCACGAGTGGTATGACGGCACGCCGCATCCGTGGGAGTTCAAACGGGTCTGGCACCTCGAGCCGTCACTCACCGATCCGGACGTGGTCTACGCCGGCGTTGAAGACGCCGCACTGTTCCGCACCACCGACGGCGCGAAGAGCTGGCACGAACTGCCCGGGTTGCGGAATCACGGCTCCGGCTCCACGTGGACGCCAGGCGCCGGTGGCCTGTGTGTGCACACGGTCATTCTCGACCCGGCCAATCCCCAGCGCGTGTTCGTCGCGATCTCCGCGGCCGGCACCTTCCGTTCCGACGATGGGGGCGTGAACTGGAAGGCGATCAACCAGGGGCTGCGGTCCAACCACATCCCCGATGGCACTGCCGAAATCGGGCACTGCGTGCATCACGTCGCGCAGCACCGCGCGCGCCCGAACGTGCTCTTCATGCAGAAGCACTGGGACGTGATGCGAAGCGACGATGCGGGGGACAACTGGGTGGAGGTGAGTGGCAATCTGCCGACCGACTTCGGTTTCCCGATCGACATCCACGCCCACGAGCCTGACACGATCTACGTGGTGCCGATCACGAGCGACTCCGAGCACTATCCGCCCGACGGCAAGCTGCGCGTCTACCGCAGCCGCACCGGCGGCAACGAGTGGGAGGCGCTCATCAACGGCCTGCCGCAGCAGGACTGCTACGTGAACGTGCTGCGTGATGCGATGGCCGTCGACACGCTCGACTCCTGCGGCATCTACGTCGGCACCACCGGCGGCCAGGTCTACGCCTCGCCCGACGGCGGCGACACCTGGTCGGCCATTGCGCGTGACCTGCCGCCCGTGCTCTCGGTCGAAGTGCAGACCCTCACGGACTGATGCCGGCCATCAGGGTGGTGCTGCCGCAGCACCTGCGCACGCTCGCGCGGGTCGGCGCCGACGTGCTGATCGACGTCGACGGACCGGCCACCGTGCGGTCGGTCCTCGACGCGATCGAGTCGACGTATCCGGTGCTGCGCGGCACCATCCGCGATCACGGCACGCTGAAGCGACGCCCCTTCCTGCGCTTCTTCGCGTGTGAAGAGGACCTGTCGCTGCTGCCGCCAGAGACACCGCTTCCGCCGCCGGTGGTGTCAGGCGACGAGCCGTTCTACGTGATCGGCGCCATCGCCGGCGGCTGAGCGCCCGCGCGTTACGTGCCGAGGACGTCGAGCGGGAGTGGACTCGCGCTCGACGCGCCCTCACCGGCGTGCAGTCGCCTGGCGTAGCCGGCCTGGCCGAGGTGAAAGGCCGTGTGCGCCACGAGGTGCATGAGGAAGCGCCCTCGTGTCGTGCGCAGGCCGTTGGGTGCGCCGGGCATCGGCTGTTCGAGGTCCGCGTCGCTCATGCGTGCCAGCGTGCCCTGCACGGCATCGATGGCCGAGACGAGGGCGCGATCGACATCAGCCCGTGCGCCGCTCCGCGCCGCGAACTCGGCGTCGCGGTTACGAACGAAGCCGGTGCCGCCGAGCAGCGCACCGACGAAGTGTTGCAGGTTGCCCGCCACGTGCAGCGCCAGGTTCCCCGGGGCGTTGGTCACCCCAGGCATCGCGTGCCAGAGTGCCTCGTCGTCGGTATGAAGGGCGACCTCGCGACGGAATCCGTCGAGTTCACGCGTCAGCAGCAGGCTGAGATCATCGACGTGCGGCATGCGAGCGAGCATACCGCGGCCGGCCTATAATCCACACAGATCGAGCCTGTCGTGGTCACACCGCACAACGTCGCCGACCGCCTCTCGTCCATTCGTGTTTCGCCGCGCCGGCCTGGACGGCCGGGGGCGATCGCCGTGGCCGCCGGGGTCGCGTTGACGCTGGTCGCGTTCGCCGCCGGCTTCGTTCGCACCGCGCCCGCGCGCGCGGCGACGACCGTGCGCCCCTCCCACCGCGGGCTCTATCGCGACGGCACGTTCACTGGGTGGGGGCGAAGTCCGCACGGACGCATTCTCGCCACCGTGGTCATCCGGCGCGGACGCATCGCATCGGCCGAGATCACCACCTGCCGCATGCGCTATCCCTGTTCGATGATTGCCGCGCTGCCGCCGCAGGTCGTGGCGCGTCAGGGGCCGGAGGTGGACATCGTCTCCGGTGCCACGCAAAGCGGAGAGGCCTTCTCGAGCGCGGTCAGCCAGGCGCTGGCCCAGGCCGTCAGCGCCGGACGCCAGCCATGACGCTGCGGCGATACCTGCGCACGCCCAAGGGGTTGCTCCTCGTCGTGCTGCTGACGCTCACCGCGGTCAGCGCACGCGTCGAGGGGGTCCGCTTCGTGGCCCCGGGCGTGCTCGGCGCCGTCGGGGCGTCGGTGCTGCTCGACAGCCTGATCGTGGGCGGGCGGCGCTGTCGCTGGGGCCTTCCCGATGGGGCCGTGCTCACAGGCCTGCTGGTTGGCGGCATCCTCAGTTCGTTCGAGCCGTGGTATGTGGCGGCTGCGGCCGCGGCCGTGGGCATTGCCGCGAAACACGTCGTGCGGGTGGGGCGCGCCAACGTCTTCAACCCGGCCGCGCTCGGTCTGGTGGTGGTGTTCCATCTCTTCGACACGGCGCAGAACTGGTGGGGCGCGATGCCGGCCATCGTACCGTCGGCCGCGTGGCCGTTGCTGCTGGCGTCGGGCCTGCTCGTTGCTCACCGGGTGAACCGGCTGCCGCTGCTGCTGGCGTTCACTGGCACCTTCTTCGCGCTCTGCACGGTCGCCGCCTTCCTCGTCGACCCGGCGGACCTGGCCGAGGTGTTCGTCGCGCCCGACCTGCTGGCCATCGTCTACTTCGCCTGTTTCATGCTGACCGACCCGCCGACGTCACCGGGTCGCGGGCGTCCACAGTTGCTGGCCGGTGCACTGGTGGCGCTCGTGAGCGTTGTGGTGTTTCTCCGCATGGCCGCCGCCGACTACCTGCTGGCCGGCGTGCTTGCGGGCAATGTCTTCGAAGCCCTGCGCCGCCGCATGCAGGGACGCGCCGTCGCGGTGCCCCTCGTACCACCTTCCGGGCATCAAGCCCGGGTCTTCGACGCCGATTAACGCTGCAGGGACAGGTCCGCCTCAGGACCGGAACCTGGAGGCGTCATGCATGCTCGTCCGCGCTCGTCACAGTGGCCGCTTCTGCTCGCGGCTGTCGCCCTGCTCACCGCGGCCTTCGGCGGCCCCGCGCTGACGCAGTCGACCAACGCGGGCAGGGGCATCACGCTCATCGACGGTCGCGAAGCGGCGGCCGGGGAAGTACTGATGAAGGCCAGGTCGAGCGCGCGCGCCCAGCGCGGACGGTTGGCCGTCACCGCCGGGGCCGACCGGATGGACGCTCTCGGGCGTTCGGGGGTCGACCGCGTCCGCTCATCGAAGCTCTCCACCGCGGAACTGCTCCGCAGCCTGATGAGCGACCCCGACGTCGAGTACGCCGAACCGAACTGGGTGATTCGAGCCTCGGTTCTGCCGAACGACCCGTCGCTCGGGGCACTCTGGGGCCTGTTCAACACCGGTGCGAACAGCTACGGCGGCGCCGGACTCGCCGGGGCTGACATCGATGCGCCGGCGGCCTGGAACATCACCACCGGCGCACGCAGTGCCGTGGTCGGCGTCATCGACACCGGCATCAACTACAGCCACCCCGACCTCGCCGCCAACGTCTGGTCCGCACCGTCGGCGTTCACCGTCACGATTGCCGGGCAACCGTTCACCTGCGCGGCGGGCACGCACGGCTTCAACGCCATCACGCGCACCTGCGACCCGATGGACGATGCCGCCACGCCGCACGGCACGCACGTAGCCGGCACCATCGGCGCGGTCGGCAACAACGGGGTCGGCGTGGCGGGCGTGAACTGGGTCGCGAGCATGATGGGGCTGAAATTCCTCGACGCCAACGGCTCCGGCTACACCTCGAATGCGGTCTACGCGATCGAGTTCGCCATTCAGGCCAAGGCCGCGTTCGCGGCCAGCGCCGGCGCTA
>CALQBJ020000101.1 GCA_943328785.2 Bifidobacterium breve
CAGGTCCGCTTCAAGTGAGAACGTCAGTGACCAACATTCTCTCGGAACGAGACGACGCGGTCGGCATCATCACCATCAACCGCCCCACGCGCTTCAACGCGATGGACGTGCAGACGGCGCAGGACTTCCGTCGCGCCGCGCTCGGCTTCGCGCGTGACGCCTCGGTGCGCGCGGTGGTGCTGAAGGGGTTGCCCGGCATGTTCTGCAGCGGCGCCGACCTGAAGTTCATCCGCGACGGCGGCGACGAGTCGGACCTCGATTACCTCACGGCCGCCGAGTACCGGCAGCCCCCCGAGGGGACACCGACGCAGTACGGCGACGTCTTCAAGCAGATCCTCGAGTACATCCATAGCGCCATCTCCGAGATCCGGCGTGCGCCGAAGCCGTTCATTGCGGCGGTGGACGGCATGGCGGCGGCGGGCGGCTTCGGCATCGCCATGGCCTGCGACCTTGTCATGGCGTCCGACCGGGCGTCGTTCGAGTGGGCCTATTCGAAGACGGCGCTCACGGGCGCCGAGAGCACGACCTTCATGCTGCCGCGCCTCATCGGCCTCCGCCGCTCGCTCGAACTGCTGTTCCTGAACCCGCGGCTCACGCCGCAGCAGGCGCGCGAGATGGGACTCATCACCTCGGTGCACGCGGTGGAACCGTTCAACGACGACGTGATGGCTGTCGCGCATCGGCTGACGCTTGGGCCGCCGCGCGCCCTGGCGATTGCCAAGGAACTGATGAACCAGGCCGCCGGCATGGACCGGTTGGACGACCACCTCGACCGCGAGATCGATGAGCTGGCGCGGGCCGCGAACGGCCCCGAGTTCGCCGAGGGGCTCAGGGCCTTCTTCGAGAAGCGGCCACCCGTGTTCAGCGGGGCGGCGCGGCGCGAAGGCGCTGCGGCCGGAGCCCAGAGCGCGAAGCCCGGAGCCTGACGCCATGCACGAGTACTCCATCGTCCAGGCGATGTTCGACCAGATCGAGGCGCAGGCGCAGGCGCGCCACGCCATCGCCGTGAAGCGCGTATTCGTGCGTATCGGTCGGTCGGCAGGTGTCGACGTGCGGCTGCTGAAGACCGCCTACGACACGTTTCGCGTGAGGACGATCTGTGACGATGCGCCGCTCGAGGTGGACGAGGTGCCAGAGGTGTGGACCTGTCCGGACGGACACGGCGACATCGTGCCCGGCGGCAAGCTGACCTGTGAAACCTGCGGACGCCCGGCGCGCATGGCGTCCGGTGACGAAATAATCCTGGAACGACTCGAACTGGAGGTGCCGTGATGTGCGATTCCTGTGGATGCGGCGACAGCGACATTGTGCCGGTGGCGGTGCACGAACGCATTCTCGCCAACAACGAACGGGCCGCGCGCCACAATCGTGAGCAGTTTCACGATCATCATGTCTCGGTGATCAACCTGATGGGCTCGCCAGGCTCCGGCAAGACGGCGGTGCTCGAAGCCACCGCGCGGATGCTCGGTCCCTCGAAGCGCCTTGGCGTGCTCGTTGGTGATCTGGCGACCGACAACGACGCCCGTCGTGTCCGTGCCGCCGGCATCGTCGCCGAAGCCATCACGACCGGGTCGGCCTGTCACCTCGACGCCGACATGCTGCACAAGGGGCTGCAGCGCATTCCGTGGCGCGAACTCGACACGCTCTTCATCGAGAACGTCGGCAACCTCGTGTGTCCGGCTGTCTACGACCTTGGTCAGGACGTGAACGTCGTCGCACTCTCGGTGACGGAAGGGGAAGACAAGCCGCTGAAGTACCCCATCATCTTCAGGAAGGCCGACCTCGTCCTGGTGACGAAGATCGATCTGCTGAAGGTGCTGCCTGACATCAGCATTGCGCGGATTCAGGAGAACCTGTCGATGGTCATGCCGACGCCGGTGATGATTCCCGTATCGGCCACGACAGGTGAGGGGATTGCCGAGTGGGTGGAGTGGCTGGGGCGCATCCGTCAGGCGCCGCCGGTGCATGTGCACGAGGCCGAGGCGCACGGTCATGCCCACCACCATCACGCGCACGACCACACGCACCCCTGACGGCTCGCACTCGCGCCTTCAGCGAGGCCGAGCGACGGCGCGATCACGCGGTGGCGGCGGGTGTGACCGGTGCCGCGGTACGGCGCCCGCGCGTCGCGACGCGGATGCGGGCATCGACGATGCGGCAGCCGTTGCCGGGTGGCAGCGCAATCACCGGGTTCAGATCGAGTTCCGCGATGTCCGGCATCTCTTCGGCCAACCGCGCGACGCGCAGCAGCAGTTCACGCAGCGCCTCGAGATCGGCCGGCGGATGTCCGCGGTAGCCCTGCAGCAGCTTGAAGCCGCGAATGCCGCGCAGCAGCGAATCGGCGTCGACGTCGGTCAGCGGCGCGACGCGGAAGCGCACGTCGCCAAGCACCTCCACGTGGACGCCGCCGAGCCCAAAGGCGACGAGCGGACCGAAGAGCGGGTCGTCGGCGATGCCGACCATCGTCTCGACGCCGCCGGCGATCATCGGCTGGATGACGACCCCTTCACCTTCTTCTGGCGCGACCGGCCCGTGCCCAGGAATCAACGCCGTCAGCTCCCTGAAGGCGGCGCGCACGGCCCGTTCCGTCGTGAGGCCGACCTGCACCGCGCCGATGTCGCTCTTGTGCAGCAGCGAGCGCGCCTGCAGCTTGGCCACCACCGGGTAGCCGAAGACGGCGGCCAGCGCGGCGGCCTCGTCGCCCGTGCGTGCCAGCACCGTGGGCAGCACCGGCAGGCCGAACGCATTCAGCACGCGGCGTGTCTCCTCGGCGGTGAGCCACGAAGGGCCACGCGCGTCGATGACCGACCGGCACAGCGCGCGCGCCTCCTCGGGCCGTAGATCGTCGAAGCTCCAGTAGAGTGCCGGCGGCTGCGCTCGCCACTTCGCATAGCTGGCGACGCGCCCCAGGGCACGCGCCGCATTCTCGGGGAACGCGTAGGCGGGCACCCGTTCGTGCACGGTCTCGCCAGGCGCCGTGGCCGAGGGATACGACACCGTGAGCGGCGCTTGCGCACCAGGTGCTGCCAGCAGGCAGGCCAGCACCGGCTTGTCCGTGGCTCCCGCGGTGCGCCCAGCGGCAATGCCGCGTGCGATGGCGTCGAGCGTCGTGGCCGACGTGCTGCGATCGACCGGCGTGTAGAGCACGATCAGCGCGTCCACCTCCGGAGCGGTGAGCGCCACCTCGAGTGTGCGCTGGTACTCCTCCGCGCCCGCCGACGCAATCATGTCGACCGGATTGCTGACGTTCGCGTCGGGACGCAGGAACGCCTGCAGCCGCGCCTTCGTCCTGTCCTCGAACTCGACCATGGTGAGGCCAGCCGAGACGCAGGCATCGACCGCGAGGATGCCAGGGCCGCCGGCGTTGGTGACGATGGCGACGCGCATGCCTGTCGGCAACGGCTGGGCCTCGAGGCAGGCGGCAATGTCGAACATCTCGTCGATCGTATCGGCGCGGGTCACACCCGACTGCTGGAACAGCGCGTTCACTGCCACGTCGCTGGCCGCGAGTGCCGCCGTGTGGCTGCCGGCCGCGCGCACGCCGGCCGCCGTGCGGCCCGCCTTCACCGCCACGATCGGCTTGCTGCGCGCAATGCGACGCGCGAGCCGCGCGAAACGGCGCGGGTTGCCGAACGACTCGAGGTAGAGCAGGCAGACGCTGGTGTCCGGGTCGCGCTCCCAGTACTGCAGCAGGTCGTTGCCGGAGACGTCCGCCTTGTTGCCGACGCTGACAAAGGTGGACAGGCCGACCTGCCGCGCGATGGCCAGCTCGATGATGGCAATGCCGAGCGCGCCGCTCTGCGAGAGCAGCGAGACCCGTCCGCTCTGCGGCATCAACGGTGAGAACGATGCGTTCATGCGTACGCCGCCGCTGGCATTCAGCACGCCCATGCAGTTCGGCCCCACCATGCGCATGCCGTGGTTGCGCACCCGCTCCACGAGCGTCTGCTGCAACGCGCGTCCGGTCTGGCCGGCCTCGGCGAATCCGGCCGAGATGACGACCAGCGACTTCACGCCGGCCGCGGCGCAGTCGTCCACCGTGGCGAGCACCGCGGCGGCGGGCACGGCAATCACCGCCAGGTCTGTCCCGGCGGGCAGCTCACGTGCCGTGGCCAGACATGGCAGGCCGTCGATCTCGGTGGCGTTTGGATTGACCGGATAGATGGGGCCGGCGAAGCCGCCCTGCCGCAGCGCATCGAACACCCGGCGGCCGATGCTCGTAGTGCGGCGTGAGACGCCGATCACCGCCACGGCCGACGGCTTCAGCATCGGTGCGAGCGACGCGGCGGTGGCTGAGCGGTCGCGCTCCTCCGACCAACGCACGCCCTCGGGCGACAGCGTCAGCGACAACTGGAGGTCGACCACCCCGGCGTCGGTCTTCGACCGGATCTCGAAACCGGAGTCGCGGAACACTTCGAGCATGGCGTGGTTGTCGGCGAATGCGCTGGCCTGGAAGCGCTGGAAGCCGTGCTGGCTGGCGTGAACGGCGAGCCGCTCGAGCAGCCCCGTCGACACTCCGCGCCCCTGCAGGCTGTCGTCCACGGCAAACGCCACCTCGGCCACCGTGGTGTTCACGGCCATGTAGGAGGCGATGGCCACCGGGCGCAGATCGTCGGAGCGCAGGCGGTGGACGATGAGCGTGAGCGCCCGCGTCGGGTCGGTGGAGTCGGCCATGCGCGCGATGACCGCATCGGGCGGTTCGGAGGCCGAGAAAAACCGGTTGCGGCGCGACTCGGCCGACAGGTCGTGGAAGAAGCGGCGAATGGCGTCGCGGTCCGTCACGAGCGAGGGACGAACCGAGGCGACACTGCCGTCTCGCAGGACGAGTCGTGGACTATCGAGCTGGTCGCCCGCGGGTGCGGGCGGCGTCACTTGTTTCATCGTCAGGCCTGGGCGATGGTGGCGAGGGCGTCGGGCATGACGAAGTCATGCTCAGGATGACGGACGGTGAGCACCGGACACGAGGCGGAACGCACCACGCGTTCGGCCACGCTTCCCATCAGCAGATGCGCCAGGGCGCCGCGCCCATGCGTGCCGACGACGATGAGGGCGATGTCGAGGTCGTGCGCGTACTGCACGATGGCCGCGGCCGTCGCGCTCGACGTGATCACGGCGGTCTTCACCGGTAGCGGGACCGGGTCGTTGTCGATCAGCAGTTCGTCGAGCTGCTTCTGGGCAGCCACTTCCAGGCCTCTCTGCAGTTCGGGCAGCACCGCCATGTAGGCGTCGCCGCCCAGTCGCACGTAGACATCGTCGGCCACGTGCAGCACGTGCAGGGTGGCCCCGAAGGTGCGGGCGAGTTCGCGGCCATAGGCGAGCGCTGCGCCGGAGGCCTCACCGAAGTCGGTGGCGACGAGGATGCTCTTGAGAGCGATCATGACGAACCTCACATCCTTCCCGGCGCAGCGGCCCGTCCCTGTCGGAGGTGCCGGCCCGCGGCTGCCGTCTTGTTCGCGTGGTACCCCACTGGAGGAGCATGGGGTGTGCCACGCCGAACCCGGTGATTCTGCACCCGTTTGGCGAGGAGCTGACCACGGGTGCCGGGAATCCGGCGGCGGCCAGGCTGCGGAAACGGTGTGTGGATGAGGGCAATCAAACAGGGTGGACGACGGGGCAGGTCGGCAGGTGACCGCAGGGGAGGAGGGAGTCGGGCGGATGGGGAAGACCCGCCCGCCCTGCAGTCGGGCCTGCCGGCCCGCCACGGTCACTCGTGCACGTGCGCGAGTTCGTGATAGAGCGCGAAGCGGTGCTTGATCTGCTGTTCCATCTGATGCACCAGCTCGGTGTAGCGTGCGTGGTCGTGCTGGTCGGTCAACTGGAAGCGCGTCTCCGACGCCATCAGCTTCTCGACCGCAGCTTTCGGATCGGCCGAGTCGAGCACGAGGGCCGACTCGCCGTTGGCGCTGCGCCGCGGATCGAACCGGTAGAGCGGCCAGTAGCCCGATTCAGCGGCCAGCTTCTGATGGTCGAGGCCAAGCGCCATGTCGTAGCCGTGTGCGATGCAGTGGCTGTAGCCGATGATGAGCGACGGTCCCGGGTACGACTCCGCTTCGATGAGCGCCTTCAGCGTCTGCGAGTCCTTGGCGCCGAACGCCACCTGCGCGACGTAGACGTGCCCGTAGGCCATGGCCATCAGGCCCAGATCCTTCTTGCCCGCCACTTTGCCGGCCACCGCGAACTTGGCGGCGGCTGCGGTTGGGGTCGCCTTCGACTGCTGGCCGCCGGTGTTCGAGTAGACCTCGGTGTCGAGCACCAGCACGTTGACGTTCGCGCCGGTCGAGAGCACGTGGTCGAGGCCACCGTAGCCGATGTCGTAGGCCCAGCCGTCGCCGCCGATGATCCAGACGCTCTTCTTGACGAGGTAGTCGGCCATCGCGTCGAGGTCTCTCGCGAGCGCGGCCACGTCCGCGGTCGACACGTCCTTCAAGATGCGTCGCAGGTCGACCACCCGTGCGCGCTGCGCGGCAATGCCGGCCTCGTCGTGCTGGTCGGCCGACAGGAGCGCGCCCGCGAGTTCAGCCGGCAGCACATGTGCCAGGTGCTGCACCAGTTGCCTGGAGCGCACCTCGTGCTGATCGAGTGACAGACGGATGCCGAGTCCGAACTCCGCGTTGTCCTCGAAGAGCGAGTTGGCCCACGCCGGACCGCGGCCATCCCTGTTCACGGTGTACGGCGTGGTCGGCAGGTTGCCGCCGTAGATCGACGAGCAGCCAGTGGCGTTCGCCACCACGGCGCGGTCGCCGAACAGTTGGGTGAGCAGTTTCAGGTACGGCGTCTCGCCGCAGCCGGCGCAGGCGCCCGAGTACTCGAAGAGCGGCTGCAGGAACTGGATGCCCTTCACGTCCTGGTGCACCAGCGACCGGTTCACTTCGGGCAGGTCGAGGAAGAACTGGTAGTTCTCGCGTTCGGCGTCGCGCAGCGGCGCCTGCGGCTGCATGTAGACGGCCTTGTGCGTCGGGTCGGCCTTGCTCTTCGCCGGGCAGACCGACACGCAGATTGCGCAGCCGGTGCAGTCCTCAGGCGCGACCTGCACGGTGTAGTTGCCAGCCAGATCGTGCGACTTGTACGGCACGTGCTTGAAGGTGGACGGCGCGTGTGCGAGCGGCGCGTCGTCGTACACCTTCACGCGGATGGCGGCGTGCGGGCAGACGAGCGCGCACTTGTTGCACTGGATGCACAGCTCTTCATCCCAGACCGGGATGTCGGCGGCGATGTTGCGCTTCTCCCACTTCGACGTGCCGGTGGGCCAGGTGCCGTCGGCCGGGAAGGCGCTGACCGGCAGCAGGTCGCCTTTGTTGGCGAGCATGATCCCGGTGACGCGTTTCACGAAGTTGTCGGCATGCGCGGGCACATGCGGCGGCACGTGCCTGGTGGCTGACACCACGCCAGGCAGCGTCACCTCGGCGAGGTGCGCGAGGGTCGCGTCGACCGCGTCGTAGTTCTTCTGGACGATCGCGTCGCCACGCTTGCTGTAGGTCTTCTTGATGGCGCCCTTGATGTAACCGATGGCTTCATCGCGCGGCATCACGCCGGAGATGGCGAAGAAGCAGGTCTGCATCACGGTGTTGATCCGGGTGCCCATGCCGTTCGCTGTCGCCACGGAGTAGCCGTCAATGACGAACAGGCGCAGGTGCTTCTCGACGATCTGCGCCTGCACCTCCCACGGCAGTTCGTCCCACACCGCGTCGGGTCCGTAGGGCGAGTTCAGCAGCAGCACGCCTCCCGGCTCCGCAGAGGAGACGACGTCGTAGCGGTCGAGGAACGACCACTGGTGGCAGGCGACGAACGAGGCGCGGGAGATGAGATACGGCTGGTGGATCGGCTCCGGACCGAAGCGCAGGTGCGAGATGGTGATGGCGCCCGACTTCTTCGAGTCGTAGACGAAGTAGCCCTGCGCGAAGGCATCGGTCTCTTCGCCGATGATCTTGATGGAATTCTTGTTCGCGCCCACCGTGCCATCCGCGCCGAGGCCGAAGAACACCGCGCGCACGGCGTTGTGTGGCTCGATGTCGAAGCTCTCGTCGACCGGCAGCGACAGGTGCGTCACGTCATCGACGATGCCGACCGTGAAGCGGGGCCGTGGCTGGTTCTTCGCCAGTTCATCGAAGACCGCCTTGGCCATCGCCGGCGTGAACTCCTTCGAGCCCAGGCCGTAGCGGCCGCCGATGACGAGGTCCGGTGACACAGCGGGCGCCGAGTCCTGCGGACCGAAGCGCACTTCCGCCAGTACCGTCATCACGTCCTGGAACAGCGGTTCACCGACGGCGCCTGGCTCCTTCGTGCGGTCGAGCACGGCGACCTGGCGCACGGTGGACGGCAGCGCGGCGAGGAAGTGCCGCGCGCTGAACGGGCGATAGAGGTGCACGCCGAGCACGCCGACCTTTGCGTCTGGCCCGAGCGCATCGACCGTGGCGGCCACGGTTTCGAGCGCCGACCCCATGACGACGATGACGCGTTCGGCGTCGGGCGCGCCGTGATACTCGAACAGCTTGTACCGCCGGCCGGTCAGTTCGCCGAAGCGCTGCATCGCGTTCGCGACGACCGTCGGCGCCCTGTCGTAGAAGATGTTCGCGGCCTCGCGGTTCTGGAAGAACACGTCAGGGTTCTGCGCCGACCCACGCAGCACTGGATGGTCGGGCGACAGCGCGCGGTCGCGGTGCGCGCCGACCAGATGGTCGTCGATCATCGCGCGGATGGTCTCGGGCTCGACCGCGGCGATCTTCGCCAGTTCATGCGAGGTGCGGAAGCCGTCGAAGAAGTGCAGGAAGGGAATGCGCGAGTCGAGGGCTGCGGCGTGGGCGATGAGGGCGAGGTCCTGCGCTTCCTGCACCGACGCGGACGAGAGCAGCGCGAAGCCGGTCGAGCGTGTCGCCATCACATCGCTGTGGTCGCCGAAAATGGAGAGCGCATGGGTCGCCACGGCGCGTGCCGTCACATGGAAGACCGCCGGCGTCAGTTCGCCGGCGATCTTGAACATGTTCGGGATCATCAGGAGCAGGCCCTGGCTGGCCGTGAAGGTGGTGGCGAGGCTGCCGCCCTGCAAGGCGCCGTGCACAGCGCCGGCGGCGCCGCCTTCGGACTGCATCTCGATGACGGTGGGGACGGCGCCCCAGAGGTTCGTGCGTCCGTCGGAGGACCAGGCGTCGGCGTTCTCCGCCATGCTGGATGACGGCGTGATCGGATAGATGGCGATGACGTCGCTCAGTTGGTATGCCACCGCCGCGCACGCGTCATTGCCGTCGACGGTAATCCACTTGGTTGCCACGGAGAACCCCCGCTCTGGACCGGCGGCGCGGGAGCACGTTCGCTCGGCGCCCGATCCCTCCCGCGGCCCGCAGTTGCAACTCTCGTGCTGAGCGTATCGGCCTGTGTATTCGAGCGATTTGCCCGCAGTTGCCGACTCTCCGGGCCTGCGCTGGCATGAAGACCAGGCTGTCGGTGCGGACATTTCCCCGCGTCATTGGCAAAAAGCCACTCATCGGCCGTGGCGTCCTAGGGCGCCTGTCTCTTCGTGAGCCCGTGTGCCGTCGTGAAGTCTGCCTGCCTAGGCGTTGGCGACGGCTTCGAGCGTGGCGGTGTCGATGACGAGGAAGCCGTCCTTGTCGGTGCGGACGATGTCCTCCTTGCCCCAGCGGCTCATGATGCGGATGCAGGTTTCGATGGTGGTGCCGGTCATGTCGGCGAGTTCCTGTCGCGACAGCGGCAAAGCGACGAAGGCGCCGTCCGTCCGGCGCGTGCCGATGTCCTGCGCCAGTTTCAGGAAGAGGCGGGCGAAGCGCGGCTCGACGCGTCCCCCTGACAGTTCGGCGAGCCGTGTCGTCAGTTCGATGAGGCGGAGGGTCAGGCCGGTGAGCATGCCGCGGACCAGCGTGGGGTGCTGGGCGAGCAGTGCGAAGAATGCGGCGCGCGGGATGAGGATGCACGACGTGTCCTCCATCGCAATCGCCGACGCCGGGAAGGGACGCCCTTCGTAGACGGCGACGGCGCCGAGTGGTTCCCCGGCGCCGAACAGCTCAAGAATCACTTCTTTGCCGCTCGGCAGCATCTTCACCACCTTCACGCGTCCGGTGGCGACCGAGCAGAAGAAGTCCGACGGCGCCGCTTCGGCAAAGACCGTCTCGCCCTTCGCGTAGTGGCCGAGTCGAGCTACGCCAGCGACGCGAAGGCGATCCTCCGCGGACAGCCGGCGGAAACTCGGTGTCTCGCGAAGGATCTGATCAATCGATGTCATGCCACCTGATGCGCCGGCTTCGGTTTCACGACGGGTGCCGGTGCCTGCTGGTATGAGTATCCCTGCGACAGGCCCACGATGAACAGCACAAGTGCGACGCTGCCGGCCGCGAAGATGGTGTCGCCGAAGGCGCGCATCCACCTGAGCCTGGTGATCAGATCACCCGACAGGAACTCGGCGCTCCGCGCGTACCAGTAGCCGTGTTCGACCGAGGCCCAGGTCTGCATCAGTCCGACCGGCAGCAGGCTGAGCGTCACCATGGCCAGCAGGCCGATGTTGATGCTCCAGAACGCGAAGCGGATCAGGCCGTCCTTCCAGATGCGGTCCGGGTGCATGGCGCGCAGGCAGAAGAGCGTCAGCCCCATGCCGAGCATGCCGTAGACACCGAAGAGCGCGGCGTGGCCGTGCACGGGCGTCGTGTTCAGCCCCTGCATGTAGTAAAGCGCCACCGGCGGGTTGATCATGAAGCCGAACAGTCCCGCGCCCACCAGGTTCCAGAACGCGACAGCCACGAAGAAGTAGATGGGCCAGCGATACTGCTCCACCCACGGCGCGGCCCGGCGCAGCTTCAGGTTCTCCCAGGCTTCGTAGCCGACGAAGAGCAGCGGCACCACTTCGAGCGCACTGAACACGGAGCCGAGCGCGAGCACGAACGTCGGCGTCCCAGAGAAGTAGAGGTGGTGCAGCGTGCCGATGATGCCGCCTGCCAGGAAGATCGTCCCGGCCAGCACCGTCGACTCGCCGGCCGTGCGCAGGTTCACGAGGCCGAGCTTCGCGAAGAGGAACGCGATCACCACGGTGGCGAAGACCTCGAAGAACCCTTCGACCCAGAGGTGCACGACCCACCAGCGCCAGTACTCGGCCACCGCGAGGTTGGTATGCCGGCCGTAGCCAAGGGCGGCGCCGTAGAAGCCGGCGATGGCGATGGTGGCGATCAGCAGCAGCGTGAGGACCGGTTTCTCCTCGCCGCCGCGCTTCAGTGCGGGCACGATGCCGCGCGCCATGAGGCCGAGCCAGAGCAGCAGACCGATCAGCAGCGCGATCTGCCAGGCGCGACCGAGGTCGATGTACTCGTAGCCGCTGTGCCCGAACCAGAACCACAGCGAGTCGGGCAGCATCTGCTTGACGCTCAGCCACTGGCCGACCATCGACCCGGCGACCACGACCAGCAATGCCCCGAACAGCACGTTCACGCCGAAGCGCTGCCACGCCGGCTCGTAGCCCGCCACCGCCGGCGCGATGTAGAGCCCAGCGCCCAGCCACGCCGTGGCAATCCAGAACAGGCCAAGCTGCACATGCCAGGTGCGTGCAACCACGTAGGGAAGGACGCCGGCGATCTTCAGCCCGTAGAATCCGTCGCCTTCAACGCCGTAGTGCGCCGCCACCATGCCCATGGCCATCTGCACCAGGATGAGCGCTGCCACCACCCAGAAGTACTTCACGAGTGCGGCCTGCGACGGCGTGGCGCCAGATCCGAGCAATGGGTCGTTCGCCGGGACGTCGGCGACCGGCGGTTCGTGCTTACGCGAGGCATACCACGAGGCCATGAAGCCGATGCCGCCCAGCAGGATGATGATACTGACGCCGGTCCAGACGATGGCTTCACCCGTCGGCCGGTTGCCGACGAGGTCTTCGTGCGGCCAGTTGCTCGTGTAGGTGACGTTGGCGCCTGGCCGGTTCGTCGAGGCGGCCCACGACGTCCAGAAGAAGAACGCCGACAACTGCCGAGCGCGCTCGACGTCGGTCAGCGTGCCCGCCGGGATCGCGTACGCGGCACGACCGTTCCTGAAGAGGTCGGTGTAGTAGGTCGTATTGGCGGCAATCGCACGTGCTCTCGCAGGAGAGACGACGAGCCGGTTGCTGGTCGGGTCGAACGTGTTGGTGCGCGACTCCGTGACGAGCCGCTGCCGCAGCGCCGCCTGCGACTCGGCGGCGAGCGCGTCGTAGGGCTGCGAGAACTCCGTGGTGCTCCAGCGGTTCAGCACGAACACCGACTCGCGGTGCAGCCAGTCCGCCGTCCAGTCGGGCGCGACGTAGCTGCCGTGCCCCCAGATCGACCCCTGTTCCATGCCGCCCATCGACTGCCAGACGTTCTGGCCGGCCTCGATGTCGGCACCTGTCATCACGCGCTCGCCGGTCGAGGTCCGGACGTCCTGCGGGATCGGCGGCGCCATCTGGTAGATGCGCACGCCGGCCCAGCCGAGCACCGCGAACGACAGGATGATGACCGCGGCAAACGCGGTCCACTTGGTTCTCATTGCACTCCCTCCGGTATGACTGTCATGTCTCATGCAGTCTGAGCCGTCGCCGGAAACGACGGTATGACGGCTGTCATACCGTCCAATTTTGTCCGGCGGCAGACTGGTGGCCATGGCGCACCGCGGATGCGGTGTGCGGTCGAAGGGAATGAGGTGAGGGAATGACGTCTCCATTCGCGGCAGCGACGCTTGGATCGATCGTGGCCGACGATTACCGGGCAGGCGCGGTGCTCGATGCCTTCGCGCTCGACTACTGCCGTGACGGCAAGCGGACGCTCGAGGAAGCCTGCAGCGGGGTGGGTGTTGCAGTGGCGGCCGTGGTGGGTGCGCTCGACGCGCTCGGGCCGCGCACGACGCCTGGCGAGACACCAGACGCCACCTGGGTCGCCGGTGAACTCGCCCGCTTCATCGTTCGGCGTCACCACAGCTACGTGCGGGCGCAGTTGCCGGTGATCGCCGCGCACCTCGCGAAGCTGTCAGACGTACACGGCGCGCGGCACCCCGAGCTGCTGACCATCCGACAGCACTTCGGCGCGATTACCGATGCGTTGTCGATGCACCTGATGAAAGAGGAGGAGATCCTGTTCCCGTTCATCTGCGCGCTGGCTCGCGCCGACGCCGAGGGGAGTGGACCGCCGCCCAACATGTTCGGGACGGTGATGAACCCGATCCGGATGATGGAGGCCGAGCACCAGAGCGCGGGTAACGAACTCGACCTCGTGCGTGCCCTGGCCCGTGACTTCACCGTTCCCGAGGACGGCTGCGCCACCTATCGCGTCTGTTTCGAGGAACTGGCCGCGTTCGACCGCGACCTGCGCATACACATCCACCTGGAAAA
>CALQBJ020000102.1 GCA_943328785.2 Bifidobacterium breve
CGAGCAGTGCGTGCATGGACGGCATTGTAGCCGGACGACCGGACTACTTGCGGGTCTCGTAGATGGTGCTCGCGCCGCCACCGATCGCCGCGCCGATGAGCGCGCCCTTCTTCCCGCCGAAGATGGCGCCGACACCCGCACCAGCCGCCGACGAGCCACCGATGATCATCGCGGTCTTCTTCCAGTCACGTCGCGGCGTCCGCTCGATGTAGCGGTCGCGCACTACGCGCCGCTGGGCCTCCGGCTCGTACGACACCGTGCGCACGGGACGGGCCACAGGCTCCTCAACCGCCATAGGGGCTGTCGCAGGGGCGGCAGGCACGTAGGTCACCACCTGCGGCCGCGCCTGGACGGCGTCGCTCGCCGGCGCCGCGGCGACCGGCACCTGCACGTCGGCATAGGCTGGAGCCGCCGCATCGAGCGCCGGCATGCGCGGCACCAGCAAACCATACGCGACACCGAGCACACCCACCGCAATCACCGTCAGCACGCCAGCCAGGTACTTGGTCATCTCCGCCTCCTTCGCGTCACGAGTGCGCGATGACCAGGGAACTCCAAGGTCGATGCCAGCGTGAAATGCCAGCAAATCGATCGATTCGACGGCTGAGGTGTGCCCGATTCAGGACACAGACTGAACCACGGTCCGGCTCAAGCCGGACACTACGACTGGCACGTTGGTTCGCGCGACTGCGACCTCTGTAGTGTCGGGCTTCAGCCGGACGTGCGAACTGCTCGACCCGCCAGCCACCCTCCTGCCCCTCCAGCCAGGGCCCCGTGGAGTACCATCGGGCGTACCGATCATGAGCCGCATTCTCGTCGTCGAAGACGATCCGGACATTGCCGACCTGATGCGCCGTTACCTGCAGAAGGGCGGCTTCGAGGTCGACGTGCGCGCATCAGGCCGCGACGCACTGGCGGTGATCGCCGCGGAGGCGCCTGATCTCCTGGTGCTCGATCTCATGCTGCCGCAGGTGAATGGTCTCGAGATCTGCCGCCAGGTGCGGGCCGACGTGAAGACGGCGACCATTCCCATCATCATAGTCACGGCGCGCAGCGACGAATCGGAGCGGATCGCCGGCCTCGACCTCGGCGCCGACGACTACCTGGCCAAACCGTTCAGCCCGGGCGAACTCGTGGCGCGCGTGCGCGCCCTGCTCCGCCGAACGGCCCGCGCGACGACAGTGGACACCGCCGTCGCCTACGGCCCGATCGTCGTCGACAGCATCCAGCACACCGTCGTCAGTGGCGGCACGCCGGTGGCGCTGACCGCCAAGGAGTTCCTGCTGCTGCAGTATCTGCTGGGCAACCGCGGACGCGTGCTCTCGCGCGACGTGCTGCTCACCGACGTCTGGGGTTACACCTACACCGGCGGCACCCGCACGGTGGATGTCCACGTGCGGCGCCTGCGCGAGAAACTGCCCTTCCTCGAGACGGCGCTGGTCACGGTGAAGCAGTTCGGGTATCGATTGCTCGAAACGCCGCCTGAACCGGCATGAGGAACTGACGATGCCGCGAGCGTCCTTTCAAACCAAGCTCTTTCTGGCCGGCATCTCCGCAGCGGTCCTGACCCTCACAGTCGCCGGCGCGCTCTTCGCCGTCACGATGCAGCGGCAGACCAACGCGAGGGTCGAGCAGACGCTGAAGACCGAGGCGCAGATCGCCGTCGAACTGCTGGCGCGCGCCGTCGACACCCGCAACAACCGCCGGTCGCTCGATGCCGAAGCCGATTACATCGGCGCGCTGCTCACCGCGCGAGTCACCTTCATCGCACGCGACGGCGGCGTCCTCGGCGACTCAGCGGAGCCGCCCGAGGCACTGGCCGCGATGGAGAACCACGCCACGCGACCCGAAGTCGTGCAGGCGCGCGAGTCGGGCGTCGGGCTGTCGCGCCGTACCAGCGCGACGCTCGGTGAAGAGATGCTGTACGTGGCGCTACCGGCCACGCATCCCACCGTCGCTTTCGTGCGTATCGCGCTGCCGCTGACGAGCGTCCAGACGCAGCTCTCCAGCATCCTCACCGCCACGCTCACCGCCCTCGGCCTGGCACTGCTCGGCGGCATCGTGATCGCGGGTGTCCTGGCGGGCCGCATCGGTCAGCGCGTGCGCGCCATCGCCTGGGTGGCGCAGCGCTACCGCCAGGGCGACCTCACGCCGCCGCGCCTCGACTACGGCGATGATGAACTCGGGATTGTCGCGCGGGCGCTGGACGACTCGGTGCACGAACTCGGCAACCGCATCCAGGAACTCGAGCGCGACCGGGGCCGCATCGCGGCCATTCTCGCCGGCATGATCGAGGGCGTGATCGTCGTCGACCAGGCCGGACGCCTGCAGCTCGTGAACGCCGCCGCGCAGGAGATGCTGCGGATCGACGAGGCGCCGATCGGCCGTCACTACCTCGAGACGATCCGGCATCCGGCCATTACCGACCTGGTGACCGCCATCCTCGACGGCCGTACGCCCGCCTCGCTGGAGTTCACACCGCCGCGCGACAACACGCGCACCATCATCGGCCGCGCCGCCCCCGTCACAGCCGGGTGGCCGCACGGCGTGGTGCTGGTGTTGCACGATGTCACCGAGCTGAAGCGCGCCGACCGGATCCGCCGCGACTTCGTCGCCAACGTCTCGCACGAACTCCGCACGCCGCTGACGGCGATTCGCGGCTATGTCGAGGCGCTGTCGGAGGGCGACACGAGCCCGGACGAGACCGAGCGCTTCCTCGAGATCATCATGCGGCACGCACGCCGCATGGAGCGCCTGGTCCAGGACCTGCTCAGGCTGGCCCGGCTCGATGCGGGGCAGGAGACGCTCGACATCGTCGACTGCGATCTGCGCAGCCTCGTCCAGTCGGTGTTCGCCGATCTGGCACCGGCCCTCGAAGCCAGGGCGCACCAGCCGCATGTCGACGTGGGGGCGGACGCCGGCACGGCGCAGGCAGACCCCGCCAAGCTGCACGACGTATTGCGCAACCTCGTGGCGAACGCCAGTGCCTACTCGCCAGAGGATGGCACCATCACCGTAGCAACACGACGTGAGGGTGACGAACTGGCCATTGACGTCCTCGACAGCGGCCCCGGCATTCCGGATGAGGATCGCCTGCGCGTATTCGAGCGCTTCTACCGGGTGGACAAGTCACGCGCACGCGACCCTGGCGGCACGGGGCTCGGCCTCTCGATCGTCAAGCACCTGGTCGAACTGCATGGAGGACGGGTCAGCGTGAGAAATCGCCCCGAGGGCGGCGCCTGCTTTACCGTGACGTTGAAGGCGGGAGACACGACGCGGGCGTGACGTCGTCCGGCTGAAGCCGGACACGACAGACGCTAGGTAGCTGCGGGCCTGCAGGCCAGCGACGGCAGCCTCAGCATCAGTTCGCGCCGGCGAGACGCAGCAG
Source organism: Bifidobacterium breve (assembly GCA_943328785.2). Taxonomy (GTDB): domain Bacteria; phylum Acidobacteriota; class Vicinamibacteria; order Vicinamibacterales; family CAVVIG01; genus CAVVIG01. The sequence continues at coordinate 3,389 of CALQBJ020000102.1, forward strand.
CAGGTAGGTGCCGCCACCGATGGTGAAGGCGGCCGGAATGGTCAGGACCCAGGCCCACACGATCTGGCCGGCCACACCCCAGCGCACGGCCGAGAGGCGGCGCGTCGCGCCGACACCGACAATCGCCCCGGTGATCGCGTGCGTGGTGCTGACCGGCACACCCGTCAGCGTCGCGGTCATCAGCGCCAGAGCCGCGCCGGTTTCGGCGGCGAAGCCGCCCACGGGCTGCAGCTTCGTAATCTTCGACCCCATCGTGTGGATGATGCGCCAGCCGCCGGCCAGCGTACCGAGGCCGATGGCGGTGTGCGCGAGCAGCACCACCCAGAACGGGATGTAGAACGTCTGGATGTAACCCGACGCGAAGAGGATGCCGGCGATGATACCCATCGTCTTCTGCGCGTCGTTCGCGCCGTGATTCAGGCTGAAGAACGCGGCCGACACCAACTGCAGGCGCCGGAACCAGCGGTCGACGCGCGACGGCGGCGTCCAGCGGAAGATCCACAGGATCGCGGTCATCAGCAGCAGGCCGGCCGTGAGGCCGATCAGCGGCGAGAGGAAAATGAAGATGACGGTCAGCGTCCATCCACTCGGGATGAGCGCGGCGAACCCGGCCTTCGCCACTGCCGCCCCGGCATAGCCACCGATGAGCGCGTGCGACGAGCTCGTCGGCAGGCCGAAGTACCAGGTGATGAGGTCCCACACGATCGCGCCGGTGAGCCCGCCGAGCACCACGGCGAAGGTGACGATCTTGATGTCGATCATCCCCGAGCCGACCGTCTTGGCCACGGCAGTGCCGAAGACGAAGGCCGCCACGAAGTTGAAGAAGGCGGCCCAGATGACCGCCTTGCCTGGCGACAGGACACGCGTGGAGACGACGGTGGCGATGGAGTTCGCTGCGTCGTGGAAGCCGTTGATGTAGTCGAAGAGAAGCGCGACGCCGATGAGCGCCGCGACGATCCAGAACATCTGTGCCTAACCGTGCTTGACGACGACGCCTTCGAGGACGTTCGCAACGTCTTCGCAGCGATCAGTAGCGTGCTCGAGGAAATCGAGCGTTTCTTTCCACTTCATCACGACAATCGGATCCTTCTCGTCCTCGAACAATTGCCGCACCGCTTCCTGATGGATCCGGTCGGCTTCGTTCTCGAGCCGGTTGATCTCCACCGCGTGGGTGGTGACCCCCTTCCTCCGTTCGAGGGCGTCGAGCGCAAGGCGAATCTGTTTCGTGCTGGTCGTGATGGTGACGGCGAGCTCGCGCGCGCCGAAGCGGATGTGCTTGAGCTTGTACAGCTTCACCAGCGTCGCCGCTGCATCGATGGCGTCCATCACGTCATCGAGCGACTTGGCCAGTTCGTGGATGTCTTCGCGATCGATGGGGGTGACGAAGGTGCGATTCAGGCGGGAGATGATGTCGTGGGTCAGGAAATCGCACTTGTGCTCGACCTCCTGGATCTCCTCGGCCTTGTCCCAGACCGGCTCGTCGCCGGCGAGCATTTCCTCAAGGAGGACGGCTCCGCGCTGGAGCTCGTCGGCCAGCGCCTGGAAGTCACCGTAAAACTTCTCTTCGCGCGGAATCAGACGAAATGCCAACGGATCCTCCCCCTCACCTGCCGCGACGACACCTGTGCCGCAAAACGCCAGAATTGTAGCAGATTCGTTTACACGCCCGTTACCCGGCCACTACACTCTGGCGGCGTCGGCAAGTAACACCGGGTGTACCCTTTGCATTACGGAGTGGCCGTGAATAACGAAGTTCTTGCAATCATTTTGGGGGGCGGTCAGGGATCGCGCCTCTTTCCGCTCACACAACTGCGCTCGAAGCCGGCGGTGCCGCTCGGCGGGAAGTATCGGCTGATCGACATTCCGGTCAGCAACTGCCTGCATGCGGACATCCGCCGCATCTTCGTGCTGACGCAGTTCAACTCGGCGTCGCTGAACCGGCATATCAGCCAGACGTACCGCATGGATCTGTTCAGCCCGGGGTTCGTCGAAATCCTCGCGGCTGAAATCACGCCCGAGAACACGAACTGGTTCCAGGGCACGGCCGATGCGGTCCGTAAGGCCTCGCGGCACTTCCTGCGCTACGACGCCGACTACTACCTCATCCTCGCTGGCGATCACCTGTATCGCATGGATTACTCGGAGATGGTGGACGCGCATATCGACCGTCGCGCCGACATCACCATCGCGGCGCAACCGTGCACGCCTGCGGATGCGACGCAGATGGGCATCTTCCGCTTCGATCGCGATGGTCACATCGTCGCCTTCGAGGAGAAGCCCGATGCGGCGCGGCTGGCCGAGATCGGGCAGAGCATTCCCAAGGGGGCGGTGGCCCTGGGGCACACACCGGAGAAGCCGTTCGTCGCCTCGATGGGTGTCTACGTGTTCTCGCGCGAGGTCCTGATGGATCTGCTCGAGAAGACCGACGCCACCGACTTCGGACGCGAGGTGATTCCGGCGGCGCTGGACAAGTACCGAGTCAACTCATATTTGTTCCGCGGTTTCTGGGCCGACGTCGGCACGGTGGAGTCGTTCTACGACGCCAACATCATGCTGACCAAGCCGGGGTCGCCCTTCAAGTTCTACGACCCGACGCGCCCCATCTTCACGCACCCGCGCTTCCTGCCGGGTTCGCGCCTGGTGGACGCGCGGCTGCACGACGCCATCGTGTCGGAAGGGTGCTATCTGGGGAAGTGCACGGTCGAGGAATCGGTCATCGGCATCCGCACGCACATTCTCGAAGGCACGACCATCAAGCGGTCGGTGCTGCTCGGCGCCGACTACTACGAGGACGGCGATGTGGCGCCGGCCCGCGGCGATCGGCCACGCCTGGGCATCGGCCGCAACGTCGTGCTCGACCGCGTCATCGTCGACAAGAACGCCCGCATTGGTGACGGCTCGCGCCTGGTGAATGAAGCCGGCGTGCGCCATGCCGACGGCGACGGCTATTTCATCCGCGACGGCGTGATCATCGTCCCCAAGGACGGAGTGATCAAGCCCGGCACCATCGTGTAAATCGCGTCAAAGTAAGAATTGAGAAGTCAGAAGTCATATTTTGGGATCACGCCCAATCTCTGCACTTCTGACTTCTAAACCCCAAGTTCCAACTTTTCACCGCCGCCCCCTCCCCCTCCAACCTCCAACCTTCGCACGCAGTTAACGTCGCTGTAACACGAGCGTCACGCCGCGCTTACCCCAGTTTTCTACGCTCTGAAGGTGCGAACCGCGCAACCGGTGCGCACAGCACAGTTCGACCCACGGGTCGAACCCCTGCCCCCGATGTTCGGGGTCGAGCGGAGTGGGAGGAATCAATGAGAGTGTTTCGTTGGGCGGTCGTGGCGATGTTTCTGGCGCTGCTGCCCTCGCTGGCGGCGGCACAGAGTGACGGGCGAATCAGCGGTTCGGTGCGCGACTCGAGCAACGCCTTCGTGGGCGGGGCCACGGTCAAGGTGACGAACGAGAAGACGGGCGAGATGCGTCTGGCGCTCAGCAACGACGCCGGCTTCTTCGTGGTCAGCCCGCTGAAGCCGTCCACCTACACCATCGGTGCCGAGAAGCCTGGTTTCTCGATTGTCGAATACACCAGCATCCCGCTGGCCGTCGGGCAGGAACTGGCGCTCGACTTCGAGTTCCGTCCCGCCGGCGTGCAGGAGAGCGTCACCGTCATCGCGACGGCGCCGGTCCTCGACATCAGCTCCGCGCGCATCGGCGCGAACGTGAGCGTACGCGAGGTGCAGAACCTGCCGGTGAACGGCCGCCAGATGTCGCAGTTGATGCTGCAGGCGCCAGGCTCGCAGAACGCGGGCGACGGCACCTGGCAGGACATCCGCTTCTCGGGCCGCGCCAACGAGCAGAACGTCATCAAGTACGACGGCGTCGAAGGCTCGGCCATCGTCGACGCATCGCCCGGCAATGCGAACGGCGAGAACAAGACACCGTTCAAGCTGCAGGCCAGCCTCGAGAACGTGCAGGAGTTCCGCGTCGAGTCGAGCGGCTACGCCGCGGAGTTCGGCACGGGCACCGGCGGGCAGGTGAGCGTCGTCACCAAGAGCGGCGGCAACGCCTACCGCGGCTCGCTGTTCGAGTACGTGCGTAGCGACAGGATGGATGCGCGCAACTACTTCGACGCGATCCGCAACACCGACGGCACCGTGCAGTCGGCCGGTCCGAAGTCGTCGCTGAAGCAGAACCAGTTCGGCGGGTCGATTGGCGGCCCCATCCTCAAGAACCGTGCGTTCTTCTTCGGCAGCTACGAAGGCTATCGCCTCGATGCCGGCAAGAACTTCGTCGAAGCCGTGCCGAGCGCCGCGGCCTGGACCCGTGCGGTCCCCGCGATCGCGGCGCTGCGTTCGGGCTTCACCGCCCCTGGCGCGATTCGCATCCAGGGCGCCTCGACGAACCCCGACCTCGACATCATGCAACTCCAGGACGTGCAGCGCGTCACCGAGAACGCCTACTCGGCGCGTCTCGACTACCGCCTGAGCACCAATTGGTCGGCCTACGCACGCGTCTTCCACGACCAGGGCGACAACCTTGACCCGGTCGGCGTCACCGGCAAACAGCTCTATATGACGGCCAAGCCGTCCAACGCCGTCGTCAACCTCCAGGGTCTGCTGGGCTCGAGCGTCAACGAATTCAAGTTCGGCTACAACGCCGCGCCGACCCGCATCGGTGCGAACACCAACGCCGGCTTCGAGAACATCAATCTGAGTCTGAGCGGCACGGTGGCCAATAGCGGCATCGCCGGCCAGGGCTCGAGCACCGGCCTCGCGACGCCGGGTGGTCTGGTTCGCGTGAACAGCGCCGGCAACGGCCGCAGCGCTCCCTACGACCCCTACTCGCTGACCTTCGCCGACACGCTGTCGCGCACGGCAGGCAACCACCTGATGAAGATGGGCGCCGATGTCCGCCTCATCCGGATGGCCACCGACCAGCAGGGTGGCATCACCTACACCTTCGCCAACCTCACCGGCTTCCTCGCGAACACGCCGACCAGCATCCAGTACTTCGGCGACCTCAGCGAGCCGAGCCCGTTCAACAACGGCGCGACCGGCATGAAGCACACGGTGCAGAACTACTTCGTGGCCTTCGCGCAGGACGAATGGCGGCTATCGCCGACCTTCACCCTGAACTACGGCCTGCGCTACGACTACTACACGCCGCTGCGCGAGCGTGACAACCGCATCGTGAAGTTCAACATCACGACCGGCCTCATCGACCCGAACACCACGCCGTTCCTGACGATGAAGAAGACGAACTTCCAGCCGCGTGTGTCGGCCACCTGGATGCCTTCGTCGAAGACGGTCATCAAGGCTGGCGGCGGCATCTTCGTCGGGCCCGGCCAGACCGAAGACCAGCTGCAGCCGGTCGAAGCCGAGCGCATCAGCACTACCGTCACGTCGGGCGCGCTCCTCGCGTTCCCGGTTGACGCGAACGCCATCCGCGCGAACTTCGTCAACAACCCGAACAACCGCTCCTACCAGCCGCGTGCCTACGCCAACGAGTACACGCTGCCGGAGAAGGTGTACAGCGAGACGGTGTCGCTGCAGCAGGAACTGCCCGGCAACATGGCGGCCACCGTGGCTTACGTCGGTAGCCAGGGTCGCAACCTGTTCCTCCGCAGCATCGCCAACCGCACGATTGGCGTGCAGAGCAACGGCGCCGCGGCCGGCACGCAGGTGCGCGAGTTCGACATCGTCACCTGCGCCAGCGGCCAGGTGCTGACCGGCTCGCTCTGCCCAGGTTCCTCGATTGCGAGCATCCAGCGTCCGTACGCCGAGGTCGACTACAAGACGAGCGGCGGCCGTGACAGCTATAACGCCATGCAGCTGTCGCTGACACGGCGGTCGGCCAGCGGCCTCGTGCTGAACGGGCAGTACACGCTCGGCTACAGCAAGGGCAACACCGGCGGGTCGAACGAAGCCATCACCGCGTCGAACAACGCGCGGGCCATCGGGGACTTCGACTTCGACTACGGCTACAACAACTTCGACGTGCGCCACACCTACAACTTCAGCGCCCTCTACACACTGCCCGGCAAGGGGCTGCTCACGGGCGGCTGGAGCGTCGGCGGCATCTTCAACGGCCGCAGCGGCCTGCCCATCAACGTCACCATCGGCCGCAACGACATCGTCTACGTCGACGCGGCTGGCAACACGTTCCTGAACGCAGCGGCGGACCGCACGGCGGTCGTCAACACGCCCGGCGGCGGCGCCTCGCGCGCCACGCGCCGGCCCGACCTGATTCCCGGTGTGGATCCGCTCATCACCAACGGCGGGTTGCTGTTCCTGAACCCGGCCGCCTTCGCGGCACCCAAGCCCGGCACGTTCGGCAACCTGGAGCGCAACGCGCTGCACGGCCCGTCGTTCCGGCAGATGGACATGGTCGTTGCCAAGAAGGTGCCGTTCGGCCGCACCAGCGGTGAGTTCCGCGTCGAAGTGTTCAACCTGTTCAACGCGAACAACTTCACGAACCCGCCCTCGACGCTTGCCAACGCGCTGCCGAGCAGCAGCACGACGGAAGCGAACAAGGTCCAGCCCGGACAGCCCTACACGGCGGCCGCCGCCGGCAGCGCCTTCGGTCGTGTCGCCAGCACGGTCGGCACCACGGTGGGCCTCGGCACCAACCGTCAGGTGCAGGTGGCGTTCCGACTGAACTTCTAGGCAGGCTCTCGGCTCCGGGCTTCAGGCTCTGGGCGATGGGCCGTAGGCGATAGGCAATAGGCAATAGGCAATACGTCAGTCACGCTGGGCCCCGGGGGCATATGTCCTCCGGGGCCTTTTCTATTGCTGAATGCTGATTGGTCCGGCTAAAGCCGGACACTACGCGGGATCCGGATTGCAGGCCCTCCTGCCCTACCCGCCCCTCCCGGCCTTCCCGGCCTTCCTGCCCTCCTGCCCTCCTGCTCCGTCACGTGCCCGTCACAGCGCGCCCCTATAATCCGCGCATGACCTCTTTCCGCCTTGCTTCCCTGCTATTCGCTGGCCTTGGCGTGGTTGCCGCCACGGTGCTCGTGCGCGGCGCGGACGGCCCGAAGGTGCTCATTGCGCACCGCGGTGCGTCGGGCTATGCCCCCGAACATACGTTTGCCTCCTACGACCTCGCCATCGCCCAGAAGGCCGACTTCGTCGAGCCCGACCTTGCCGTCTCGAAGGACGGCGTGCTGGTGTGCCTGCACGACGACACGCTCGAACGGACCACCAACGTGGAAGACGCCTACGCCGCGCGCTTCAGCCCGGAGGTGAAGGGACGTAACGGCGAGAAGCGCTGGGTGGCGAACGACTTCACGGTGGCGGAGATCAAGAAGCTCGACGCCGGACGCTGGTTCGACGCGACATTCGCAGGCGCGCAGGTGCCCACCTGGGATGAGATGCTGGCGCGCGTGCAGCAGCATCCCGGCGTCGGTGTCTACCCGGAACTGAAGTCGCCGCCGCTCTACACCGCCCGCGGCATCGATATGGCGAAGCTGTTCGTCGAATCGGTGAAGAAGCACGGACTCGACACGGCGGAGTCACTGAAGAAGACGCCCGTGATCATCCAGTCGTTCGACCGGCCGACGATCAAGCGCATGTCGGTGGAGCTGCCCAGCGTGCCGCGCGTGTTCCTCACCTCGGACGAGCAGGACATCACCGACGCCCAGCTGAAGGACCTGGCGACATTCGCGCAGGGGATCGCGCCTGAGAAGCATCTGGTGGCCTCGCACCAGGACCTGGTGACGCGCGCCCACGCTCTCGGGCTCACCGTCACCATCTGGACCGTCCGCTCCGACGAGAAGACGTCATACGCGAGCGCGAAGGACGAGATGGCGCAGTTCCTCTACACCTGGGGCGTCGACGCCCTCTTCACGAACAACCCGGATCAGTTCCCACGCCGGTAGACTGGCGCCGTACGGCTCAGAATCCGGCGAGCCGATTCACATCGTCGGTCGGCGGCGATTGCGCCGGTCGGCCGAGAGCCACGCACCCCACTCGTCGGCGGACATCGCCAGCACGTCGCGCACCCTGCCCGTGTCCGCCTCCCCGCCCCCCCACGGCCGCGAGGCGTGCGCAAAGTCGCGCTCGAAGGCGATGGCCATGCCTTCACCCACGGGCGTCTCCGTCAGGCCGCGGCGCGGCACGCCGCCGGCGTGCCGCGGATCGACATCCCACCAGATCGCGTTCGGACCGATGGCGTTGCTCACGTCGCCCGTCGCCGGAATGACGTTCCCACCGGCCCGCACCTTCAGGAACAGGTGCGCGGGCAGTCCGGGCAACAGGCCGCGCGCCTCAGCGGCTGCCTGCTCCGCCAGGCGCGTTACCGTGCGCTGCTCGCGCCACGAGAAGCGATAGTCGCCGACGATGTGGAACTCGACGCGCATCGGCAGGTCGGAGGGATCGCGGCCACAGGAGGGCACCGACAGCGGCATGATCACCGCCAGTGACTGGCCGGCGCCGGCCAGTCGTTCGCGCAGGCTCACGGCCGCAGGCTAGCAGAGATGGGGGACGCGACGTTCACGGTCCGGCTGAAGCCGGACACTACGACTGCACGCACACGTCCGACCAAAAGCCGGGCACTGCGCGCGAGAACGCTCAGGTCCGGGTGAAGCCGGACATCTTGCGCGTGGCGAAGCGCGCCAGCAGCGAGCAGACGAGGACGATCGACACGAGCACGAGCGCGCCGGCCCAGGCCTGCCGGTGCCAGTCCTCGTACGGCGAGATAGCGTAGGTGAACACCTGCACTGTCAGCGACGAGATCGGCTGCGTGACGTTCGAGTTGAAGAACCGGTTGTTGAACGACGTAAAGAGCAGCGGCGCGGTCTCGCCGGCAATGCGCGAGAGGGCGAGGACGATGCCGGTCACGATCCCTGGCGCGGCGGCCGGCAGCACCACGGTGAACACCGCGCGGGCGCGGGTCGCGCCGAGCGCCAATGCCCCCTCCCGCATCGTGCCTGGCACCAGCAGGAGCAGTTCCTCCGTCGTGCGCGCAATGATCGGGATCATCATGATGCCGAGCGCCAGCCCGCCGGCCAGCGCGCTGAACTGCTTGAACGGCAGCACGGCGACACCGTAGGCGAACACGCCGATCACGATCGAGGGGACGCCGTTCAGGGTGTCGGCCGCGAAGCGGATCGCCGAGGCCACCCGGGTGCCGGCGTACTCCGACATGTAGACGCCGCTGAGCACCCCGATCGGGATGGCCATCACCGAGCCGAGCGCGGTCAGGATGAGCGTACCGACGATCGAGTTGGCCATGCCGCCACCCGCTTCGCCGACGGGTGTGGGCAGGTGCGTGAAGAAGTCGAGGTCGAGGGCCTGCACGCCCTGCGACATCACGAAGAACAGGATCATCGCCAGTGGGATCAACGCCAGTACGACGGCGCCGGCGCAGAAGCCGACGAACAATCTCGAGACGAGTTTGCGGCGTAGCATCGCGTCAGGCCTCGGCCGCGGCCGGCAGTGCCGACGCGGGCACACGCGCCGGCTTCGAGCTGCTCGCCATACTCCAGATGAGCAGGCGTGACAGGCCGTTGACGACCAGCGTGATGATGAAGAGCACGAGCCCGATTTCGGTGAGCGCGTGCAGGTAGAGTTGGTCGGCCGCTTCGGTGAACTCGTTGGCGAGGACGGCGGCCATGGTGTACTGCGGCGCGAACAGCGACGCCGACACCTGCGGGTTGTTGCCGATCACCATGGTGACCGCCATGGTCTCGCCGAGTGCGCGGCCGAACCCGAGCATCACCGCGCCGATAATGCCGGTGCGCGCGTAGAAGAGCGCCGCCGCGATGGCCTCGAAGCGTGTGGCGCCAAGTGCGTAGGCTCCCTCGCGCTGCGCCATCGGCAC
>CALQBJ020000103.1 GCA_943328785.2 Bifidobacterium breve
CCCGCCACGAACGCGCCGCCGACCGCGTGCAGGCCGAGGCCGTCGGTGACGGCCGCGGAGGCCACCACCACCAGCAGCACCGAGAGCAGGGTGGTGGCGCTGACCTCGTGGTCGCGCTCGGTCCAGCGCGACAGCACCCGTAGTGCGGGACGTACCACCACGAACATGAACAGCGCGAACAGCGCGCCTCCGGCAATCGCCAGCAGCGCGATCGCCGGCCGCGCGTTCAGGCTGGCGAGCAGCATGGCCAGCAGGCACCACGCCACGATGTCGTTCACTGAGCCTGCAGCCAGCGCGAGCGTGCCGACGCGCGTGCCCGCCATCCCCTGCTCCTGGATGATGCGCGCCAGCATCGGGAACGCCGTAATGGACATGGCCGCGCCGGTGAACAGCACGGCGTGCAGCGGACGGATGCCCGCCGGGAAGAACAGCGGCTCGCCGATGAACAGCAGCGCAACGCCGGCGCCAAGCACAAACGGCACGGCAATGCCCGCCACCGACACCATGCTGACGCTGCGCATGCGCCCCGCTAGTTGGTCCAGTTGCAGATCGAGACCGACGAGGAACATGTAGAGCACGAGCCCGAGCTGACTCAGTGCGAACAGGATCGCCATCGACGGGTGCGGCACCGACACCGCGGACGTGCCGGCCTCCACCCGCAGCAACTGCGGAAAGAGCCACGTCTGGAACACCGGCGCAAGGGCGCCGAGTACTGACGGTCCGAGGACGATGCCGGCCACCATCTCGCCAACCGCCTGCGTCTGGCCAAGCCGGCGGCCGAGCGCGCCGAGGAGGCGGCACGCGCCGAGAATGACGACGAGTTGCAGGAACAGTCGGGGGAGCGTATCGACGGCGGGCATCCGCCGACTATCTTACGAGGCCGGTGCCTTCTTGTATGACGATGCGCTGTTTCGCCTGCACGTTCGCGATGCGATCCTTCGCGCCGCTCGGCCACTCCACCTCCACGGCCGACACCGTCGTGTCCTTGCCGAGGCCGAAGGTGAGCGCCAGGTCGCTCTGCGAGGCGTAGCTCGAGCCGCTGCGCACCAGGCTCCACTGCTTGCCCTGCGCGCTGGTGACCCGCACCACGGCGCCGATGCCGTCGCGGTTCGACTTCACGCCGCGCGTCCGCACGGTGATCCAGTTGTTCGCATTGCCGCCGTCATTGCGGAACAGGTAGGCCGGACCGTGGTTACTGGTGAGTAGCACGTCCAGATCGCCGTCGTGGTCGTAGTCGGAGTACGCCGCGCCGCGCGCGACGATCGGCCGCGCGAAGGCGGCGCCGACGGCGGTGCTGGTGTTCTCGAAACGCTTTTGGCCGGCGTTGCGGAACAGCAGCGGCGATTCCTTGTACTGGATGCGCGGCTGCACACGACCGATCTCCTCCTCGATGTGACCGTTTGCGGCCAGGATGTCCGGCAGGCCGTCGAGGTCGTAGTCGAAGAAGAAGACGCCGAAGGCAAGCGACAGCAGGCTCGCCCGTCCGACCGTCGACTTGGGCGCTTCGTCGACGAACAGCCCCGTGCCTTCGTTGTGGTAGAGGCCGAGCATCTGGTTCGAGAAGTTGCCGACCAGCAGGTGCGGACGTCCCGAGCGGTCGTAGTCGGCGGAGTCGGCGCCCATCGCGCCGCGCGCCACGCCGTCCTCGCTGAACGCGACGCCCGCGCCCATCGCCTCGTCCTTGAACGTGCCGTTCTTGTTGTTGCGATACAGCTTGTTCGGCTGCGTGTCGTTGGCCACGAAGATGTCGGGCCAGCCGTCCTGGTTGTAGTCGAGCACGGTGGTCCCGAGCGACTTGCTGGTCGGGTCGGCGACACCGGCCTTCTTGCCGGCGTCCTCGAACTTTCCGCCGCCGAGGTTGCGGAACAAACGCGACGCCGTCCCCTTGTACGACTCCGGCGTGCAATACGACTTCGCGGCGCCGTCGAGCGAACAGAACAGGTCACCCTTGGCCGTCCACTGGACGTAGTTGGCGACGAAGACGTCGAGCAGGCCGTCCTTGTCGTAGTCGAGCCAGGCCGCGCTGGTGCCGAAGTTCGCGTTGGCGATACCGGCCAGCTTCGTCACGTCCTTGAACTTGCCGGCCCCCTCGTTGTGGAACAGACGATCGCCTTCGAGCGCCGTCACATAGAGGTCCTGACGGCCGTCGTTGTCGTAGTCGCCGGCGGCCACGCCCATCGCGTACATGTCGGCGTCGAGTCCGCTCCCCGCCGTGATCTCCACGAACGAGCCCTTGCCGGTGTTGCGGTAGAGCGCGCTGGGTGTCCGTTTGCCACCAGGCGTCCAGTTCTTGCCGTTCGCCAGGAACAGGTCCTGCCACCCATCGTCGTCGGCATCGAAGAACGCCGCGCCGGCACCGAGCGTTTCCGGCAGGTACTTCTTCCCGGCACGACCGCTGTTGTGCGTGAAGCGGATGCCGGCAGCGGTGGTGACGTCGGTGAACGTAATGGCGCCCGGGGCGGCGGCGAGCGCTGCAACGGCAGCGCCGACGGCGACGAACGTGGCTGCGATCGAACGTGTCATGGCTGTTCTCAGTTCGTGACGGCCGGCGCGTGACCTGCGACCGGTGACTTGCGACTGACGACCGGTGACGTGCGACTATTCGGTGTCACACCCTCGTGCTCGTGGATCTGCTGGCGCTCGTTGTTGTCTTCAGGGCTGAGCAGCCGCCGCGATCCGGTGATGGCCTGCGCCGCTTCCTCGGCCTTGAAGCGCGTGAAGAGTTGCGCCTCGCGCTCGGCAAGGTCGGCGTTGCCGAGGCCGCGGTAGGCCAGCATCGCCGTGTAGTGCATCTGCAGGTCCTCGGGATCGATGCGCGCGACGCGTTCGAGATAGGTGATCGCCTCGGCGTACTGCCGTTCGAGGAAGAGGACGCGCGCGATCTGGTTCAGCGCCACGCGGTCGCGCGGATACTTCTCGATGACAACCTTCAGCGAGGCCAATGCCGCCTGATAGTCGCCGTCAGCCTTTTCGATCATCGCCTTGAAGAAGTGAATGCGGCCCAGCGAGGCATCGCGTTTCAGCGCCTCCGCGATGTACGGCTTCGCCGCATCGGTCTCGCCTTCCTGAATGAGTGCGCGCGCGACGTTCAGCCAGCCGTCGGCGTACTCGGGCTCGGCGACGGTGACCTGCTTGAACGCATACTCGGCGGCCTTAATGTCGCCCTGCAGCAGCAGGCCGATGCCCCAGTCGTTCCAACGTTCGCGGTCCTTCTTGTCCACCACCGGCGTCCACACCGTCGGCGTCGACGCGTCGCCCAGCGGAATCGTCGCCTTCGCTTCGGCGAGGATGATGATCGGCAGGTTGGGAATCTCGTTCTTGATCTGGCCCGAGACGTTCTTGGGGATGTTGGCCAGATCGAACGAATACTCGAGGTCGTTGTGCCCCTTGCCGATGAGCGAGGGGTCCTGCCCTGGCACCGGCTGGCCGGCGTAGGCGAACTGCGTGTAGTAGTGCGCGAACTTCCGGTAGTTCAGCTTCGCGGTGAAGGTCATCGGCCCCTTCGCGTCCTTCGGGATCCGCACGCGGTAGTGCGCCACGTCGGCGGCGCCTGGCGGGATGAGGCGGACGTAGAGCACGCTGCGCGACTGGAAGGCGTTGCGCTTGTTGATCGGGTTGCCGTTCGCATCGAGCTGATACGACTTGTAGAAGTGCGCGCCTGGTTCGACCGGACCACGCCCCTCGTCGGCCACCTGCCCGCTCCAGTAGACGACCTTGCCCTCGGCATCGCGCCCTTCAAGTTCGAGCCAGATGTCGAAGGCGTCCACGGTGCCGCCCGGAAAGAAGTGGCCGATCCGGCGCGTGCGCACCACCACGTCGACGCGTGCCGTCGAGCCGGGCACCAGCTTCGGCTGCGCCCTGTCGACCGGCGCGGCCACCTCACCGACGTCGCGGATCGTCACCTGCTGCTGCTGCTCCGCTTCCTCGCCGACGGCGAAGCCGGACATGGCCTGCGGCGCATCACCGACGCGCCGCACCCTGCGTGTCCCCTCGCCCTGCTCGTCGACCGGCGACACCGAGAAGATGTCGACGCTGATGAAGCCCGACTTCAGGAACTTTTCGGTCTGCGCGAGCTGCTCGGTGTCGTGGTTGACGAACGGCACGGCGGTGTTCGCCGCCGCGAAGCGGTGCGAGTGGACGGTGCCGTCAGCATGGCGGCCCGGGTCGGCCGACTTCACCGGCGTCATGTGGCAGTCGACGCAGGTCTGCCCCTTCGGCGGGTAGTAGAACGAGCGCGCACCTTCACCGAAGCCGCTCCCCTGCCAGTTGTCGTAGTCGTTGAAGCCACGGAACCAGCGGTAGTCGTTCACCGACACGTCGAGGTGCACCTTGTGGCAGGACGAGCAGTATGCGGACTGGTCCTGGCGCATGAACGGCTTCATGAACGAGCGGCGATGCGGCTCCGGGTTGAGGTAGGTGAGGAACCGATCGAGCCGGCGCATCACCGGGTTCTTGCTCGTGGCCAGTTCATGCAGCGGCGGATATTCGATCGTGAACCCGGCATTCCCCATCGTCCCCTCGACGTGGGTGATGGAGTGGCACGAGGTGCACGCGAGGCCGGCGTGGGCCTCGGGCGTGTCGAGTTGGTCCTTGATCGGCTGCTCGAAGCGACCGTTGAAGAACACCGCATGGTCGTGGCAGCCGGCGCACCACTTGCTCGGCTGGGTGCCGACGGTGTCCTGCATGTACTCGATCGACTTCCGGTAGAACTGGTTGTTGAACGAGGCGAAGTGGTGTACCGATCCCTTCCACTGCTCGTAGACGTCCTTGTGGCACTCGCCGCACAACTCCGAGTCCATGAAGAAGTTCGAGGGGATGACGCCGCCGACGTTCGTCTTCGCGGACGAGGGGAAGAACGGCGACGAGGGGCCGCCGCCTTCCTGCGCCATGCTCATCGGCGGCACAAGCGGATTGACAATGCGGTCGTTTGGGTTGGGGTGCGACTTCGCCCACAGGGCGGCCGACAGCGGCAGCACCACCAGGAACACCGTCGCCGCCTGCATCGCCGCCGAGAAGCCGCGTGCACCAGGAATGCCTGACGCGCGGTGCCCCCACGCGTACGCCACGACCATGACGACGCCGACGATGGACGCCGCGATGTGCGCGGTGAGTGCCCAGCGCAGCTCGAGGATATTGCCCGTGTAGACCAGGTACGCGCCGAACGCGAGGGCCGCGGCCATGGCGGCCGAGGCGAGCAGCACCAGCGGCCGGCCGCGCAACTCGGCGTCGCGCGCCAGCAGCAGCGCGCCGGCCGCACAGAAGATGATGCCGATGACCAGATGGGCGAGGACGTTGCCCATGTAGAAGATCGTGGCCGACGGCAGCGCCCAGATGTAGGCGGCGTTGAGGGTGAGCAGCAGCAGCGAGACCGCAACCACGGTCTTCAGCGAAAGCTTCATGCAGGTGCCTGATGCGTTGATGGGCGGGGCTGGTCCACGCGACCGGCCCGACGATGGCGACAAGCGCGGCCCATCCTACGGGGGGCGACGCCGTGCGCCAATAGTACGAACACATTAGCGCCGCGCAACGCGACGCCGCGCGTTAGCGTCTAACGAACGGGCCGTTGACGGCGAACGGACCGAATCGTCGCACGCTTATGCTGGCCTTACGCGCCATCACATCATGATTTGTCCGACACGCATGACGCCCGTGCGTGTCGCGTAGTACGCTTGGAAGATGCGATTGATGCCAATCGCCACGCCTGACGTCTCCATCTCGACCGGCAGCACTCACCCGCGCCTTTCTCGTCGAGCGTCATCACGTCCAGCGAGAAAGGATTCGAGGTGAAGATCTCTCTGCCGGCCACGCTCCTGGTGCTGGCTTCCGTTGCGGCCGTTCCGGCCGCGAGCGCGCAGGCGCCGGCGTCCACGCCGCTCGCCACTCGCAGCCAACCCGGCGGCCCATCGCTGTTCCTGGGCGGTGTTCCCGACGGGACCGCCACGGCCCAGCCTGTGGCGCTGACGCTGTTCGCCGCCATCACGCGTGCCCTCGAACACAATCTCGGGCTGCTGAATGCCGAGGAACGCCTCGGCCGCGCCCAGGGCGCGCGCTGGCTGGCGCTGTCGGATCTGCTGCCCAACGTCAGCGGCCGCGTCGGCGAGAACCGTCAGACGGTGAATCTGGCCGCCTACGGCTTCCCGCTTCCGGCCGGCACGCCGTCGCTGGTCGGCCCGTTCAACGTCTTCGACGCGCGCGTGTCGCTGTCGCAGCCGGTCTTTGATCTCCGCGCGCTCAACGCGTCGAGAGCCGAGGGGCACCGCCTCGAAGCCGCGCGGCTCAACGTGAAGACGGCGCGCGACCTCGTGGTGCTGGTCTCCGGCAACCTCTACCTCGAAGCGCTTGCGTCGCAAGCCCGCGTCGAATCGGCGCAGGCGCAGTTGCAGACGGCGCAGGCGCTGTTCAATCAGACCACGCGCCTGAAGGAAGGCGGCATCGTTGCCGGCATCGAGGTGCTGCGGTCTGAAGTGCAGCTCGGCACGGAACGTCTCCGGCTCACCGCGGCGCGCAACACGTTCGAGCTGACGAAGCTCCAGCTGGCGCGCGTCATCGGCCTGCCGGCCGGACAGCCGTTCACCATGGACCCGACGGTGCCCAGCGTGCCGCTGCCGCAGATGACCATCGACGAGGCGCTGGAACGGGCCTACCGCACACGTCCCGATTACCTCGCGGCGATCGAACGCATGCGCGCGGCGGATTCCGAACGCAAGGCGGCGATCGGCGAGTGGCTGCCGTCGCTGCGCGTCAACGCCGACTACGGCACCATCGGCCATTCGCCCAGCGATGCACAGGCCACCTATTCACTGTCGGGCTCGGTGAACATCCCCATCTTCAACGGCGGCCGCACGAAGGGGCGCATCATGCAGGCCGACGCCGACCTGCGCATGCGCCAGTCCGAAGTGGCCGACCTGAAGTCGGGCATCGACTTCAGCGTGCGCTCCACCTTCCTCGAGCTGCGGGCCAGCGACGAGCAGATGACGGTGGCGACGCGCTCGCGTGAACTGGCCGCGCAGCAACTGACGCAGGCACGCGACCGCTTTGCTGCGGGCGTCGCCAGCAACATCGAAGTGGTGCAGGCCCAGGAAGCCGTGGCGGCATCCAGCGAGCAGTACATCTCGGCTTTCTACGCCTACAACAGCGCCAAGGCGCTGCTCGCCCGCGATCTCGGCGAGGCAGAGGCCATGGCGTTCCAGATTCTCGGAGGCGGCAGGTAATGGCGGACTCGATCGACACCCAATCCTTCACGAGCACAGGGCGCTTCCGCGTCATCCTTGGCGTCGTCGTGCTGCTGCTGGCCGGAGCCGGCTTCTGGTGGTGGACGAGCCAGGGCCACGAGTCGACCGACGATGCGCAGGTCGATGCGCACGTGACGCAGATTGCGTCGCGCGTCGGCGGCACGGTGCTCAAGGTCTCGGCGAGCGACAACCAGGAGGTCGAACCTGGCGCGGTGTTGCTCGAACTCGACCCGCGCGACTACCAGGTGGCGGTGGACAAGGCGAAGGCCGAACTGGCCGACGCCGAAGCGGCAGCGATCGCGGCACAGAGCAACGTGCCGATCACCTCGACGTCGACCGAGAGCGGCGTCGCCTCGGCACAGAGCAGCGTCGATCAGGCGCGCAGCATGATCGAGACGGCCAGCAAGGAAGTGGACGCGGCACGCGCACGGCTCAATGCCGCGCAGTCGCGCCTGCGCGAGGTGGAAGCGAACGCCACGCGCGCCCGTCGCGACGTTGATCGCCTGAAGGGGTTGCTGGCGAAGGACGAAGTGTCGCAGCAGCAGTACGACGCGGCGGTGGCTGCCGCCGACGCCCAAGCGGCCGCCACTGACACAGCGCGCGCCCAGATTGCCGAAGCCGAAGCGGTGATTCGCGTCGCCGAGAGCCGGCATGTCCAGACGAAGTCGGGCGAGACGCAGGCCCGCGCCGGGTTGCGCAATGCACAGACCGGTCCCGGGCAGGTAACGGCGATGCGCGCCCGCGCCTCGTCCGCTCAGGCACGTGTCGAGCAGGCGAAGGCGACGCTGGCGCAGGCCGAGCTGAACCTGCAGTACACCGTCATCAAGGCGCCGGCCACGGGTGTCGTCTCGAAGAAGAGCGTGAACCCAGGCCAGGTAATTCAGCCAAGCCAACCGCTGCTGGCGCTGGTGCAGACCGACGACGTGTGGATTACGGCGAACTTCAAGGAGACGCAGCTGAATGAGATGCGTCAGGGCCAGCGCGTCGTCGTCGAAGTCGACGCGTATGACGGCCGCCAGTTCCAGGGCAAGGTCGACAGCATTGCCGCCGCGACCGGCGCGCGCTTCAGCCTGCTGCCGCCGGAGAACGCCACCGGCAACTTCGTGAAGGTCGTGCAGCGCGTGCCGGTGAAGATCGTGCTCGACTCCGGCCAGGGCGGCGAACCACTGCTGCGTCCTGGCATGTCGGTCACAGCGACCGTCTACACCAAGTAAGGTTCCCCAGGATTCGAGGCCCAGCGCCGTTGTCTGCCGAACGCCAAATCAATCCGTGGATCATCGCCGTCTCGGTGATGTTCGCCACCTTCATGGAGGTGCTGGACACCACGGTAGTGAACGTGTCGCTGCCGCATATTGCGGGGAACCTGTCGGCCACCATCGACGAGGCGACGTGGGTGCTGACGTCGTACCTCGTCGCCAACGCGATCATCCTGCCGATGACCGGCTGGCTGGCCAGCACGTTCGGCCGCAAACGGCTCATGATGGCCGCGGTGGTCGGCTTCACCACGTCGTCGTTCCTGTGCGGGCTGGCGCCGAACCTCGCGTCGCTCATCGTGTTCCGCATCATCCAGGGTGCGACGGGCGGCGTGATGCAGCCGCTGTCGCAGGCCGTGCTGCTCGAGGCGTTCCCGCCGAAGGACCGCGGCAAGGCGATGGGCTTCTGGGGGCTCGGCATCGTCGTGGCGCCGATCCTCGGGCCGGTGCTCGGCGGCTGGCTGACCGACGCCTACAGCTGGCGCTGGGTCTTCTACATCAACATCCCGGTGGGCATCGCCTCGCTGGTGATGACGCAGCTCTACATCTTCGACCCGCCCTACCTGCGCGGTAGCGCCGGCAAGTCGATCGACTACTGGGGCATCGGCATGCTCGCCGTCGGTATCGGCGCGCTGCAGTATGTGCTCGACAAGGGACAGCAGGACGACTGGTTCGCGTCGAACCTCATCCTCGCCCTCGCGGTGGTCAGCGCCGTGTGCGTCGGCGCGCTCATCATCCACGAGCTGACCACCGAGGAACCGATCGTCGACCTGCGAGTCTTCAAGGTGCGGAGCTACGCCATCGGGGTGTTTCTGATGACGATTGTCGGCTTCGTGATGTACGGCAGCATGGTGCTGCTGCCGATCATGCTGCAGACGCTGCTCGGCTATCCGCCGCTGCAGGCCGGCATCGCGCTGGCGCCGCGCGGCATCGGGTCGTTCTTCATGATGCCGCTCACCGGTATGATGGTCGGCCGCTTCGATGCGCGCAAGCTGCTCATCGTCGGACTCTTCGTTGGCGGCGGCA
The DNA here is from genome assembly GCA_943328785.2 of Bifidobacterium breve. Classification (GTDB taxonomy): domain Bacteria; phylum Acidobacteriota; class Vicinamibacteria; order Vicinamibacterales; family CAVVIG01; genus CAVVIG01. The sequence goes on from CALQBJ020000103.1 coordinate 9,512, forward strand.
CGATGCTGTGGCTGTCGCAGATGAGCCTGAGCGCCGGCTACTGGGACTTCTTCTGGCCGCAGGTGATCCAAGGTGCCGGCATCTCGCTGCTGTTCGTGCCGCTCACGACGATCGCGATGGATGCCATTCCACGCGAGAAGATGGGCTACGCCACGAGCCTCTTCAGCCTGATGCGCAACATCGGCGGCAGCATCGGCATTGCCGTGACCGGCACGCTGCTGGCGCGCCACACCCAGGCGACCAGCGTGCTCTACAGCGCGAACGTCACCGGACTCGACCCGACGTCGCAGTCGATGTTCTACCAGTTGCGCAGCGCCTTCATGGCGCAGGGCGCCGACATCACCGTCGCCACCAGCCGTGCCTACGCGGCGCTGCACGGCATGGTGATGCGGCAGGCCTCCATCGTCTCGTTCGTCGGCCTATTCCAGTTACTGGGGGTCGTCTTCCTGGTGGTGGTGCCGCTCGTCTTCCTGATGAAGCGGCCACGCGCCAGTAGCGGCCCAGGTGCCGCAGCCGCACACTGACGCGTGCCGACGTCGGACGTCAGGCGTTAGAAGTCAGAACTGATGGGCGCGAGCGTTGGGCGGTCGCCGCACGCACGGGCGACCAGCCGCACCATCGCCACCACCCGTCCGAACGCTTCTGAGCCCAATTGGCGCCATCCATTCAACTGCGGCGAACCCCTGTTAGGTGGCGGGCGCCACTCCGTGCAAAGAACACGGCACACGGCACTTGACCCCATCCCGCTGGAACCCGACAATGACGCGACCGCGGACGCTCGGAGAGTGTTCCAACGGTGGACTGTTCTGTTCTCGGTCTGGCAATTGGGGCATTCCAGCCATAGGACGTTAGGCAGACAGAAAACAATGACCGCCTTTGTTCCAGCTGGCGCCCTCAAACAATCCTACAGAGTGGTTGGCGAGTTCTACTCCCTTAGAGTGACGGGCGCAGACCCCGTGACGTGCCGAAGCGTCCTCGAGATTTCATCTACTGGAACCAGTGAACACGCGCACGCCGACGCGGTGTTCGTCATGATGAATCCTGGGTCGTCCCGACCGGTTGAAGAGGCAGATCCCATATTGGAGCGCCGTCGAGGATGGGAAACAGCGCCTGGTCTTGTACCCACGGTGCCAGACACCACTCAGTATCAGGTCATGCGGGTCATGCACTACTCAGGTTGGGACCGCGTTCGGGTGATCAATCTGTCCGACCTGCGTGAATCGAAGAGCGGCACCTTCATCAAGCGCTACCGGTGGTTGGAGGGGCAGGCCCATTGCACGGCCCATTCTGTGTTCGCTGCAGCGCGGTCAACAGAACTGCAGGGTTACCTGGCCCGGAAGCCCGGCGGTCCCATCGTTTGTGCTTGGGGCGTAAGTGACGACTTGGACCCTCTCATTCAGCAGGCCCTCAAAGCGTTGGGCCCAGAAGCAGGCGTTACAGGGGTGCCGAAACCTGGCTGCCCAGGAAGATACTTCCATCCACTTCCGACGCTTCAGGTTCAGAAGGAACAATGGGTAACCCAAATGCTGGCCACGTTGCGTGCCTAGCATCGCGTTGGCCGATCTGCTCGCGTCCCCGGAGTACGTCGGGCGTAACCTCGACGCCTTCAACGACGGCCTCTCCGATGTCGAGGGTGCCGAGGTTCTTGCTCACCGGTCAGCGCTTCATCTATGTACACGCAGCAGGGACAGCGCGGCGGGGTTGATCGCCGAACGTACCGACTACGGGAGTGGCAGCGCCTCCATCGTTGTTGAAGAACCGACCACGGGCATGGTCGTGTTGACACAGCGCATCACCCCTTGATGGGGCCGCGGAACGGTCCGGTGCAGTTCCAGAACTCTGACTTCTGCGTTCTGCCTTCGGAACGCTGCGGTACACTTTCCAGCGTGCAGTTCCTGGTCGCGGCCTTCATCGCACTCGGCATCTCCACGGTCTTCGCGCAGTCGGGCCCGACGCCCGTAACGGCGCCCGCGCAACCTGCGCAGGCGGCTCAGCCGGTGCGTGCCGGGCAGCCCACAGCACAGGACTCGGCGTCGCGACCATCCTTTACGGAGTGGCTGGACGGCGTGCGCAGTGAAGCGCTCGCGCGCGGCTACCGCAAGGAACTGGTGGACGAAGCGCTGTCTGGCGTCGAAGAGCCGATGCCAGTGGTGATCGAGCGCGATCGCACGCAGGCGGAATCGGTCCTCTCGATCGAGGCCTACATCACCCGGCAACTGACGGCGCGACGTGTGCGAACCGGGCGCGAGATGCTGGCGAAGCACAAGGCGACGCTCGACAAGGTGGAAGCCACCTACGGCGTGCCGGCGCGCATCATCGGCGGCATCTGGGGTATGGAGTCGAACTTCGGCCGCTTCAGCGGTGTGCGTCCAACGATTGCCGCGCTTGCCACGCTCGCCTTCGATCCGCGTCGCTCCACTTACTTCCGCCGCGAACTCTTCAACGCACTCGAGATCCTCAACCGCGGCGATATCGACCTGCCGCGCCTCAAGGGCTCGTGGGCCGGCGCCATGGGGCAGCCGCAGTTCATGCCGTCGAGCTACCTGCAGTACGCGGAAGACTTCGACGGCGACGGCCGCCGCGACATCTGGACGACACCCGACGATGTGTTCGCGTCGATTGCGAACTACCTGAAGGGACACGGCTGGGTGGCCGGCCGGCCCTGGGGGCGCGAGGTCACGGTGTCGAAGGCGGTGGCGAGCCGGATCGCCGGCGCCGTCGCGAGGCGCGCCGGTACCTGCCAGGCGACGCGCGACATGACCGTCCCGATGCCGCTGGCCGCGTGGCAGACGCTCGGCGTCCGCACGCTCACGGGTGCGGCGCTGCCAAAGGCCGACCTCGAGGCCGCACTCGTGTCGGGCAACTCGCGACACTTCCTCGTCTACAGCAACTACGACGCGCTGCTCGCATACAACTGTGCGCACGCCTACGCGTTGAGCGTGGCGATGCTCGGCGACCGCTTCGCCGCGGCGCCGGCTGCAGCGCCAGCCCTGCGCACACCGGCCAAGCGAGTTGCGCCCAGCAAGCGCCGCGCGGCGAAGTCCAAGGCGTCGCAACACCCGACGTCGCGTCGCCGCGCGACGCGGCACTAGTCAGTCCCGCCCGACCTGCCTGACCCGCCCTTCCGACCAGGGCGTAAGATCCACCCATGGCTTCCTCACTCCATCTCGACGACAAGGGGATTCTCGTCGCCTGCACGCACTGCGGCCAGACCAACCGCGTGGCGTTCGACACGCTCGGGCACACCGCCCGCTGCGGCAAGTGCAAGGAAGAGGTCCGCGCTGATGCCGTGCCGATGGAGGTGTCGAGCGCAGCCGACTTCGACAGGCTGATTGCGCAGTCCGCCGTGCCGGTGGTGGTCGACTACTGGGCACCGTGGTGCGGTCCGTGCCGCATGGTGGCGCCCGAACTCGAGAAGGTGGCGAAACGCGCCGATGGACGCTACCTCGTGGTGAAGGTGAACACCGACGCACTGAGCGACCTCGGGCAGCGCTACACCATCCGCTCCATTCCGACGATGGCACTGTTCTCGAAGGGGCGCGAGGTGTCCCGCACAACCGGCGCCCGTCCGGCGGCCGACATCGAAGCGTTCATCGCCCAG
>CALQBJ020000104.1 GCA_943328785.2 Bifidobacterium breve
CGGAACCTGTTCCGCTTCAAGCCGAAGGCGCCGCCACCTGCACCGCGTGCGGCGGCACCGCCGCCGGTGGTGGCCGTGCCGTCAGGCCCGCCGCCGCCGCCGCCTCCGCCGCTGGCGCCGATCGCGATGCGCTTCATCGGCCTGGTCGAGGCGCCGGAACATGCGCAGAAGATCGCCATCCTCAGCGATGGGCGCGGGATTTATCAGGGACGTGAAGGCGATATCATCGAAGGCCGGTATCGCATCATGCGAATCGGTGTCGAATCGGTGGAGATAGCCTACCTCGACGGGCGCGGGCGCCAGACGATACGGCTGTCGGGAAGCTAGCGGGTCGAACCATGGCGTTCGGAATGCGGGATATGGCGCTGATTCGCACTGGAAGATTCGTGGTGACGATCGATTCGGGGGAGCTGTGAGGACACGAGTGACACGCCTGGGGCTACTGCTCGCCGTCGTGGCCATAGCCGCGGGATGCGTCGCCGGGAAGGCGTTCCGCCATGGCGACGCGGCCATCAAGGCTGGCGATCTCGACCAGGCGGTGGCGTACTACCGCACGGCATCGCAGGCCGCTCCCGATAATCCGAACTACAAGATCGCACTCGGACGCGCGCAACTCGCCGCCTCGAGAGCGCATTTCGACAAGGCCAGGGGCTACGAGGAACAGGACCAGCTCGAAGCCGCACGCGGCGAATACCAGCTCGCCTCGGAATACGACCCGGCCAATCGCCAGGCGGCCGCGAAGGTGATTACGCTCGACCAGGCCATCCGCCAGCGCATCGAGGCGGCTCGTCCCAGGCCGGCCATCGAGCAACTGCGCGAACGCGCTCGCGCCGCCTCGGTCGAGCCGCTGCTGAACCCGGCGTCGCGCGAGCCGCTGCGCCTCAGTTTCAGGAACGCCAACATCCGCGACATCCTCGACGCGCTCGGCAACGCGAGCGGCATCAACATCACCTACGACCCGCAGGTGCCGCAGACCGCGGCGTCGGTGCAGCTGGACGGTGTGACGCTGGAGCAGGCGCTGCAGCAGATCATGTCGGTGAACCAGTTGTCGTACAAGGTCACCAGCGACCGTTCGGTCCTCGTCTTTCCGGACAACGCGCAGAAGCACGCGCAGTACGACGAGCAGGTGGTGCAGACGTTCTACGTCTCGCACGCCGACGTGACGGAACTCACGCAACTGCTCAGCTCGCTCATCCGCCTGCCGAGCATGGCCGTGCAACCGGCCATCCAGTTCAACAAGACGGCAAACACCATCACCGTGCGCGGCACGGCGGCAGTGGTGCAGATCATCGAGAAGGTGATCCAGCAGAACGACAAGGCGCGCGCCGAGATCATGTTCGACGTCGAGATCCTCGAAGTGAATCGCATCCGCGCCAAGCAGTACGGGCTGAACCTGTCTGAGTACGCGCTCGGAGGCATCCTGTCGCCAGAGGTCTCGCCAGGCGCCACCACGACCACCGGCGCCGGATCGGGAACGACCGGAACCACATCCACCACGAGCGGCCGTTCGACGAACCCGTCAGGGGTAACCTCGCCGGCGCCGTTCAACCTGAACACGCTGTCGCGCGGTTTCACGACGTCCGACTTCTATCTGGCCGTGCCGACGGCAATCGTGCGCGCGCTCGAGAGCGACACGCAGACGAAGCTGGTGGCGAAGCCGCAGTTGCGCGGCGCCGAGGGGAACAAGCTCACCCTCAACCTCGGTGACGAGATCCCGATTGTGTCGACCAGCTACACGCCGATCGCCACGGGCGGTGTCGGCGTGAACCCGCTGAACTCGTTTCAGCTGAAACCTGTGGGCATCAACATCGACATCACGCCGGTGCGCGTGACGCTCGATGGTGACATCCTGCTCGACCTGAACGTCGAGAGCAGCTCGCGTGGCTCCGACGTGAACGTCGCCGGCACCAACTATCCGTCGTTCGGTTCGCGAAAGGTCGGCACGCGACTGCGCCTGCGCGACGGCGAGTCGAACCTGCTGGCCGGGTTGCTGCGTGAAGACGAGCGGAAGTCGCTGAACGGCTTCCCGGGCGCCATCCGTGTACCGATTCTCCGGCAGTTGTTCTCGAACAACGACCAGATGGTTGGGCAGACCGACATCGTGATGCTGCTGACGCCGCACATCCTGCGCGCGCCGGAAATCACGGAGGCGGACCTGCGGCCGATCTACATCGGGTCGCAGGGGAGCCTTGGCCTGAACGGGCCGCCGCCGCTCATTGGCGCGCCGGTACAGCCGGCCGCACCGGCGGCTGCCACGCCGGGCGCCTCGGCGCCGCGGTCGCCGGCGTTTGCTCCAGGTGCCACGCCGACCGGACAGCCGGCGCCGCCACCAGGAACGACGCTGAGCGCGCCGCCCGGTTCGACCCCGGTGCCAGGCACGGTGCTCGTGCCGACCCCTGCCCCAACGCCGCAGTCGGTGCCGCCGGCTCCGGTGCCTGACCCGCCGCAGGTTGCTGCGCCGCCGACGGCGGGCGAGCCGCTGGTGGTGCCGACCTCGCCCGGCCTCGGCGCGGCGCAAGTGATCCTGACGTTGCCAGGCACCACGTTCCGTGTCGGCGCCGGTCCGTACACGGTGCCGGTCTCCATCACGAATGTCTCACGCCTCTCGATGGTGGCGCTCACGCTGACCTTCGACCCTGCGCTGCTGCGCGTGCGTGCGGTGAACGAGGGGAGCTTCATGCGCTCGGGTGGCGCGAATGCGGCGTTCACCCAGCAGGTGGTGCCAGGCCGCGTGGATATCACGATTGCACGCTCCTCCGATGCGACCGGAGCGACCGGCACCGGTTTACTCGGGGCCGTGCTCTTCGACGCTGTGGCACCTGGGAGGGCCACGTTGTCGGTGAGCGGCACTGGTACGGGGCCAGGCGGTACGCCGATGGGGCTACAGTTCAGGCCGGTGACGATTAGCGTTCAGCCATGACCGAGCGTGGGCAGCGTGGATACACGTTCATCGAGCTGGTGGTGGTGTCGGCCATCGTGATGCTGCTGGCCTCCGCCGTCATGCCGCTGGCGCGGGTCACCGCGACGCGACAGCGCGAAGCTGAACTCCGGCGAGCGCTGCGCGAAATGCGAACGGCGGTCGACAAGTACAAGGACGCGGCCGATGCGCAGCAGATCGGCGCGCTCGAGATCAAGATCGGCAGCGAGGGGTATCCGGCCGACCTGCAGGTGCTGGTGGACGGCGTGGCCGTGCAGAACGATGCGACGGGCCGCAAGCTGAAGTTCCTGCGCCGCATCCCAGTGGACCCGATGACCCGCTCGACCGACTGGGGGAAGCGGTCCTACCAGGATGAGCCCGATGCCTCACGATGGGGCGGACAGAACGTGTTCGATGTCTACACGACCTTCGAAGGGACCGCACTTGACGGGACGAAGTACCGTGACTGGTAGGACACGCAGCGCGCGCGGGTTCACTCTCATCGAGTTGATGGTGGTGATGACCATCATCGTCACACTCGCGACGATCGGCATGGTGCAGTACCGCCAGAGCGTGCAGTTTGCGCGCGAGTCGGTGCTGCGCGACGACCTGTTCAAGATGCGCGACGCGATCGATCAGTACTACGCCGACAAGAATCAGTATCCGCCGACGCTCGACGACCTGGTGTCGTCCGGCTACCTGCGCGCGATGCCGAAGGATCCGATTACCAACTCCACCTCGACGTGGCAGACGGTGCAGGCCGAACCCGACCCGAACAACCCGTCGGTACAGCCCGGCGTCTACGACGTCAAGAGCGGCTCGGAACTGTCGGGGCTCGATGGTTCACCTTACGGCGACTGGTAGACAGCGCCCCTCCGGCCCCTCCACTCCCTCCATCTCGTGCGGCCTCCTCAGTGGCGCGTGGCGGCGCGATCTGGCGTCCGGACGTAAGGAGAGCGCAGCCGGTGAACCCAGCCCCGCTGTGTGATGGTGCCGTTCCGTCGGTCGACGCCCGTGCTAGGGGTTGACGACGATCTGGCTCGTCGCCGAGCGCCCCGTGGTCGTCGTGAGCGCCAGCGTGACGACCTTCTGGCCCGAGCCGGTTGGATACGAGTGGATCCGCTGCGGGTTCGTCGACGCTTCCGGTGAGCCGCCGTCGCCGAATGTCCACAGGTAACTGGCCACCGTGGCGGTATTCACCGTCACCGTCACCGTCGCGGTGAACGTGAACGTCGTCGTGCCGCCCGAGGCGACGGAGGTCGATGTGAGCGTGACCGACAGCGGCGGCTCGGGCTGGATGACGACCGCCGTGGCTGCCTGCGTCTGGCCGCCGAGCGAGTCGTTCACCGTGACCCGCACGACGTAGGTGCCGTCGCTCGAGAACTGGTGAGCAGCCGTCAGCGCGGAGCCCGTGCTGGCGCCGAGATTATTCGACTTGCCGTCGCCATAGTCGATGACGACGCCGCGTACCTGGGCGGTGCTGTTGGTACCGACGGCAATGTTCATCGTGAAGACGATGGGGGAGTTGGCTGTGAGCGTGCCGGACGGTGCCGAGATGGATACCGTTGGCAGCGGGTTCACATTCACTGTGATCGTGGCCGACGCCTGCGTGGACGTGGTGCCGGTGGTGGTGCCCGCGCCTGTCGTCGTGCCGGTGCTCGTGCTGCCGCTGCTGGTGGACTGGACGCCGACGGTGGCGGTGACCGTCGCCTGCGTCGCGGTGGTGATCGTGGTCTGTGCGCCGCCGCCCGTATCGGTGTTCACGAGCGCACTGCCGAGGACGCCGGCCGAGGTCGAGAAGCTGACCGGCACAGCGCTGAGCGCGTTGCCATTCAAATCGACGACGCTGGCCGTGATGGTGGCGACGCCGCCGTTGACCGACACCGGGTTCGGATTGGCCGAGACGCTGACGCGTCCGACTGCCGCGGATCCGACCGCGATACGCACGCCGCCGTTCGCGCCGGTGCTCGCGCCGCCGGAGGTGGCGCTGATGAGGGCGGTGCCGCTGTTGCCGCCGGCGATGAACGAGACCGTCACGCGGCCGTTGGCATCGGTGACGGCGTCAGCCGGTTCGACGCGTCCGAGCGTCGTGGTGAAGGTGACGTGCGTGCCGCTGTGAGGCGGCGTTCCGGCCGACTCCAGGATCTGGGCGACGATCGTGGTGGTCCCACTCGCGGACAGCGCGTTCGTGGGGGCGGTGAGCACGATGCTCGAGCCGGAGGGAGCAAGGAGCGGCACCTTCTCGCACGCCACGGCGGCGAGCAGCAGCAGCGCGACTCCAGCGAGGGACAGACGGCGGCAGCGTGTTACCATGAAAATCGCCACTAGTTTATTGCCATGCAGTTACGCGGTCAACATGGATACGCGATGGCGGCGCTGCTTGTCGGCATGAGCGTCGCCGCCGTGCTGATGACAGCGGTGATGCCGGTCTGGAAGCAGATGACGAAGCGCGAGCGCGAAACCGAGCTCGTGTTTCGAGGTCAGCAGTACGCCCGCGCCATCGGCCTCTTCCAGAAGCGCTCCGGCCCCGGTGTGCTTCCGCCGAACGTCGATGTGCTCGTCACCGGGCACTTCCTCCGCAAGAAATTCAAGGACCCGATCACCAACCAGGACTTTGATCTGTTGTCGCCGATCCAGGCGGCTGGGCAGACAGGTGCGGCTCAGCAGGCAGGAGCCGGTCGAGGCTTCCAGCCGCCCACAACAAGCCAGGGGCAAGGCCAGGGCCGCGTGATTGGTGCGCAGCCGGGCACGGCGCCTGGCGCCGGTGCCGCGGGCGGCATCATCGGCGTCGCGAGCAAGAGCAAGGACGAGTCGCTCCGTATCTTCAACGGACGCACGCACTACAACGAGTGGCAGTTCATCTACGTGCAGCAGGCCGCTCCTGGGCAGGGCGGTGCTGGCGGGCCAGGGCGCGGTGGCGCCGGTGGTGCCGGCGGCGTGGGTGGCGGACGCGGCGGCAACCAGCCTCCGCAGCCAGGCGGCTTTGGCGGCGGTGTCGGCGGAGGGCGCGGTGGACAGGGGCGTGGTGCTGGACCTTTCGGTGCGCCTGGCGGCGGGCAGCCGACACTGCCGCAACAGCCAGGGCCGTTCGGCCCGCCGCGTCCCCGATAGGCGTCAGAGGTCGGCGGCCAGCGTGTCGTGAAAGGCGCGCCTGATCTGTTGCAGCTCCTCTGACGTGCCACCTTCGCACACGCGATTCGTCAGCAGCACGTAGTAGCGATCCCGCACGGGGTCAATCCAAAGTGACGTTCCGGTGAAGCCGACGTGGCCGAAGGCTGCCGTCGAGAGTCGCGTGCCGCAGGACGAGGTTGGCAGCATCGTGTCCCAGCCCATCGCACGTGAACTGCCAGGCACCTCACCGCGGCTTGCCGCACGCCGTATCACCGCCGGCAAGAACGGGGAGGGAAGATCGGCCTCGCCGCCGTGCGCGCGAAGGACGATACGGGCCAGGCTGCCGACGCCCGCCGCAGTACCGAAGAGCCCGGCATGTCCGGCGAAACCGCCGAGCAGCGCCGCGTAGTTGTCGTGCACGGCGGCCACCAACCGCCGGCCGCGCCGCTCGTCTTCGGGCAACGGCGTCGTTGGTGCCGTGCGGTGACGCGCGTCGCCGGGGCCGCGCGTGAAGAGCCGGGCGTCTGCCTGCCCGGCGTCGTGGTCCTCGGCAAAGGCGGCATCGAAGAGGCGCTGCGCCTGATCGGCGAGCGTACGCCCGCCGCAGATTTCGGCGATGAACCCGAGCAGGATGAAGCCGAGGTCTGTGTAAATCGAACGGCTGCGCGGGGCATACTCGAGTGGCAGCGTGCAGATGTCGTGTTCGAAGGCGCGCCGGCTGAGCGGCGGGCGATCGAGCAGCCGCGCTGGCAGGCCAGCGGTGTGCTGCAGCAGGTCGAGCACGGTCACCTGCTCGCGGTCCGGCCCTCGCCATTCCGGAAAGAAGCGCATGATCGCTTCCTCCAGACGCAGGGTGCCCGCCTCAACGAGCGACAGTATGACGTGCAGGGTGGCCAGCGGTTTCGTCAAGGAAGCGAGGTCGAACACCGTGTCGCCGGCGGCGCGCGGCGCGCCCGGGTCGAAGGTGAGATGGCCCAGCGGCCGCTGCCACAGCACCCCGTGACTCGAACCCATCTCGGCGCAGGCCGCGGGAAACAGACGCTGCTCGATGGCGGCCTGTAGGAGTGACTCAGCGGCGTCGGTGCGTGCGCGGTCGTCGGACATCTTGCCAACTAGTACCATAGGACTCGTTGCTATGCACGTGAATGGCTTGTCGATTCGTACGTTTCCGTCTCCGGTTGCCGCAGCGCGCACGCTGGCGCGCGATGTCGCTCGTGAACTGACCCGGAATCCGGCGCTGGTGCTCGGGCTGCCGACCGGTCGCACACCGGTGCCGTTCTATGCGGAGCTGGCGGCGCTCTATGCGCAGGGGCGAGCCGACTTCTCGCAGGCGAGGACCTTCAACCTCGACGAGTTCCTGGGCCTCCATCGGGACGATCCCCACAGCTACCGCGCGTTCATGCAGCGGCACCTGTTCGACCACGTGAACCTGTCGGCGCGGCGCATCGACTTTCTCGACGGCGCCGCCGGGGACGCCGAGGCGGAGTGCCTGCGCTACGAGCGACGCATCGCGCGCGCCGGTGGTCTCGATCTGCTGATCCTCGGGCTGGGTGTGAACGGGCACATCGGCTTTAACGAGCCGGGACGTGCGCTGACGGCCGCCACCCATCGCACCCGGCTAACCGCTGCCACCAGGCGCAGTAATGTGGCGCTGTTCGAGCGCCGGTTGCACGACGTACCGCGCGAAGCGCTGTCGATGGGGATGGGCACGATTCTCCGGGCGCGTCGCATCGTGCTGCTGGCGACGGGCGCAGGCAAGGCGCGTACGGTGAAGCGGATGGTCTGCGGCGCGATCTCACCGGCGCTGCCTGCCTCGTTCCTTCAGCTGCACGCGGCGGTGGAAGTGTGGGTCGACGGGGCGGCCGGCGCCGCGCTCAGCGCGAGCGCGACGTAGTCGGCTTCTCGCGCGGTTCGGACGGCGCGACAGAATGGTCGTGGATGTCGAGCAGTTCCCGCAGGCGCGGTTCCACGTCCTCGCCGATTGCGTCGCGCACGAAGTCGTGCGCACGGCGCAGATGCGACAGCGCCTTCGGATAGGTGAGGTCGCCTTTTTGCATGACGATCGCCGCCTTCACGTTCCAGTGCGCGCGGCGCAGGAGCTTGTCCGCGTCCTCGTATTCGAGCCCGGTGACAATCGTGATGATGCGGCGGGCGCGATCGCGGCGCTTCTCCGAACCGATTTGCACGTCCACCATCAGGTTGCCGTAGGTCTTGCCGGTGCGGACCATCGCGCCGGTAGTCAGCATGTTGAGGACGATCTTGGTGGCCGTGCCGGCCTTGAGGCGGGTGGAGCCGGCGATCACTTCAGGGCCGACGGCAGGAGCGATGGTGAGGTCGACGAAGGTCTGCAGTTCGGTGCGGGGATCGCAGGTGACGAAGATGATTTTCGAGCCGACGCGGCGGGCGCGGGTGAGCGCGCCGCGCACGAACTGCGTCATGCCGCTCGCCGATACGCCGATGACCACGTCCTTCTTGGTCGGCTTGAGGCGCATCATCGAGCGGGCGCCTTCCTCGAGGTTGTCCTCGACGCCTTCCTTCGTATTCAGAATCGCGTTCTTGCCGCCCGCCATGATCGCGAGGACCAGTTCCGATTTGGTGCCGAAGGTGGGAGGCATCTCGGCCGCTTCGAGGATGCCCAGCCGGCCGCTGGTGCCCGCGCCGACGAAGATGATGCGGCCACCCTTGCGCAGCGCCGCCGTGATGATGTCGACCCCGACGGCGATGCGTTCCTTCTCCCGCTGCACCGCTGCGAGCATCTTGCGATCCTCGTTCAGCATCCCCTCGACGATATCCGTCGAGGAGAGCTTGTCGAGGGCAAGCGTCGCGGGATTGATGGCTTCCGTCGGGAGAGATTGCCACTTCGACTGGACAGGCATGCTGCAGGCGACCTCGAAACAGCGGATGTTAGCATAGCCAGCCGATGATCGATGCCTACCTGGATCATCTGCGGGTCGAACGCCGCCTCGCGGAGCACACGCTGGAGAGCTACGCGCGCGATCTTCGCGGCTTGGCAGAGTTTGCCGCAGGCGAGGAACGGGCGATCGAGCAACTGGACCGACAGGGACTCGAGGCGTATGTGCGGCAGATGATGGCGACAGGCTTATCGCCTCGCTCGGTGGCGCGGAGCGTCGCCGCCATCCGCGGCTTCTACCGGTTCCTCGTCCTGGACCGCCGGCTCGACCACAGCCCGGCCGACGACCTGATGCCGCCGCGCGCGTGGCCGGCGCTGCCGAAGCACCTGTCGATGGACGATGTCGACCTGCTGCTGTCCCAGCCCGATGTCGCCTCACCGTTCGGCTTGCGCGACCGCGCGATGATCGAGTTGCTCTACGCGACCGGGATGCGCGTCTCTGAACTGATCGAGGTCCGCGCCGCGGACCTGCATCTCGACCAGGAGTACCTCACGTGCGTGGGTAAGGGGAATAAGGAGCGGATCATCCCGATTGGTGAGCAGGCGGCCGACTGGGTACGGCGCTATCAGCGCGACGGCCGGCCTGTGCTTGGCGCGCGTGCCCGCCAGTTGCGACGTGCGGACCCGCATCTCTTCCTGAATGCGCGCGGCAGCGGACTGAGCCGCGTCGGCTTCTGGCAGGTACTGACGGCGTACGGCCGCAAGGCAGGCCTCCGCGCATCGCTCAGTCCGCATGTCCTGCGTCACTCGTTTGCAACCCACCTCCTCGAGCGTGGTGCCGATCTGCGCGCCATCCAGATGATGCTCGGGCATGCGGATCTGTCGACCACGCAGATCTACACGCACGTCATCGAGGCGCGGTTGCGCTCGGTGTACGAACGGTTCCACCCACGTGCGTGAAGTGCTAGACTTAACCGTTTGTCAGTCACGTTCTTATCGCTATATGCAGCGTCCCAGGCCGGGACGCGCAGAAGGAGAGTCGCGGCATGAGCCGTAAGGGACGGCACCTCTTTACCTCGGAGTCGGTGACCGAAGGGCATCCCGACAAGATCGCGGACCAGATTTCTGACGCGATCCTGGACGCGATCCTGACGCAGGACCCGGTGGCTCGCGTGGCGTGCGAAACGCTCGTCACCACTGGGCTCGCGGTTGTCGCCGGTGAAATCACCACCACGGCAGTCATCGAATACCAGGATGTCGTGCGTGCCGCGATTGCGGACGTCGGCTACACGCGCGCCAAGTTCGGCTTCGACGCGGAAACCTGCGGTGTGCTCTCGACCATCCACAAGCAGTCCGCGCACATCGCCATGGGCGTGGATACCGGCGGCGCCGGCGATCAGGGTCTGATGTTCGGCTTTGCCTGCACGGAAACGCCGGAACTGATGCCGCTGCCGATCATGCTCGCGCACAAGCTGACGCGCGGCCTGTCGAACGCCCGCCGCACCGGCGGTCTCGACTACCTCCGTCCGGACGGCAAGTCGCAGGTGACGATCGAATACGACGGCGACAAGCCGAGTCGTATCGACGCGATCGTCGTCTCGACGCAGCACAGCCCGGACATCACGAACGAGGCGATGTTTGCCGACATTCGCGAGAAGATCATCACGCCGCTGATGCCGGCGGACATGATGGACGCCAACACGAAGGTCTACATCAACCCCACTGGTAAGTTCGTCATCGGCGGCCCGCACGGCGACGCTGGCGTGACCGGCCGGAAGATCATCGTGGATACCTACGGCGGCGCGGCACCGCACGGCGGCGGCGCGTTCTCGGGCAAGGATCCAACGAAGGTGGACCGCTCGGCCTGCTACATGGCGCGCTACATCGCCAAGAATGTTGTGGCCGCCGGTATTGCGGATCGTGCGCTGGTCCAACTGGCCTACGCGATCGGCGTGGCCGACCCGGTCTCGGTGATGGTCCATACCGAAGGCACGGGACGCATTCCTGAAGAGCAGATCACCGAACTGGTGCGTGCGGCGTTCAAGTTGACCCCGCGCGGCATCATGGAGGAACTCGATCTGCGGCGTCCGATCTACAAGCAGACGGCAGCGTTCGGCCACTTCGGCCGCACCGAGCCGGATTTCACGTGGGAGCGGACCGACAAGGCTGCGGCGCTGAAGTCGGCGGCGAAGCTGTAGGAACCCGCGTGAAGCATGTCGTACTGGTAACGGCGGCCCTTGTGGCCGCCGTTGCTGTTTGGGGCGTTGTGCTTCCTCCCGCACGTCTGGTGCTCCGATCGTCGTGGGACGATGGAAGCGTACGCGGCATCGTGCACGTGCACAGCCGTGCCTCCGACGGCCGCGGCACCATGGACGAGATTGCCGCCGCCGCCGCTCGAGCCAGGCTGCAATTCGTGGTCGTCACCGACCACGGTGATGCCTCCCGCAGGCCCGAACCTCCCTCGTATCGTTCAGGTGTGCTGCTGCTGGATGCCGTCGAGATCAGCACGCGCGGCGGTCACTACGTCGCGCTCGGACTTCCGCAAGCGCCGTACGCGCTCGGCGGCGAGGCTGCGGATGTGGTGGAAGATGTGCGTCGTCTCGGCGGGTTTGGCGTGGCCGCACATCCCGATTCGCCCAAGCCCGAACTTCGCTGGCAGGACTGGAGCGCGCCAGTTGATGGCGTGGAGTTGATCAACCCGGACACCAGCTGGCGGGTGCACGCGTTCGCAGGCGGCGTTGCCTCGAAGTGGCTGCTGCTGCGCGCCCTGCTGGCCTATCCGGTCCGTCCCGCTGAGAGCATCGCCCAGCTGTTCACGGACAATCAGTCGCTGCGTGCCAGGTGGACCGAGGCGGCTGCCACGCGGACGGTGGTCGCCTTAGCCGGCGCCGACGCGCACGCCAAGCTCGCGATGCGCGACACCGAGCCCGGCGACAACAGCTCGTCGGTGCCCATCCCCAGCTACGATTCGTCGTTCGCGTCGTTGTCGGTGCACGTGGTGCCTGTGCGTCCATTCACGCGTGACGCTGCGGCTGACGCGGCCGCGCTGCTCGGTGGACTCCGCGCCGGACACATCTACGTGGCGGTGGACGGATGGGCGTCGCCTGCCGCATTCACATTCTCCGCAAGCCGAGGCGACCGCGTGGCACTGGCCGGAGACACGCTTGCCGCCGGCGAACCGCTCACGCTCCAGGTGCGAAGCAACGCGCCAGCCGGATGGCCGACGAACGTCTGGAAGGGCACGGCTCGCATCGCCGAGCGGACCGAGCCAGTGTTCGACCTGCCGGTGTCAGGCGAGCCAGCGTTCTACTCCGTGGAAGTCCGGAAATCTGGGCAGTCTGGCCAGCCCGCCTGGCTCACAAGCAACCCGATTTACGTCCGCGACCCACGGGTGTCGGCCTTGGCGACTCAGCCTGATCCGGTGTACGTCGACGGGCAGTCGTTGTTCGACGGTCGCACAACGAAGGGCTGGTCGTGGGAGGGCGATGCAACTTCCCAAGCTGCCGTTGACTTCGCGCCGCTGGTGACAGGCGCGCGGGTGCGGCTGCGATACGGGCTCTCGGGCGGTGCGAAGGTGGGGCAGTATGCGGCCGCTGCCGTCGATACGCCGCGTGGCGCAGCCGATGCCGCCGGTGTGCGATTCCTGGTGCGCGGCGACGCGCCGATGCGGATCTCGCTGCAAGTGCGGGCGGAGGTGCCAGGATTCCAACCCGAACGCTGGGAACGGTCGGTCTACCTCGACGCGACCGAGTCCGAGCGCACCGTCCGCTTCAGCGATATGCATCCCGTCGGGAAGACCCACTCGCCGAAACCGCCGGTCGGCGCCATACGCAGCATCATGTTCGTGGTCGACACCACGAATAGCCTGCCAGGCTCGTCGGGCCGGTTGTGGCTGGGAGCCGCGCGGCTCGTCAGGGCGAAGTAAGCGCGGTTACGTGCGGACCGTGAGTACGAGGTAGCCGGCCGCCGTGCCGAAGATGATGTTCGGCGCCCACGCCGCAAGCAGCGGCGACATGACGCCGCCGGCACCAAGTGCGCCGGACACACTCAGCGCAATCCAGTAGGTGATGGCCAGTACGATGCCGATGCCGACGCCGTACATGGCGCCGCGGCGTC
>CALQBJ020000105.1 GCA_943328785.2 Bifidobacterium breve
CGGCTGGAACTCGCGGAAGTCGACCAGCGCGCGCTCCCCCTCGGAGGCGGTGCGCACGTCGTAGCCCTGGCTACTGAGGACCGTCTTCAGCACCCGCGTAATCTGGGGTTCGTCGTCGACGACAAGCACTCGCGATGTCTCTGCGCGGTTCATGATCGGATTCTCCTATGTACGAAGCGCCGGCTGCGCCTGCGCCAACTCTATCTCTGCCGAGGTCACCACGCACGGCAGCGTGAGCACCACGGCGGTACCGCGTCCCGAGGCAGGGGTCTCGATGCCAATCTGTCCGGCCTGCAACTCGGCGAGGCGTCGCGCAATCGGCAGGCCGAGGCCGATGCCGGTCCGCTGCGGGTCGACCGACTCCCGGCCTGGGATGCGAAAGAATTTCTTGAAGACCTGCTCGCGCAACTCCGGCGCGATGCCAGGCCCTTCGTCCTCAACGGTGATGCAGACGTGATGCGCGTCGGCGACGCGCGCGCTGACAAGAATTGTCGTGCTGAGCGGTGCGTACTTGCTCGCGTTGTCGATGAGCGTGTAGATCACTTCGCCGATCGCCGATCGGTCCACCGCCAGCTCCGGCAGCCCCGGCGGCACGTCGGTCACCACGCGGTGCCGCCGCGCCACTGTTTCGGCGCGCGTCACCGACTCGCGGATCACCTGCTCGGCCGACACCGCGCGGAAGCTGCTCGGCTGGCTCGGGTCCGGCCGGTCGGCGACGGTGAGTCCTTCGATGAACCGGTTCAAACGGTCCGACTCCTCGTCTATGACGACCAGCAGGTCCCGGCGGTTTGCGCTCGACAGCGCCGACGCATCGATTTCGTCAGAGCTGAGCATTGCCGTGACTGACGCCTTGATGGCGGTGAGCGGCGTGCGCAGGTTGTGGGTGAGGGCATCGAGCAGCGCCGCCTTCAACTGTTCGTTGCGCCGCGCCGCCTCGGCCTCGCTCGCCCGTTCGAACGCAGCGCCCAGCTGCGTGTAGAGCTCCTCGATCTCCCGCTTCCCTTCCTCGAGTTCCGTCTGCCGCCGTTCGGCTCGCGCCGCCAGTTCCCCCACCACCACGGCGGTGATGGTGAAGACGCCGAAGGCCACCCAGTCGTTGATGTCCTCGATGAAGAGACCGACGGGAGGCAGGAAGTAGAACGAGAACGCCACACCCGCGCACGTCGCCGCCATGAGCGCGGGACCAGTTCCCAACTCGCGCGCGACGAGCAGGACCGCAAGCAGCAGGATCGGGGCGGCCGCGCCGGTTGTGATCGCCGGAATCGCGAACAGCAGCTCAGCGCAGATACCGATCACGACAATCGGAATCAGGTATGAGAAGAAACGGCCTTGTGGCGACGCCTTGCGGAACACCTGCGGCCATTATAGGACTCGGCCATGGCCGAGTTCCTCATCATGGTTTTTTGATGGGAGTAGCTGCGGACCTTCAGGTCCGCCTCAGTAGCCGGAGGGGGTGGCGGTCGGCTTCTCGCCACGCGCCTGCTGCACGATCTTTACGCCGGCACTCGCACCGACACGCGTGGCCCCCGCGGCGACCATCGCTTTGAGGCCGTCAAGATCGCGCACGCCACCAGCGGCCTTCACGCCCATCTCCGCACCGACCACGCGGCGCATCAGCGCGACGTCGGCCGCCGTGGCGCCTCCCGGGCCGAAACCGGTGGAGGTCTTCACGTAGTCGGCACCGGCCGCCTTGGCCAGCGTGCAGGCGGTGATCTTCTCGTCGTCGGTGAGCAGCGCCGCCTCGATGATCACCTTGCTCAGCGCACCGCACTCGCGGCACGTGGACGCCACCGCCTCGATGTCGCGTTCGACGACGCGCAGATCGCCAGACTTCAACGCGCCGACGTTGATGACCATGTCGATCTCGCGGGCGCCGTCGTAGATGGCGCGGCGCGTCTCGTAGGCCTTCACGTCCCCAGTGGTGGCGCCAAGCGGAAAGCCGACGACCGAGCAGACGCCGACACCGCTGCCGTTCAGCAGGCGCGCGGCCGTCGCCACCCACACCGGGTTCACGCACACCGTGGCGAACTTGAACTGCGATGCCTCCCGGCACAGGTGCTCGATCTCCTGGCGGGTGGCGTCGGCCTTCAGCAGCGTGTGGTCGATCATCGACGCCACACTCTGGGGCGCACCGCCGGTGGCGAGCACACCGACGCGGGTGGCGCCTGCGTCGATGACGCCCTGCAGCCGGTTCGGACAGCACTCAGCCGTCACGGCGTGGCACGCGCAGCGCGAGGCGCGCTGTGTCTGTGCCGCCGATAACTCCGAGACGATCAGGGTGATGAGTCGCTGCAGTTCGTCGCGTGTCACGTCAGCTCCGTCGTTCCAGATCGCGGATCTTGGTCAGCCGCCGGATGTAGCGCGGCTCGCGCATGGCGGTCGATATCCAGGTGGTGACGATGGCCTTCGCCTCGTCGGCGCTGAGCAGCGTCGCGCCGAGCGCCAGCACATTCGCGCCGTTGTGCTCGCGCGAGTAGCGCGCAATCGTTTCGGTGGTGGCCATCACCGCACGGATGCCGTCGATCTTGTTCGCGGCGATCGCCGAACCGATGCCGGCGCCGTCGATGACGATGCCGGCGTCGGCTTCGCCGCGCGCCACCGGGCGCGCCACCGACTCGGCCACGTCCGGG
Source organism: Bifidobacterium breve (assembly GCA_943328785.2). GTDB lineage: Bacteria > Acidobacteriota > Vicinamibacteria > Vicinamibacterales > CAVVIG01 > CAVVIG01. The sequence goes on from CALQBJ020000105.1 coordinate 2,631, forward strand.
TAGTCGACCGCTGCCGTGGAGTCGGTGCCAAGGTCGAGCACGGTCAGCCCGCGGCCGCGCAGAAAGGTGATGAGGGTTCGACGCAGGGCGATGCCGGAGTGATCGCTCGCCACGGCAATCACGCGGATGTCGGCCTTCGGCACCAGGGCCGCCGCGTCGGCGGGCGCCGCGGTATCGAGCACCACGGTGATGCGGCGTTCGCGCAGCGTGTCCTTGGCCAGTGGCGTGATGTGGCCGTGCTTCGCCAGCTGCACCGGCTCGCCCTCGGGCAGGACGCGCGCGTCGGCCTCGGTGATGAACGCGAATCGCTTCACGATGTACCCAGGAGTATCATGCAAGACCTATGGTCGACCGTCGCCCGTCCAGCGTCCTCATTTCCGCCGAACAGCTCCAGCGCCGTGTGGCCGAACTGGCCGCCGAGATCCGGGCCGACTACCCGGAGAATCTGCACATCATCGCGGTGCTGAAGGGCGCGTTCATGTTCATGTCGGATCTGGTCCGCTTCATGGACGGCAGCGTCTCGATGGACTTCATGGCCGTGTCCAGCTACGCGAAGGGGACGACGACGTCCGGTGAAGTCCGGCTGCTGAAGGACCTGGACATGTCGCTCGACGGCAAGGACGTGCTCATCGTCGAGGACATCGTCGACACCGGGCTGACGCTCACCTACCTGCAGGAGATCCTGCGCGCCCGCAACCCGCGCATGCTGCGCACGGCGTGCCTGCTGAGCAAGCCGTCGCGCCGGAAGGTTGATGTCGCCGTTGACTACGTCGGCTTCACGATCGACGACCATTTCGTCGTCGGCTACGGACTCGACTACGCCGAGCAGTACCGCAACCTGCCGTACATCGGCCTGATCGAGACGTAGGTCCGGCTGAAGCCGGACACTACACCTGTCTCCGGCCACCCTTCCGACGTAGTGTCCGGCTTTAGCCGGACCTTCGTTCGCCTCGCACGCACTCACTGGACGGCGTCCCGCACTTTCTGCGCCAGCGCTTTCGCCTGCGCGAGCACCTCGGCTTCGTTCAGCGTACTCAGGCGGCGGTCGCGCATCAGCACCTTCCCGTTCACGATCGTGTTCCGCACGTCGTCGCCGCGCGTGACATACACGAGGTGCGACACCGCGTCGTACATCGGCACCTGCCTGGCGGCACGCATCGACACCGTGATCAGGTCGGCGCGCTTGCCCGGCTCGAGCGAACCGATGAGCGCCTCCATGCCGAGCGCCTTCGCGCCGTTGATGGTGGCCATGTCCAGCGCCACCTGCGCCGGCACCGCGGTGGGGTTGCCAGACGACAGCTTCGCGAGAAACGACGCCTGACGCATCGCCTCGAACATGTCGAGGTCGTTGTTGCTCGCGGCACCGTCGGTGCCGAGTGCCAGATTCACGCCGGCCGCCAGATACTTCAGCACCGGTGCGGCGCCGCTGGCCAGCTTCATGTTGCTCTCTGGGTTATGCGAGATGCCGACGTGGTGCTTCTTCAGGATCGCGATGTCGTCGTCGGTCACCCAGATGCCGTGGGCGGCCACCGTCTTCGGTCCCCAGAAGCCGAGCGACTCGAGGTAGCCGGCGGGCGTGTTCTGGTGTTCGTCGCGCGCCGTCTTCACCTCGTCCTGCGTTTCCGCCAGGTGGATGAGGACCGGCACGTCGTACTTGCGGCCAAGTGCCGCCGTGGCCTGCAGCGTGGCGGCATCGAGCGTGTACATCGCGTGCGGCGCCACGGCGGGGACGATGAGCGGGTCGTTCTTGAACTGCTGGATGAAGGCTTCGGCACGCGCCAACCCCTCGGCCGGCGTCTTCGCGTCGGCCACCGGGAACTGGATGACCGTCTGGCCGAGGACACCGCGCAGGCCCGCGTCCTTCGTGGCCTTCGCGATCTCGTCCTCGAAGTAATACATGTCGGTGTAGGTCGTGGTGCCCGACTGGATCATCTCCAGCGCAGCCAGCCTCGTCCCCGTGCGGACGAAGTCCGGCGACACCGTCTTCGCCTCGGCCGGGAAGATGTACTTCTGCAGCCAGTCCATCAGCGCGAGGTCGTCGGCGAGGCCGCGGAACATCACCATCGGCGCGTGGGTGTGGGTATTGATCAGGCCGGGCAGGACGATCTGGTCGCGCGCATCGATCGTCTGCGCGGCGTTGTAGCGCGCCGCGATCTCGGCGGGGGTGCCGACGTCGACGATGTCGGAGCCGTTGATGGCGACGGCGCCGGGCGACAACACCTGGCGCGTATCGTTCTCGGTGAGGACCGTGCCGCCGATGACCACGAGCGACACCGCGCGTCGCGCGCCCTGTGCCGAGGCGACGACCGTCGCGGCCAGGAGTGCGAGGACGACCGCGAGAGATGCGCGCATACGGGGGAAATTGTATAGTGTGGCATCGTGCCGGTCCACATCGTCGATCACCCGCTGGTGCATGACGCGCTCGTCGAACTGCGCGACAAGCGGACGCCGCCTGTGCACTTCCGGCGCGCGGCCACCCGCATCAGTGTGCTGCTGGCCGCCGAAGCGCTGCGCGAGGCACCGTCGGTGGCCGTCACCGTCGAGACGCCGATTGGCCCCGCGCCCGGACGCCGGCTGAAGCCCGAGGTGGTCGTCGTCCCCGTGCTGCGTGCCGGCCTCGGGATGCTCGACGCCGTGCTGGAACTGGTGCCGAACGCCCGCGTCGGCCATATCGGCCTGCAGCGCGACGAGGAAACGGCCATCGCCTCCCGCTACTACTCGAAGCTGCCGAACCGGCTCGAACACAGCTATGTGCTGATGATCGACCCGATGCTCGCCACGGGCGGATCAGCCGTCGCCGCCATCGAACTGCTCCATCAGGCCGGCGCGAAAGACGTGCGAATCGTGTGCATCGTGGCGGCGCCGGAAGGGATCGCCACCGTCGAGCAGCACTTTCCGCATGTGCACATCTACACGCCGGTGGTCGACCTGGAGCTGAACGCGCACAAGTACATCGTGCCGGGCCTGGGCGACTTCGGCGATCGGTTGTACGGCACGCTGTAGTTTCTGCCGGTTGGAGGTCATCGGTGTCGGAGTCACGCGAGAAACTGCCCCACGGGGAACGACGGTCGCAGCCGCGACAGCCGTCGGACACCTGGCACACGGCGCTCACCGCCATCGCGCCCAACGCGATCATGGTGCGCGGGTTCCACCTCGACGCGTTGATGGGACGGCTCGACTTCGCCGACGCTGTCTATCTGCTGCTGATGGGCGAGCTCCCCTCGCGCGCCATCGGCCGCATGCTCAACGCCATCCTCGTCTCGCTTATCGATCACGGCGTGACGCCGCCCTCCACGCTGGCCGCACGCAACGTCGCCGCGAGCGGCGCGCCGCTGAAGGATTCGGTCGCCGCGGGTATTCTGGCCTTCGGGCCCTATCACGGTGGCGACATCGAGACGTGCATGCGCTTCCTCGACCAGGGACTGTCGCTCGTACGCAGCGGCTACTCGTATGCGGAGTCGGCTGACCAGCTCGTGGTCGACCTGCTGGCGCGCGGCACCACCGCCCCACCCGGCTTCGGACATCGGCTGCACACCCAGGACCCGCGTGCGCCGCGGCTGTTCCAGCTGGCCATGGAGCTGGAACTCGAGGGTGAGCACGTGCGGATGCTGCGGGCCATCGAGCAGGCGCTGGCGGCGCGGCAGGAGCTGCTGGGACGGTTGCTGCCGGCGAACGTCGACGGCGCGATCGCCGCCATCTCCGCCGACCTCGGGTTCAGCTACGAGCTGGGGAACGCGATCTTCCTGATTTCGCGGCTGCCGGGGCTCATCGCCCATGCGCACGAAGAGCGGATGCGGCAGCAGCCGATGCGGCAAATCGATCCGAAGGACCATGTCTACGACGGATCGAGCGAACGACGGTTGCCTGAGGGGCGGAAGTAACGATAGAATCTGATTTCCGATTTGCGGACGATTAGCTCAGCTGGTTAGAGCGTTCGCTTCACACGCGAGAGGTCGCTGGTTCGAATCCAGCATCGTCCACCACCACTTCGAGAACGCCCCCGACACCATCGGGGGCGTTTTTGTTTTTGGGGGCAGACGCGTTGTGCGACCGGCGCCGACCAGGTCGCTGCGCTGGCGCTATACTCCACCCGTGGCTCAGGAAATCGAGCGGCAGGTCGTGCAAGTGTGCGGGGCACAGCCCGGCATCGTCGCTGTCTACCTGTTCGGGTCTGTCGCACGCGGGACCGACCGCCCATCGAGCGATGTCGACGTGGCGGTGCTGTTCGAACAGCCTCCGCCGGCGCGACTTGACGGACCTCGCCTCGAACTCGAAGGTGAGCTTGAGCGGGTGCTCGGGCGCCGCGTGGATCTCGTTGTGCTGAACCAGGCACCGGCCGACCTCCGGGTCCGCGTGCTGCGCGACGGACACCTGCTCCTTGAACGTGACCGCTCGAGACGCATCGCGTTCGAGGTCCGCACCCGCAACGAGGCGTTCGACCTCGCGCCGATGCTCGCGGCCTACCGGGCGCCGCGCATGCGTGCGTCATGACCGACGCCGATCTGGCGGTCGTGCACGTAGAACAACCACCGCCCCACCTGTCAGACGTGCTGGCCGCCGCATCGTCGTTGCGGACGAGCGACGGCCCTGTCGTCAGTAGCGCTTCGCCCACCCGCCAGTGACGAACGTCACCTCGGGCGCGCTGGTCACGCCGGCCTTCTGCATGGCGTCCTTCAGGCCGGGATTCGCCATGAACGCCTTCAGCGCGTCGAGCGACTCAGCCTGGTGGTAGACCAGCGCCGTGTTCGGCTCCTCGAGCAACTGGTTGGCGGCAGCGCCGATGATGCCGCCCTGCTTGCGCACGACGGCCGCTGCGGCGTATCCGGCCAGCCACGTGTCGAACTCCGCGACCTGATGCGAGATCATCATGGCGGGCAGTTCGCGGTCCCAGACGATCGCTTCCGACACCGGTTTCACCCACACAGCCGACGGCGCGCCCTTGATGCCGGCCTCGCTCATGGTGTGGCGAAGGTCGTCGGACGCGGCGAAGGCTTTGGCCTTCGCCACATCCGACACGGCCAGGTAGACGCTCAGCAGGTTCGGGTTGTCGACGTGCCTGTTGATGTGATGACCGAGAACGCCCGCGGCCCTGCGCGCCTCTTCGTGACCGTCGAAGGCCAACTTCCAGGTGCCGAAGTCCGCCACTTCGTGGGTGAGGATAAGGGCCGCCGAGGGACGCTGCGTGGATGCACTCATGGTGTTCACTCTCTCCAAGCGTGTGCAGCCACTCCGGTTCGGACGAGATGGCTGAAGGTCAGGGGCAGACGGTCCGACCCGTCGTGAACCACGTCAGGGAAAGGTGCCAAGGTCGGCCAGCACGTCGTCGAGCAACCGCGCCAGTCGCTTGAGTTTGGCCTCGCCGAGGTGAACGACGGACCGGTCTTGCTCCGGTCCGTCGCCGATTGGCCTAAGCGCCGCCGTGCTGCAGCCGCTGCAGCACGGCCACCATCTCCGGCGAGATGTCGGTGTGGTGGTGCACGATCTTCCACACCCGTCCGGTACGGACGTAGACGTTGGTGACGCGGTCGTTGATGGCGATCGTCGTCCCGGCCATGATCGCCGTGCCCACCTCGACGCCCGACTCGACGGCCATATCCTTCGTGGCGTTGATCCGCGCCGACTTGAGGCTGACCTTGCCGCCAGTGCTGAGACTGGCAACCTGCGCCCACGGCGCCTTCACCTTCGACCAGCCACGCTCGCATCCGCCGATCGGGTGCATGGTCGTGGCCGCCGGTGTCTGCGACCAGGCCTCCAGCATCGGCTCAGGGTTTCCCTTCAGCATCTGGTTGAGGGCAGCGTAGAACGACTTCGACGCGAGCTTGAGCGCAGGCGGAACGGGCATGGGTGATGTCTCCTCGTGGGCGACGCGTGTTCGGGGTGAGCACGCGAGGGGCATTCTAGCCGTTTGCGGCATCAGGGAACGGTGGTGAAACGGTGGCTGCGGTATGCGCCGTCACCAGGCGACGACACTGTCGCGAGTCGGGCGCGCCTGGCGAGTAGGCCATCCACACCACGACCAGAGCTTCCTTCGGTCCACCCACCAGTTCGTGCCGCTCGCGCCGCCCCAGGTGTATCCGGCCATGGACGCTCCCCCGTCCGTGGGTAAGGCGTCATCCCAGACGGGGCTGATCCCGATCCAGCCCCTGGCGGACGGCGACCGCCAGGGCGTGAGCGGTGAACGGCTTCGGGAGGAACGACGTCGCGGCGACCAGCATGCGCTGCTCCGCGATGACGGCGTCCGCGTAGCCGGACATGAAGAGGATCGTGACCGTCGGTCTGAGCGCGACGAACTGCCGCACGAGTTCCTGGCCGTTCATCTCGGGCATCAGCACATCGGTCAGCAGCAGATGGATCTCGCCGGCGTGCTCCCTGCCCAAGCGGAGGGCCTCGCCAGGCGAGGGTGCCGCCAGTACCGTGTAGCCCCGTCTTTCGAGCAGCCTCGCCGTCAACTTCAGGAGGGCCGGTTCGTCTTCCACCACCAGGATGGTTTCGCCGCGTGCGTCTGGCATAGCCACGGCAGCGGGCGGCACGATCTCCACCGTCGTCTCGGCGTGCCTGGGGAAGTAGATCCTGAACGTCGTGCCGACGCCGGGTTTGCTCGACACGGTGACGAAGCCGCCGTGCTGCAGAACGATACCCTGGACCACCGGCAGCCCGAGGCCCGTGCCTTTTCCGACGTCCTTGGTGGTGAAGAACGGCTCGAAGACCTGCGCCAGCGTCTCCTGGTCCATCCCGCAGCCGTCATCGCTCGCCACGAGGAACACATACTGACCGGGGACCGCTTCTGGGTGGACGGCGCAGCCGGCCTCGTCGATGGTGGTGTTTCCCGTCTCGATGGTCAGGTGACCGGTGTCCGCGATCGCGTCGCGGGCGTTGAGGCAGAGGTTGGTCAGCACCTGGCCGATCTGGGTCGGGTCCGCCTTGATCGGCCACAGATCCGCCGCCGGCTGCCAGGTGAGCTGGACGTTTTCGCCGATCAACCGCCCGAGCATCTTCATCGTGCCCCCCACGGCCTCGTTCAGGTCGAGGACGCTGGGCACGATGACCTGCTTGCGGGCAAAGGCCAGCAGTTCGCGGGTCACTTCTGCAGCGCGGGTGGCCGCCGTGCGGATTTCCTCCAGGTCGTTCTGGAGCGACTGGTCCAGGTCCACCCGATCCATCGCGATACTGGCGCACCCGAGGATCACGCCCAGCATGTTGTTGAACTCGTGGGCCACGCCCCCCGCGAGCCGACCCACCGATGCCAGCTTCTGGGCCTGCTGAAGCTGGGTTCGGAGTGCGGCCTTGTCGGCCTCCGCCCGTGTGCGCTCGGTGATGTCCTGGCAGGTACCCACGGCCCGAACGGGCCGTCCTTGCTCGTCATGATGAATCCGCCACCGCTCCTCGACGGACTTGACGAGGCCGCTGGCCGTGATAATCCGATGCTCAATGGCGTTGAGTGAGTCCCGGTCGAACGATTCCAGGAATGCGGCATCGACCGCCGCGCGATCCTCGGGATGGACGAATCCCAGGAACGCGGCATGAGTCGCCGTGAAACTCGGCGGACCAATCCCGAACACGCGGTACAGTTCGTCGGACCAACGAGCCTCCCTGGTCGAGAGGTTGGTCTCCCAACTGCCCATCTTCGCCACCGCCAGGGCTTCGACGAGCCGATCCCCGCTCTCGCGCAGCGCCGTCTCCGCTGACTTGCGTTCGGTGATGTTGATATGCATGACCACGGCACCGCCGCGACCCGCACGCAGCGGAGAGGCCTCCAGCCGGAACCAGCGCTGCTCCGTGGGTGAATGGAAGGGATATTCGATGGTGAACGCACCGACTTCGCCACGCAGCACCCGACCAATGCCGGCAGCGGCGTCCCTTGCTTCCTCGGAGCAGGGTCCGGTGGCGCGCTCGCATACCTTCAGGTAGTTCTGGCCGATGGAGAATTCGGGACCTTGCAGCAGATTGGCCGTGGCGAATCGCCGCCAGCTCTCGTTCGTGGCGAGGATGACGCCCTCCGGGTCGACCAGCGCAACGTGGGCGGGAATGGCATTGAGGATGTCCAACTGGGTCTGGGCCTCCAGCCGGTCGGCGGCTTCTCGGGCCCGCCGTGCGCTGATGTCGGTCGCTGCCACCCGCAGCACCGTTTCACCGCTCGCCTCGGTGGCCGCGGTGGCCACGAGGCTGACCCAGACCGGCGTGCCGCTGCTGTGGTTCAAACGCACTTCGCACGAGTGCGCGGAGGCGGCCGGTTCCGCGCCGGGCCCGTGGGATGCGAGGACCTGTCGCTTCAACAGGTAATAGGCGTCCTGGTCTTCCGCGAGGATCAAGCGGGAGAACAGCTGCCCGACCAACGCCCTGCGCGCCACGCCCAGGAGGGAGGCGAGGGCGAGGTTGATCTTCGTGGCCTGCCCGTTTTCAGCGACCGTGCAATAGCCCACCGGCGCGAGTTCATACAGGTCGAAGTAGGTCGCTCTCGAGGCTTCCAGCTCCAACTGCGAACGGCGCAGCTCATCGTTCTGCATCTCCAGCTCGATCTGGTGGACCTGCAATTCGTGCAGCAGCGCCTCCGTCGTGTCAGGCGTCGGTGCCATCTGGATTTCCGGCGACGCAGCGACGTTGGCCAGGAAGGCGGCTTCCGCCCTTGAGCGGAGTTCGGCGGCGGTGACCAGTGGAGCTTTCGTTGATTTCATAGCGTGGCTCCCTCTAACGCGCGTTCCGTAGTGGCGACCGCATACATCACTCCGGCTTCGTCGACCAAGGCGGTAAAGACTATCGAAACCTCCACGATCTTTCCGGACTTGGTCAGGCGTTGGGTGTGGAAGGGTTCGACGATTTTCGCGAGACTGAGCTCGTTCATTTTCTCGACATCCTCCTCTAGCAGTGCTGGCGGGATGCGGGCGCTCGCCTTCATTCGCAGAGCCTCTTCTTCGGTCCAGCCATACATCCGCGCCGCGCCCGGGTTCCACTCGAGGATGCGGCCCTCCAGATCCTTTACGGTGATGGCATCGTGTGCATCCCGCACCACCACCGCCAGTCGGCGCAGCGATTCCCGCGATTCGACGAGCTCAGTGACGTCCTGAAACGTGATGACCGCGCCCTCGATCACATTCTCCAGCGTGCGATACGGCTGGATGCGCAGGTTGTAATGCCGGCCGTCGAGGGAACGCACCTCCACCTCTTTCGGCGCCAGAGTCTCCAGCACCGCCTGCACATCCGCCACGAGGCTCGTGTAGCCGACCAGGTTCGTGACGACATGCGCGACGGGCCGTCCCACGTCGGCGGGGATCAGGTTGATGATGATGCCGGCGGCGGGGGTGAAGCGCAGGATGCGCAATTGGAAATCCACGAACACCGTGCCGATGCCGGTGCCGGCGAGCAGGTTGTTCATGTCATTGTTGGCGCGCGACAGGTCGAACACCTTCGTCTGCAACTCGGTGTTGACGGTGGCCAGTTCCTCGTTGACCGACTGCAGCTCTTCCTTGGAGGTCTCCAACTCCTCGTTGGTGGATTGCAACTCTTCGTTGATCGACTGCATTTCTTCGCTGGAGGACTTGAGCTCTTCAGTGGAGCTCTCCAGCATCTCGATCGTGCTCTGGAGGGAGTCCTCCTTCGCGAGCAACTCCGCCTTGAGCGCGACGAGACGCGCATCACCCTCCCCCCCGGCGTCGGTCGGCTGTCCAGGGCTCGCGGATGCCGGGTCACTGCCCCCCCTGCCCTCCGGCACCGCTTCCAGAATGACGAGAAAGAGCGGCGACTCGATTGACGCGCCTGGGCCGGCGGTCACCGGACGGATGGTGAGATTGACGATGGTGAAGTGGCCGTTCGTCTTCACGCGCAGGCCCGGGCTGGCGGAGGTTTCACCCCTAGCAGCGGCCGTGTGCAGCGTGGTGGTGAGCGCGCGGCGCAAGCCCTCGCGGGCCATCTTGAGGATGTTGTTGATGCCCGCCTCGCCTGGGCTGGGCTCGAGAAACATGCCGGTGCGACCGTGCAGATAAAGGATGTCGCCGCGGGCATTCACCAGCGCGCCGACGGCGATGACCTGTGCGAGCAGGGTCCGCTCGGTTATCTCGCGCAGTGACTGTCCCTCGCGGGCGGGAGACGTGGTGGGGCGGCGGAGCGAGTTGGGCTGGGCGGTGGTATCCATGACAAGAGATGGTGACGCAAAGCGGTTGAACGAAGCGTGCGACCAGGCGGGCGATTCCGTCTTCCGCTGAAAGATCTTGGCCTTGCGGTCGAACGTGCGGAAGAGCGCCTCATGATCGCCCACGCCTTCGGAGGTGCCGAGGACCAGCCAGCCGTCCGGCTTCAGCGCGAAGTGAAAAAGAGGGAGGAGCTGCTTCTGCAGTTTCGCGCCCAGGTAGATCAGCA
>CALQBJ020000106.1 GCA_943328785.2 Bifidobacterium breve
AGCGTGACACTCGTGCATCGTGGCGCGACGTTGTCGGACCGTATCAAATACTGGATTCGTCCCGATATCGACAACCGCATCAAGGAAGGCTCGGTGACGGCCCACTTCGAGTCGCGGCTCGTGGAGATTCGTCCGACGACCGCGGTTGTCGCGCTGCGCGACCGCACGCAGATCGAGGTGCCCACTGACACGGTCCTGCTGCTCACCGGGTATCACCCCGACTTCGACCTGCTCGAGCGGGCCGGTGTGTCGCTCGGCGAGCGCCGCGAACCGGTCTTCGACGCCGAGACGATGGAGACCAACGTGCCTGGACTCTTCGTGGCCGGCGGCCTCGTGGGTGGTCTCGACACCGGCGCCATCTTCATCGAGAACGGCCGCTTCCACGGCGAGAAGATCGTGCGTCGCGTGCGTGAGCGCACCGCGGTCTAGCCGAGTCACAGACGCCGCCGCCAGCGTCGAGGGCGTGTCGCGGCAGCCTTCGTTATAATCACCGCTCGATTTCTTCTTCCCACGAGGCGCTCATGGCTGATCCGCAAACCTGCACCCACATCGACGCACTCGAGACCATCCGCCACGCGAAAAAGCGGGAATGCGAGGAATGCGTCAAGCTCGGCTCGGAATGGGTGCACCTGCGCACCTGCCAGGAGTGCGGCGTCACCCTCTGCTGCGACAGTTCGCCGAACAAGCACGCCAGCCGGCACGCCAGTCACTCGGGCCATCCGGTGATTGCGTCGGCTGAGCCCAGTGAGCGCTGGGTGTACTGCTTCCCGGACGAGGCCTTTGCCGAGTACTGAGTACCCAACCACGCACGCCCTGCTCGCGCGGTATCAGCGGAACCGCGCCCGGTCCGCGGCACTCTTCAGCCTGCTGTCGGATGATGCGTATTACAGTCGGCCGATTGCGCTGCGCCACCCCATCGTGTTCTACGAGGGGCATCTGCCTGGCTTCAGCTTCAACGCGCTGGTAAAGACGGCACTCGGCCAACCGGGCATCGACCCGGCTCTCGAGCGGCTCTTCGCCCGCGGCATCGATCCCCATGAATCGTCCGGCGGCACATCCACGACCGCCCTCGAGTGGCCGTCTCGCGCCGAGGTGCGTGCCTTTGCCGACGACGCCGACCGGCGCGTCGTCGAGGCGCTGCGGCATGCGCCGCTCGACCAGCCCGGCCATCCCCTGCTCGACCAGCGCGAGGTGGTGTTCGCCATCCTCGAGCACGAGGAGATGCACCAGGAGACGCTGCTCTACCTGTGGCATCGCCTGCCGTTCGCGCAGAAACGTGCCCCGTCGGACTATCGTCCACACACCGACGGCACGGTGCCGGCGCACGAGTGGTGCCGGGTGCCGGCCGGTCGAGCCGCGCTCGGCGTCGACAAGACGGCGGTGCCGTTCAGTTGGGACAACGAACGTCCGGCCTACAGCGTCGATGTACCGGCCTTCTCAATTGAGCGGCACGACGTCACAAACGCCCGCTTCATGGCCTTCGTCGAGGCCGGCGGCTACGGCGACGCGCGCTGGTGGACTCCCGAGGACTGGACCTGGGTGCAGTCCGAAGAACGCGAACATCCGCTGGTGTGGGAACGGGCCGACGACGCGTGGTACTGGCGCGGCATGTTCGCGCGGATTCCGCTGCCGCTGTCATGGCCGGTCTACGTCAGCGGTGCGGAGGCCGCCGCCTTCGCGCGGTGGCAGGGCGACCGGTTGCCGACTGAAGCCGAATTCATGCGCGCCGCCTACGGCAGCGACGCTGGCGAACGGCCGCACCCATGGGGTGATGCGGCGCCCTCGCCGGCACACGGCGTATTCGACTTCACCAGCTGGGACCCGCATCCCGCCGGCAGCCACTCCGTGGGAGCGAGTGCCTGGGGTGTCGAGGACCTGGTTGGCAACGGCTGGGAGTGGACCAGCACGCCGTTTGCCCCGTTTCCAGGCTTTGCGCCGATTCCGTCGTACCCCGAGTACTCCGCCGACTTCTTCGACGGCGAGCACCTCGTGATGAAGGGCGCCTCGATAGCGACCGCGGCTGACCTGCTGCGGCCAACGTTCCGTAACTGGTTCCGCCGCCGGTATCCGTATGTCCACGCTACGTTCCGCTGTGCCCGATCTGACTGAGACGCCGCGGCTGCCCGTCGTGCACGAGGTGGCCGAGCACCTGCAGCGCACACCGCGGCAACTGCCGACGCACTACCTCTACGACCGGCTCGGCTCGACGCTGTTCGAGGCGATCTGCCATCTGCCGTGGTACCGCATTGCCACGGTCGAACAGCAGTTGCTCGCCACGCACGCGCGCGACATCCACGCGATCGCCGGTCCCGTTGGCGTGGTGGTGGAGCTTGGGCCTGGCAGCGGCGAGAAGCTGGTGACGCTGCTCGGCGCGCGCCAGCGCGCGGCGCTGCAGGTCCGCCTGATCGATGTGTCGGTGGAGGCACTCGAGCAGGCATCACGCGCGTTGGGCGCGGTGCCTGGGCTCGATGTGCAGCTCGCGCGGGCGACCTACGAAGACGGCCTGGCCCAGCTCGCGCATGCGCCGTCAGTTGACCAGACGCTCGTCGTCTTTCTGGGCTCGAATATCGGCAACTTCGACAGCGCCGACGCCGATCGGCTGTTGCGGGCGATGCGGACGGCGGTGGGGCCAGGCAGTTCGGTGCTGATCGGCGCCGACCTCGTGAAGCCGGAGGCCGAGCTGCTGCTGGCCTACGATGATCCGCTCGGCGTGACCGCCGCCTTCAATCGCAACCTGCTCGTTCGCCTGAACCGGGAGCTTGGCGCCGACTTCGATCTCGGCGGCTTCGCGCATCGCGCCGTGTGGAATGCCGGCGCGTCGCGCGTCGAGATGCACCTGGTGAGCCTACGGCGGCAGCACGTCTGCCTCCCGTCCGCGGCGCTCGAACTGACGTTCGAAGCGGGCGAGTCGATCTGGACCGAACGCTCCTACAAGTACACGGCCGGACAGCTGCGCGACATGCTGGCGCGTGCCGGGTTCGGCGTCGCCGCGCAGTGGGAGCGCGACGGCTTCGCGCTGACGCTGGCCACGCCCAGTCGCCCGGCCACGACCAGCGACCAACCGACTCACGACCACTAGGCCATCGCCAGATATTCGTGCACGAAGCGCACGACCATCGAGCCTTCGCCGACGGCGGCGGCCACACGGTTCATCGCGCCGGCGCGCACATCGCCCGCGGCGAAGATGCCAGGTGTGCTCGTCTCGAGCAGCAGCGGCATCCGATGTTCCTTCCACACCCTGGCGAAGCGCTCATCAGCCATCAGCTCGCGTCCTGACAGCACGAACCCCTTCGTATCGCGAAGCACGCCAGCGGGCAGCCAGTCGCTGCGCGGCGAGGTGCCGATGAACACGAACACCGCGTCGGCCTCTTCCACGAGCGATTGCGACTCGGTGACCGATCGCAGCGTGACGCGCTCGACGTGCTCGCCCCCCTCCACGCGTTCGAGCTCGGTGCACGGACGCAGCGTGATGTTCTTCGTCTTCGCGATCTGCTCAATCAGGTAGGCCGACATCGTGTCGGCGAGGGTCGGCCGGCGAACGACGATGTGCACCTCGGCGGCGTAGCGCGAGAGGTACATGGCGCCCTGTCCGGCGGAGTTGCCGCCGCCGATGACGAACACCTTCTTGCCGGTGAAGGCCGGCGCCTCGGTGGTGGCCGCGCCGTAGTAGACGCCGGCGCCGGTGAAGGTTTGGATGCCGTCAGCCGGATGCTCGCGGTAGGCCATGCCGGTGGCGGCCATCAATGCCCGGGTCACGATCTCGCGCCCGTCGGACAGCGCCACGCGCTTGTAGCCGCCGTCGAGCGTGACACCGCACACTTCGAGCGGCACGAGGAACTCCGCGCCGAGCCGCTCGGCCTGCGTCACCGCGCGCCGCGTCAGATCGGCACCGCTCACCCCGGTCGGGAAGCCGAGGTAGTTCTCGATGCGCGAACTGCTGCCGGCTTGCCCGCCCGGCGCGTGCCGATCGAGCAGCAGTGTCTTCAGTCCTTCGGAGGCGCCGTACACCGCCCCCGCGAGGCCGCCAGGGCCGGCCCCGACGATGACGAGGTCGTAGAGCTTCGAGGCCATGTCGAGCGAGCGTCCGAGCCGCGCCGCCACTTCACGCGGATGCGGGTCGCGCATCACCGAGCCGTCCTCGAAGAACAGCGCCGGCAGTTCGTCCGAGGCGATCCCGGCCGATTCGACCAGCGCCTTGCCGTCTGCGTTCAGCATCACCTCGAGCCAGCGGAACGGGATGAGGTTGCTCGAGAGGAAGTCCTTGATCTCGTGCGACCGGGGAGACCACTGGTGGCCGACGAGCCTGAGGCCACTCTTCTCAGGACGGTGGGTGGCGTGCCAGGTATCCAGCAGGTCGTCCACGACCGGGAACAGTTTCTCCTCCGGCGGATCCCACGGTTTGGTGAGGTAGTAGTCGATGTGCGCTTCGTTGATCGCCTTAATCGCCGCGCTCATGTCCGAGTAGGCCGTCAGCAGCACGCGCTTCGCCGCCGGGTAGATCTCGCGCGTGCGCGCCAGCACCTCGGCGCCTTGAAGTCCGGGCATGCGCTGGTCAGTGAGAACGAGGGCGAGTGCGTCCCCGCGGGCTTTCAGTTCGCGGACGGTGGCCACGGCTTCCTCGCCGGACGAGGCGCCGACGACGGTGTAGTGCTCGCGATACTTGGTGCGCAGGTCTCGGCGCACGGCGGCCAGCACCTGCGGGTCGTCATCGACCACGAGCATGACGGGTTTGTTCACGGACGTCCTCCGACATCGTCAGCACTCGGCAGGAGAACCCTGAACTCCGTGCGACCGGGAATCGAATCCACTTCGATGGTGGCGTTGTTGTGGATGAGCAGTCGGCGCACGAGATCGAGCCCGATGCCCGTGCCCTTGCCGACCGGCTTGGTTGTGAAGAAGAGGTCGAACATGCGCGATTGCACGTCCGGCGGAATGCCCGGGCCGTCGTCGATGACACGCACCACGACCCGCTGTTTGTCGCGGGTCGCCGTCACCTCGACGTGCCCATTCCTGGGCGCAGCATCGAGTGCGTTGTCGACCAGATTCGAGAACACCTGGTTCAATTCGCCGACGAAGCCGATGGCGACAGGCAGGTCGGGGTCGACCGTGAGCGTGATGGCGATCGACTGCTCACGGGCCTTGGCGCGCAGAATGGTGACAGTGTTGGCCAAGTTCTGCGCGAGATCGACCGGCTCGGCCGACGAGCCCTGGTCCATGTGGGTGAACCCCTTCACTGCCGTGACCAGGCCGGAGATGCGCATCGCGGCATCCTGGATTTCCGACGCCAGCCCGCGCACCGAGCAGCCCGAGGCCGCCCAGCGCAACGTGGCGTCCAGGCACGGACCGCTGACGGCCTGAGCGATCGCATCGAGCGCCTCGATCGTGACCGACGTCTCCGAGAGTTGCCCGGCGAGGCGTTCGTCCAATCCGTGGTCGGCCAGCCAGTCGCTGATCGCTTCCTCGCGCTCCGCCTGCTGGATGGGGGACAGGACCCCCTGGAGGCGCGAGGCCAGGCACGAGGCGCGCACCGTCTCGATGGCGGCCAGTTGCTGCTCGCTCAGGCGCACCGCGCCGAGCGCAAGCGTGGCGCGCTCCGCATCGTCGAGCCGATCCTCGAGTAGTGCGGCGCTCCGCTCGATGGCCGCCGCCGGATTGTTCAGTTCGTGCGCGAGCCCCGCGGACAGCCGGCCGAGCGACGCCATCTTCTCGTCGTGCAGGTCACTCGAGGTGAAGTGGCGGGCCCGATCGATCAACGTGTGCACGAGGATGCCGGTCGCGACGTGACACTCCCGGATCATCTGCAGCAGCCTGGCGCTCTCGATGGCCAGGACGACCGTGCGCTCGATGGCAACGGTGTCGCCTGGCGGCGTGGTCATGCGCGAGTAGGGCAGCATCCCGGTGACGTCGCCGCCGCGCCACTCCATCACTCTCTTCAGGCCCGCGCCCCGGTCGACGTAGATGACGATGTGGCCGGACAGGACGATGTAGAGACCATCGGGAGGCGCACCACCGGCCCTGGTCAGTACGGCGCCCTCCTCGTAGGTGCGGAGGACGCCGCTGGCACCCAGCCACTCGAGCTCCGTACGTGGCACGCCTCCGAGGGTTGTGTGGGTCGAAAGCCGTTCGATGATGTCGTCTGGAGTCATGGGCCCGCTCCGTGTCTCGGACGAAGGGGACCATCATACCTGTGCCGCCGGCCGATCCGGTCCGCGTCTAGAGCCCGCTCGGTGCGGCGGACGACAGGGCTGTCAGGTCGTCGATCAGCTGATCGACCGCGTGCGGCTGCGTGCCGTTGTAGATGCCGCGCAGGTGACCGGCGCCGTCGACGAGGAGCAGTTTCTCGGTGTGAAGGAAGGCGGTCTCGTCGGGGCTGGCGTCAACGCGGCTGTCGTCGGCGAAGTACGACGTCCGCGCCAGTCCGTAAATCGTTCGCTTGTCACCGGTGACCAGCGACCATGCGCGAGGGTCGATGCCGCGCTCCCGCCCGAAGGCGGCCAGCACAGCCGGCGTGTCGGTGTCGGGCGTCACCGAGAACGAGACGATGTGGACGTCGCCGACGGCGGCCTGCACCCGAGCCAGTTGCCGCACGAGGATCGGGCACACCGCCGCGCACTGAGTGTAGATGAAGCTCGCGACATACGGGCGGCCGGCCAGCGTGGCGTCCGAGATGCGGCCGCCAGTCTGGGTGGTGAGGCTGAAGGGTGCGATCCGGTGGGGCACCGCTGTCCAGTGCGGCGTGAAGGACGCGTCTGCGTAGAAGGGGAGCGCGGACGCCGCGACGGCGGCGGGCCTGACCGCCGCGCCAGTGAGCGGCCGGGCACGGCCCTGCGCGACTGGCGCATTCACGTCGCCGACGATGTTGCAGGGGGTCGCGTTCACGAGCCCGAAGCGGCGCCCGTTGCGCACCTCGTAGTTCAGGTACGGCGTGCCGTCCTCCGACCACGACTGCTGGAACCCCTGCTCGCGGCCGTTCACGTAGTGCCGCAACTCATACCGCGCGCCGCTCTGGTAGTAACTCCGGTAGTCCCCCTCGTAGGCGTCGCGCACATAGGTGGCGTCGGACTTCAGGACGCCGCCTGGCCAGAAGGTCTGGACGTGCCCGTTGCGTGCCGGCGAGGCCGCCTGGCGAAACGCGCCTCGCGCCGGTCCGGCTGCGAACAGCGCGACCAGGGCGACCGTGGCGACCGCTGCGGCGCTGGTGGCGATGGTACGCGTGCGCATCAGCCGGCGACCGTGCCGGGCGCGCCGTGGAAGCAGCCCGCGATGTACGGAGGCGCGGAGGTGACGTGGTAGTGATAAACGCCCTGCGGGTAGTCGTCCTTCACGCCCACGTGCCCGTTGCAGCTGTCGAGATCGGCCGGCGCGGTTCCACCGTCATCGGTCGTGCCGTACACCGGGAACCCATCGAGCAGCATCCCGATGAAGGTGGCCTTGCCGCGGGCGCTGGTGAGCCAGACCGGTTCGACGTGGTAGTGGTACTGGTTCGAGGGAGACGGATGTCCGTTGAATCGATCGAACGAGAAGATTTCGTTCGTGAGCGGCATGCGTCCGGCCGCGTACTGGTTGAACAGCACGACGCCGTTCGAGGCGACGCCGATCGGGCCGAGCGGCGTGTCGGATGGGGTCGCGTCTCTGGGCGTCGCGGGAATCCGAAAGACGATGTTCTGGCTGGCGATGCGGTTCGGGTTCACCTGGACGCCGGCGGTGGGCGCCTCGTAGTTGGCGGTGCCGGTGCCGAAGTACGGACTCGGGTGATCCGGCACGTCGGTCGTGCGAATCACCACCGTGGTCCCGTCCAGGCTGACCGTCGCACTGCCGCCGAAGCGGGCGTAGGCCGGCGGCAGGGTGCCGCTGGTCGTGCCTGACGTCGAGGGCGACGTGGTCGTGGTGGCGGTGGACGGCCCGCCGCCGCACATGCTGCCGAGCAGCGCCGTGACGGCGATCAGGAGGCGAGGTGTGTGGGGCGCTCGTGTCATCGGGACACTATAGCGACGGCCTGCGGCCGCACCTGTGACAGTTCAGCGGCGAGATGTGAACAATCGATGACCGCTCAGTGGGCGAGCGGCGACATGGCCGGGCTCTTCGCGATGAGGATCTTCATCTCGAGCAATTCGACGAGGGCGCTGGCGCGTTCGGGGACGTCGGGTTGTTCGAGCAGCGCCTGTTTCTCGATCGCCTCGAGGTCGAGGTACTGCGCCAGCGCGTTCACGAGGTCTTCGTCGTTCATGGCGGCTGCCGCACGCGGGTCGATTCCGTCGCCCTGCTCGGACGGCGCGATCAGCATCTCGATGCGGCCACGCTGGTGACGAAGGCCGGCGCGGTCGTCGGCGGTCAGCTGGCGGTCGGGCACCGCCGCGGTGCGCGCGCGGCGATAGGCACGCGACTGGTCCTCCTCGACAATCCGGAAGCGATCGAGACCGCGCAGAACGATGTTGTAGCAGCCGTCCGGCAGCTTCTCGCTGTGCGTGATGAGGGCGCTGCAGCCGACCGCGTAGACCGGCGGGCGCTCGTCGTATTCACCTTCCCAGCCGTCGCGCAGCAGCACCATGCCGATCAGGCGATCGCTGGCCAGCGCATCCGCCACCATCTCCCGGTAGCGCGGCTCGAAGATGTGCAGCGGCAGGAAGACACCGGGGAAGAGCACGACGGTCGGCAGCGGGAACAGCGGCAGCAGGTCGGACATAGGAGAAGTGCCAATCGTCAATCGCGAATCGCCAATCTGGAAGAGCCGAGCGGAAGCCGGAGCCCCAGTCCGGGTCTTCAGACCCGCGATTGACGATTGTAGATTCGCGATGGTGTCAGTGAATCGTCTTCGTTTTCTTGTCCATGTAGTCCATCAGGACATACTGGCCGAGGGTATAGGGCGTGGTGAAGTACGCCTTCCCCTTGCAGATGTCGGCGACGCGGCGGACGAAGCTGACGAGGTCGTGGTCGCGCGCCAGCATGAAGGTGTTGATCATGATGTTGCTCTTGCGGCACGCGGCCACTTCGCGCAGCGTCTCGGTGACCACGTACGGGTCGAGGCCGAAGGCGTTACGGTAGATGCGGCCATCAGGCTGCGTGAGGGCCGACGGCTTGCCGTCGGTGATCATGATGATCTGCCGCATGTCCTTCTTCTGGCGATCGAGGATGCGGCGCGCGAGACGAAGCCCTTCGCGCGTGTTCGTGTAGTAGGGGCCGACGCGCACGCGGCCAAGTTCCGACAGCGGCACTTCCTCTGCTGAGTCGTGGAAGAGCACGACGTTGAGGGCGTCGCCAGGGTACTGAATCTTGATCAGCTGCGCCAGCGCCATCGCCACCCGCTTGGCGGGAGTGAAGCGATCCTCGCCGTAGAGGATCATGCTGTGGCTGCAGTCGAGCATGATGACCGTGGCGCACGAACTCTGGTACTCGCCCTGCACGACCATGAGGTCTTCGTGCGTGACGTTGATGCGGCGCGACGGCCGGCGGTCTTCCGCGCGCGCACTCCGCAGTTCGCGCTGCGCGGCGTTGAGCAGGGTGCTCGCCGGGTCGAGGTTCATCGTGTCGCCGAATTCGTAGGGCTTGGGGGCGCCGGTCGTCTCGACGCCGGTGGCCTGCTCGCGCGTATCGTGCCGGCCATAGCTGCTCTTGCCGAGTGATCCGAGCAGATCGCGCAGCGCGCGGTAGCCGAGGAAGTCGAGTGCCTTATCGGTCACCTCAAAGGTGGCAGGCGGCTGATCGGGGCCCTGTCCGTTGCCGGCGCCCTGGCGGCGTTCGCGTTCGGCGTCGAGGTCGGGGGGCATCGTGATGTAGCCCTCCTCGCCCATCTTCTCGATGATCTGCTGGATCAGGTCCTCGAGCTTCGAGCGCGTCCCCTCCTGGTCGCCGTCGGCCGGGTCACCGAGCAACTGCTCGATGGTGTCCTCGGGGAGGACGCCGCCGTTGAACAGGGCATCGAGGACCGCGTCGTGCAGGGCCTGCATCGTGCGCTCTTCGGCGTCCATGTCGCGCGGGCTGCCGAAGCCGCTCGACAGCAGCAGGTCGGACAGCTTCGACACGAGATCCTGCA
Organism: Bifidobacterium breve; assembly: GCA_943328785.2. Classification (GTDB taxonomy): domain Bacteria; phylum Acidobacteriota; class Vicinamibacteria; order Vicinamibacterales; family CAVVIG01; genus CAVVIG01. The sequence continues at coordinate 10,031 of CALQBJ020000106.1, forward strand.
GGTCGATGTCGTCCAGCAGGTCGCCGGTGAACTTGGTGTAGCGGTATTTCATCAGGCCTCGGAGTTCGGGCGGTGGGCGATAGGCATGGGCCGGAGTCGACGATGCCCATCGTCCATCGCCTAGGGCCTAGTTGTAGTAGCGCTTCTTCTTCCCGCCGGGTACCTGAAAATCGTCATCGTCGGTCGGCGGCTCCTCGCGGCGCTGACGCCGTGACGCCTGCTGTTCCTTGTCGGCGCTGTAGCCGCGTTCGTCGTTGCGACTGATCTTGCGCTGTGAGGCCAGCCCTTCGAGCACGAAGTCGATGGCCGACGCGACCGACGGTGCGGCGGCGCCGGGCTCGAGTCCGGTCTTCTCGGCCAGGTCGATGAGTCCCTGCACACTGCGGGTCTGCTTGATGACCTCGTCCGACGCGCTGTTGTCGCTGAGCGGCAGCGAGCCGCCGAGGTCGAACCACTCGACCACTTTCTTGGTGTTGACGCCGTCGAACATGCTGGTGAAGACGGCGCCGACAGCCGAGCGGATCAGCTCGCGGGCGATCGTTTCGGCACCCTTCAGTTCGCCCTCGTACTCGAGCTCGAACTTGCCGGTGATCGATGGCAGCGCGGCGTAGACGTCGGTGACCCGCGGCACGATGACCCGCTCGCCGTTGGTGAGGGCGCGCCGCTCGGCGTTCGAGACGACGAGCTCGAGCGTGCTGATCGGCAGGCGCTGGCTGACGCCCGAGCGCTTGTCGACCTTGCGGTCGGCGCGCGCCTGGAAGGCCACTTCCTCGACCACTTCGCGGACGTACTGCGGAATCTCGAGCTTCAGGCCGCCGGGACGGTCGGTCCACGCTTCCTGCGCCGTGATCGCCACGGCGTTCGAGCGCAACGTCGGGTAATGCGTGCGAATTTCAGAACCGATGCGGTCCTTGAGCGGCGTGATGATCTTGCCGCGCGCCGTGTAGTCTTCCGGGTTGGCGGTAAAGACCAGCATCACGTCGAGCCGCAGGCGGATCGGGTAGCCCTTAATCTGGACGTCGCCTTCCTGCAGGATGTTGAAGAGGCCGACCTGGATCTTGCCGGCGAGGTCGGGCAGTTCGTTGATGGCGAAGATGCCGCGATTGGCCCGCGGCAGCAGCCCGTAGTGCATCGTCAGCTCGTCGGCGAGGTTGAGTCCCGCCTGCGCCGCCTTGATCGGGTCGATGTCGCCCACCATGTCGGCGATCGTCACGTCCGGGGTCGCGAGCTTCTCGACGTAACGGTCCTCGCGCGAGAGCCACGTAATCGGCAGTGAATCGCCTTCAGCGGCGACGCGGGCGCGGCACGCGCCGCAGATCGGGTCGAGCGGGTTGTCGTGAATCTCGCAGCCCGGGATGACCGCAATCTGGTCGTCCAGCAGGTCGGCGAGGCTGCGCAGGATGCGGCTCTTGGCCTGGCCGCGCAGGCCGAGCAGAATGAAGTTGTGACGCGAGAGGATCGCGTTCACCAACTGCGGGATGACCGTCTCGTCATACCCGATCACACCCGGAAAGAGCGGCTCGCCGGCTTGCAGTTTGCGGACCAGGTTCTCGCGGATTTCTTCCTTGACCGAACGTGGTTGCGAGCCGTGCTGCTGACGTAACTCGCCGAGCGTGTGAATGGTGGCCGACATGGGCTGGATCATATCCGAACTACACTGAGCGTCCCTGGTGCGCCACGCCTTCTTTACGTCATCTCGTCCGCTTGTTTTCGCGCATCGCGGTGGTGCTGCGCTGGCGCGAGAGAACACGATGGTCGCCTTTGCCAACGGCGTGTCGTGTGGGGCCGATGGCCTCGAGCTGGACGTGCGTGCGTCGAAGGACGGACGGGTGGTGGTCGTCCACGATGAGACGCTTGATCGGACCACCCGGTTGCGTGGGCCGGTGCGTCACTACACCGCCGACGAGCTGGCGGCGGCTGGCGTGCCCGAGCTGCGCACCGTGCTCGACACCTTTCGCGACGTCCGCCTCATCGTCGAGATGAAGGTGGACGCGCCGGCGTTCGGTTGCCTGGTTGTGGACGAGCTGAGACGGGCAGGCGCGGTCGAGCGTGTCTGCGTGGGCGCGTTTCGTCGCGCCGTGCTGCGGGCTGTGCGCGCCGAGGAACCGGCGCTGGCCACCAGTGCCGCCCGCGAAGAGGTGCGGCTCGCGCTCTATCGCTCCTGGCTGCGGTGGCCGGTGATGCACACGGCCTACGCCGGCTACCAGATTCCGGAACGGTCGGGTGCGACGCGCGTGGTCTCGCCCCGCTTTGTCGCGGACGCCCGGCGTGCCGGACTTGGCGTGCAGGTGTGGACCGTCAACGACGAGACGACCGGACGCCGGTTGCTCTCGTGGGGCGTGGACGCGCTGATCACCGACCGGCCCGACCTGATGGTGCCACTCGTGCGAGAGGCCGCCGCGCTGCGCTGAGCCGCCGCCCCGCCTGCCCGCGCGACCTGCGCGACCTGTCTCACCCTCCGAGCTGCCACCGCTTGATCATCTCGATCGGGTGGGTCAGCATGATGATGTTCAGCGCGAGGTTGTCGCGGATCGTCAGCGCGAGGAGCACCTCCACGAGCACGACGAACGCCACCGTGCCCCACACCGGCAGGCGCCGCGCCATCCAGAACCCCACCATCATCGCGACGACATCG
>CALQBJ020000107.1 GCA_943328785.2 Bifidobacterium breve
ACATCTATATCGCGCAACCACCGCTGTTCCGCGTGAAGCGTGGGAAGTCGGAAACCTATATCAAGAACGAACGCGACCTCGAGGAATACCTGATCCGCCGTTCAGTCGGTGGACGCGTGGTGAAAATCCCGGCGTCCGGCGTCGAGTTGTCCGGTGTCGACCTCGAGAAGTTGTTGCAGCGGCTGACGACCCACCAGAAGCTGATGCAGACGGTGGAGCGTCGCGGGCATTCGCGCGAGATAGTGACAGCGCTCCTCGTTGCCGGTGCCGATCGCGAGTATTTCGCAGAACGCGAGCGCCTCGAGCCCCTTGCCGAGGCGCTCAGCACGCCGCTACGCAGCGTCGTCGTCGAGAACGACGAAGAACACAACCGCTTCCAGTTGGAGATCGAAGATCGCACCAGCGGCTACCCGCGGCTCCACACCATCGGCTTCGAGTTCCTCAACTCACCGGAGTACCGCAACCTCCTCTCGACCCGGCGCGAGATGCCGGTGTTTAACGGTGTCGTCATCGTGTCCAGCGTACAGAGCGCTGACGAGCAGGAATCGATCGAGGACACACCAGCCGCACCGGTCGTGACTCCGGACGGTGGACTCTCGATCGAAGACATCGCGCGCCTGGCGACCACCGACGTCCCGAAGGAACGCCCGAAGAAGGCGGCGGAGCAACCAGACGTCACCCTCGCCTCGGTCGACGAACTTGTCGACTACTTCCTCGCCGCCGGCAAGAAGGGCGTCGCGATCAACCGCTACAAGGGTCTTGGCGAGATGAACCCGGAGCAACTCTGGGAAACGACGATGGACCCAACGGTGCGCACGCTGCTGCAGGTCCGTGCGGAAGACCACACGGAAGCCGATCAGATGTTCACGACGCTGATGGGCGACCAGGTGGAGCCACGGCGGAAGTTCATCGAGGACAACGCACTGGACGTCAAGAACCTCGACGTCTAGCGCGAGGAAGCGACAGGCCCGGGGTGACTGACCCCGAGTCTTCGGCCGCCGCCCAGAGCCCGAAGCCACGAGTCCGAAACCTTTTCTATGTCAGACCAGATCGCCGTCCCACAGTTACTGCCCGTCAACATCGAAGACGAGATGAAGCGCTCGTACATGGATTACGCCATGAGCGTCATCATCGGACGAGCGCTGCCAGACGCGCGCGACGGCCTCAAGCCGGCGCACCGTCGTGTGCTGTACGGCATGAAGACGATGGGTCTGTCTTCGTCTCGCGGCTACCGCAAGTGCGCGAAGATCGTCGGCGAGGTGATGGGCAACTTCCATCCTCATGGCGACGCGTCGATCTACGACACGCTCGTGCGACTGGCGCAGCACTTCAACATGCGCTACCCGCTGGTGGATGGCCAGGGGAACTTCGGCTCGGTCGACGGCGACCCGGCCGCTGCGATGCGTTACACCGAAGCGCGCCTGAAATCGCTCGCCGACGACATGATGTCCGACCTCGACAAGGACACCGTCGACTTCACGCCGAACTACGACGAGACCACTGAAGAACCGACCGTTCTCCCGACGCCGTACCCGAACCTGCTGGTGAACGGGTCGGCCGGCATCGCCGTCGGCATGGCGACGAACGTGCCACCGCACAACCTCACGGAAGTGCTCGACGGCTGCATCTGGATCATCGAGAACACTTACCTCTCGACCACCCCAGAGGCGCCGCGCCTGACCTCCATCGAGAAACTGCGGCAACTGGTGCGCATCGTCACCGGACCCGACTTCCCGACGGGCGGCTACATCGTTGGCCGCGGCGGCATCATGCAGGCCTACACGACCGGGCGCGGGTCGATCCTGATGCGCGCCAAGTCGACGACGGAGACGAACAAGAAGGGCGACCGCCAGGCGATCGTCTTCACGGAGATTCCGTACCAGGTCAACAAGGCCAGGCTGATCGAACGCATCGCCGATCTGGTCCGAAACAAGATCATCGAAGGCATCTCGGACCTGCGCGACGAATCGGACCGCGACGGCATGCGCATCGTCGTCGAGTTGAAGCGCAGCGAGATGCCGGAGGTGGTGCTCAACAACCTCTACAAGCACACGCCGCTGCAGTCGACTTTCGGCATCAACACGCTCGCGATCGTCGGCGGCCGCCCGAAGGTGATGAACCTTCTGGAGCTCATCGAGACGTTCGTCGAGTTCCGTCGTGAAATCGTCCGCCGCCGGACCGAGTTCGAACTGCGCAAGGCTGAGGCCAGGTATCACATCCTCGAAGGGTTGAAGATCGCCCTCGACAACCTCGACGCCGTCATCACCCTCATCCGCGCATCCAAGACCGTGATGGAGGCGCGCGAAGGGCTGATGTCGAACTTCGGCCTGTCCCAGCTCCAGTCGCAGGCGATCCTCGACATGCAGTTGCAGCGGTTGACCGGCCTCGAGCGCCAGAAGATTCTCGACGAGATCGCCGAACTGCTGGGCGTGATCGAACGGCTCCGCGCCATCCTCGCGAGCCAGCGTCTGCTGATGCAGATCATCGTCGACGAGTTGAAGGCGGTGAAGGAGAACTACGGCGACGAGCGCCGCACCGAGATCATCGAGGGCGAAGCCGGCGACATCAGCATCGAAGACCTGATCACCGAAGAAGACATGGCGATCACGGTCAGCAACACCGGCTACATCAAGCGCACCGCCATCACCGAGTACCGCACCCAGACGCGCGGCGGCAAGGGACGCATCGGCATGCGGACCAAGGAGGAGGACTTCGTCAGCCACCTCTTCGTCGCCTCGACGCACGCCTACATCCTGATCTTCTCGGACAAGGGGCGCATGTACTGGCTCAAGGTCCACGAGATCCCAGAGAGCACCGGCGGCAAGGGCAAGTCGATTGCGAACCTGGTGTCGATGGAAGCGGGCGAGCGTATCGCCGCGATGCTGGCGACCAAGACATTCGACGACGACATGTTCATCATGATGGGCACCCGTCGTGGCGTCGTGAAGAAGACGCCGCTGTCGGCGTTCAGCAATGTCAGAGCCGGCGGCATCATCGCGATGGGCGTCGAAGACGGTGACTCCGTCATCGCCGTGCAGCTTACCGACGGCTCAAGCCAGGTGCTGATCGGCACCCGCAACGGCATCGCCATCCGCTTCAAAGAAGCAGACGTCCGCTCGATGGGCCGCACGGCCTACGGCGTGCGCGGCGTCACGCTGCGCGACGACGACTACGTGGTCGGGATGGAAGCCGTGAAGCCAGGAGGGTCAATGCTCACGGTCACCGAGCACGGCTACGGCAAGCGCACTGATGTGGACGATTACCGCACCACCGGGCGAGGCGGCGTCGGCATCATCAACATCGACACATCCGAGCGCAATGGCCGCGTCGTGGCTGTGGCGTATGTCGAGTCGAGCGACGAGGTCCTTCTTGTCACCCAGCAAGGCATGATGCTCCGCACGGCCGCGGACACCATCCGCCTCACGGGTCGCTCCGCGCAAGGCGTGCGCCTGATCAACATCGACGACGACGACCGCGTGGTCGGGATCGCGAAGCTCAACGAGAAGGCCGCGGAAACAGCTATTCCCACAGTCGAGTCGCCGGTCGAGCAGGACAGCGATGAGCCCTCAACGGATCCGTCCGCTGAGACGGAACCCGACGGAGACGACGTCGCGTAGCACCGGGTGGCGATGCACTGCCGCCACGCCGGCGTCTGCGGCGGGTGCAGCCTACTGCACCTGTCATACTCGGACCAGCTCTCGGGAGAGGAGGCGTCGCTGCGACGTCTCCTCGGTCGCTACCTGCCGCAATCTCTCCAACCACTGTTCCTTCCCGTCGACAGTCAGCCAGACCCGCAGCACTTCCGGCACAAAATCGCCTTTGTCTTCGCGCCTGGCCCGAGCGGACGAGGACTGGTCATGGGCCACTCCCAGCGAGGCAGCAGTCGTGTCGTCGCGGTCGAGGAGTGCCCGGTTCACAGTCCGCACGGCAACCGCATCGCCTTCGCGCTTCGCGACCACCTCCAACGCGCCCGCATCAGCGCCGCCGGACCTGAACTCGAGGGTCTCGTCCGGCATCTGATTGTTCGCACGACGTTTCACGAACGCGAAGCCGTCGCGATGCTAGTGGTCACCAGAAACGACAAACGCCTCCGGGCGCCGATCCGGGCGTTCCTCGCGTCGGCCGAGCGACCGGAGGGCTTCTTCGTCAACATCCACGCCGAGGACAGCTCGTACATGGTGGGTGAGCGCACGCTCAAAATCGAAGGCGCCGCGCATGTGCGCGAGAAGACCGGTGACATCTCGTAACTGATCTCGCCGACTGCGTTCTGCCAAACGAACGTCGCCGCTGCGACAGTGCTGCAGTCGTACGTGGTCGACGCCGTTGGCGGCGCGAGTCGGGTCCTCGACCTCTCCTGCGGCACTGGTCTCTTCTCGCTGCCGCTCGCCGCGTCAGAACCCTCGGTGTCGAGGAAAGCCGCCAGGCCGTCGACGACGCCACGCTGAACGCGAAGCTGAACCGGATTCCGCCGAGTCGCGCCAGGTCCATCACCGCCCGAGTCGAGGACACGGTACGGTCGGCAAGCCGCGAACCGTCGGATGCCGTCGTCGTCGACCCGCCGCGCCAGGGCTGCTCGGACCTCGTACTCGAAGCCGTGTTCCAGGACATGGCACCGCCACGAGTGATCTACGTCTCGTGCAATCCGGAATCGCTGGCGGACGACCTGCCAGGCATGCTGCAGTGTGGCTACGTGGTCGAAGAGGTGCGGGCGGTCGACATGTTTCCGCACACCGAACACGTTGAAGCGGTCGTGCGGCTGAAGCTGGCCTGAGCCGCAGACATCGCGGCTCCGCGACGTCGCGACGCGTCAGGCAGGCGTCAGCTTGGCAAACTTGGCGCGCAGCGTTTTTACGCCGGCCGTGGTGAAGCGGATGATCACCTTCGCATCACCCTCGAGCGGTTCGACACTCAGCACGTTGCCGACACCGAACTGCGCGTGGCGCACCCGCAGTCCAGCGCGAAGCGACATGCCGGTCGACTGATCCTCGTCTTCGTACGCGTAGCCGGGAGAGGCCGGTTCCTTCACGCGGCTGGCTCCGCCGATCCCCGGCCCTGGGCGCGTTCCGCCGCCGCCCTTGCCGTACGGATTCGGCCTGAACTCGTGCGAGTTCGAGAAGCTCGACTGGTAGGACGACGTGCTGTGCTGCGGAACCACCCGGTCCAGCAACTCCGCCGGCACTTCGTCGATGAAGCGTGACGGTTCGCTCGACTTGTACTCGCCAAACACGCGGCGTCGCGCAGCACCCGTGAGAATCAACCGCTCGCGGGCGCGGGTCATGCCGACGTAGCAGAGACGCCGCTCCTCTTCGAGTTCCTCGTCGTCTTCGTTCGAACGCGAGTGCGGGAAGAGCCCCTCTTCGAGTCCGGCCAGTACGACGGTCGGGAACTCGAGCCCCTTGGCGCTGTGCAGCGTCATCATCCAGATGCGCGCGTCGCGCGTGCCTTCTTCCTGGTCGACATCCGAGAGCAGCGAGAGGCGATCGACGAAGCCGCTCAAGCTCGGCTCTGGCTCGCGTCCTTCATATTCGCGCGCGGCCGACACGAGTTCCGCCAGGTTCTCGGCCCGTGCCTCCGCTTCCTCGGACCGCTCCTCGCGCAGATCCTTCAGGTAGCCGGAGCGGTCGAGCATCTTGCCGATCGTGTCCGACACCGGTTCGCTCCGAGCCACCTCAGTCATGTTGACGATGAGGTCGCGGAAGCCGGCGAGCGACGCCGCGGCCCGGCCGCTGAAGGCCCGTTCCCGCAGCCCGTGCACCAGCCTCGCCCACAGCGAGTTGGCCGTCACTGCTGGCGCCAGGCCGGCCGAGAGGAGCGGGAACTCGTCCTCGACATGGGAGGACACCTCGATCTTCTCGAGTGTCTCCATCACGACCTTGCCGATGCCACGCGTCGGTGCGTTGATGACGCGCCGCAGGCTCACATCGTCGTGCGGATTGATGACGAGCCGCATGTAGGCGAGCGCGTCCTTCACTTCCTTGCGTTCATAGAAGCGGACGCCGCCAACCACTTTGTACGGCAGCCCTTCCCGCATCATCGCGTCTTCGATGGCGCGCGACTGAGCGTTGGTGCGGTACAGGATGGCGACGGTCGAATCGGGGGCGTCGGCCAAGCAGCCGCGCGCCGTGCGCGTGATGAAGTCGGCTTCCTCGAGTTCGTCACCGCCGCGGAAGTAGACGACGCGCGCGCCGCCCTTCAGGTCGGTCCAGAGCCGCTTCTCCTTGCGATTGCGGTTCTGGCTGATCACGGCGGAGGCCGCGTCGAGAATCACCTGCGTCGAGCGATAGTTCCGCTCGAGCTTCACCGTCTTCGCTTCGGCGTAGTCGCGCTCGAAGTCGAGGATGTTCTTCACGTCGGCACCGCGCCACTTGTAGATCGACTGGTCGGGATCGCCGACGACGCAGAGATTGCGGTAGACCTCCGAGATGCGCCTGATGAGCATGTACTGCGGCCGATTCGTGTCCTGGTACTCGTCCACCATCACGAAACGGAATTGCTCCGAGTATTTCTGGCGAACCACGGCTGACGTCTCGAACATCTCCACCGTCTTCAGCAGGAGATCGTCGAAGTCGAGCGCGCTTGCCTCCTTCAGTGCCGCGATGTACTTCGTGTACACCTTGGCGATGCTCTCGTCGCGGCGGTTCCAGCCGGACGCGGCAACCATCTGGTCCGGCGTCTCCATTCGGTTCTTCGCATGGCTGATGCGCGAGAGCGCGGCGCGCGGCTGGACGAAGCCGTCGTCGATCTTGAGCGCCTTCAGCGCCTGCTTGACCACCGACATCTGGTCGGCGGAGTCGTAGATCACGAAGTCGCGCGAGAGGCCGATGGATCCGGCCTCGCGGCGCAGCAACCTGGCGCAGATCGAGTGGAAGGTCGATACCCACATACCGCCAATGTCGGCGCCGAGGAGCTTCGCCACGCGGGCGCGCATCTCCTCGGCTGCCTTGTTGGTGAAGGTCACGGCGAGCACTTCGCGCGGCTGCGCGTGACCGTCGCCTATGAGGTAGGCGATCCGGCTGGTGATGACCTTGGTCTTCCCTGAACCGGCGCCCGCCAGGATGAGCAGCGGACCGTTGACGTGCAGAACAGCCTCGCGCTGTTCAGGATTCAGGGAATCGAGGAAGTGCATCCTGACAAGTATAAGGTGCGCCAGCCGCGTCACCGCGAGCCTGGCGCGCCGCTATTCCACCGTGACCGATTTCGCGAGGTTGCGCGGTTGGTCGACGTCGCAGCCGCGCCGCACCGCGATGTCGTACGCCAGCAGTTGCAGCGGAATGGTCATGATGATCGGCGTCAGCAACTCCGGCGCCTGCGGAACCTCGAGCACGAAGTCCTTCGTGGCGTCGAGCATCGACTTGAGCTTGCCGTCGCCTCTGGTGGTGAGCGCGATAACGGAGCCGCCGCGCGCCTTCACTTCCTGCATGTTGCCGATCATCTTCTCGAAGACGGCGTCGTGCGGCGCGATGGCGACAACTGGCAACCGCTCGTCGATGAGCGCGATCGGACCGTGCTTCATCTCGCCGGCCGGATAGCCTTCGGCGTGGATGTACGAGATCTCCTTGAGCTTCAACGCCCCTTCCAGTGCGATCGGGTAGTTGATACCTCGACCGAGATACAGGAAGTCGGTGCGGGACTGGAAGCGTCCCGCCACTTCCTCGATCTCCGGCGCCAGCTTCAACGTCTGCTCGAGCAACAGCGGCAGCTGCAGCAGCGCGTCGATGTGCGGCTGCGAGGCTTCGAGGCTGAGCGACCCGCGCGCCTGACCGAGTCGCATGGCGAGCAGGTAGAGCGCGACGAGCTGCGAGGTAAAGGCTTTCGTCGACGCCACGCCGATCTCTGGACCGGCGTGCGTGTACACCGTTCCGTCGGTCTCGCGCGTCGCCATGCTGCCGACCACGTTGCAGATGGCGATGCTGCGCGCGCCGGCCTTCTTGGCCTCACGCAGCGCCGCCAGCGTGTCCGCGGTTTCGCCGGACTGCGTGATGACGATCGCGAGGGTCCGCGGAGTGACGATGGGATGGCGGTAGCGATACTCCGAGCCGTAGTCGACATCGACCGGGATGCGCGCCAGTTGCTCGATCAGGAACTTGCCGACCAGCCCGGCGTGCCAAGAGGTGCCGCAGGCGAGAATGGTGACTCGGTCCACGTCGGCGAGCTGCGCCTCGGTGAGCTTCATCTCCTCGAGGAAGACGCGCCCGGTGTCCTGTGAGACGCGGCCGAGGATGGTTTCGCGCGCCGCGGTCGGCTGCTCGAAGATCTCCTTCAGCATGAAGTGCTTGTAGCCGGCCTTCTCCGCCATGATCGGGTCCCACAGCACGCGCTGCGTAGTGGCCGATACGGGCTTGGCGAAGAAGTCGGTGAAGCTGACACCAGTGCGCGTGATGATGGCCATCTCCTCGTCGCCGAGGAAGACCACATCGCGGGTGTGGCTCAAGATAGCGGGGATGTCGGAGGCGACGAAGAACTCGCCGTCGCCGAGTCCCACGACGATAGGCGGACCGTTGCGCACGGCGATGATCTTTCCCGGGTCGTCGGCCGAGATCAGCACCAGCGCAAACAGCCCGCGCATCAGCATGAGCGCGCGCCGTACGGCATTCTCGAGTCCGTCGTCCTTCATCTCGCGCTCGACGAGATGCGCAACGATCTCGGTGTCGGTCTCGGTGACGAACTTGTGACCCTGCCGCTGCAGTTCCTGCTTCAGGTCGAGGTAGTTCTCGATGATGCCGTTGTGGACGACGACGATCCTGCCCGTGCAGTCACGATGCGGGTGGGCATTCTCCTCGGTTGGGCGTCCGTGTGTCGCCCAGCGGGTGTGCCCGATGCCGTAGTCACCGGTAATCGGATCGAGGACGATGGCGTGCTCGAGGTTTGACAGCTTGCCTGCACTGCGGCGAAGGTCAATTGCGCCGTTCCTGACCACGGCCACGCCCGCTGAGTCGTAGCCGCGATACTCCAGCTTTCGCAGCCCGTCGATGAGGACAGGCACCACGTCCTTCGGGCCGATGTAACCGATGATTCCGCACATAAGCAGGGGTCCTGACTATTCGGTGTTTCTCTTCTTGCGTTGCTCCACCCAGCCCTCGATGTTGCGCTGCTTGCCTGCGCTGACGGCCAGCGCGCCTGGCGGGACATTCTCGCGAATGGTGGTGCCCGTGCCGACGTAGGCGCCCTCGCCCACGGTGACCGGGGCAATCAACTGGGTGTGGCTGCCGATGAACGCGCCGTCGGCGATGGTGGTCACCTGTTTCCGCACACCGTCGTAGTTGCACGTGATGGTGCCGGCGCCGATATTCACGTCAGCACCGATGACCGCGTCGCCCAGATAGGAGAGGTGCGAAGCTTTCGACCCCTGGCCGAGGACGGTCTTCTTCAACTCGACGAAGTTGCCGACCTTCGCGCGCGGCCCGACGTGCGCGTCGCCGCGCAGGTGCGCGAACGGTCCGATCGAGGCGCCGGCGCCCACGATGCTGTCGCTGACGACACAGTGATTCAGAATCACGGCCTTGTCGCCAAGGGTCGAACCTACCAGCCGGCTGCCCGAGTGGATGACGCAGTCGGAGCCGATGCGCGTCCCGCGCTCGAGCGAGACGCCCGGCTTGATGATGGTGTCCGCCCCGACTTCCACATCCTGATCGATGAAGGTCGTGGCCGGGTCCTCGATCGTCACGCCCGCCGCCATCAATTCGGCGTTCTTGCGCTGGCGGAGGCCGCGGCTCACCGATGCAAGCTCTGCGCGGCTGTTGATGCCCAAAATGTCCGCGGCGTCGTCCACGGTTACTGTCTCCACAACCCGTCCAGCCTGGCGATGGATGGAGACGAGGTCGGGGAGGTAATACTCCCGTTGGGCATTGGCTGCGCCGATGCTGCGAACCGCGTCGAACAGACCTGCGAGCTCGAAGGCATAGATGCCGGCATTGATCTCTGTGATGGCGCGCTCAGCAGGGCTGGCGTCCTTCTCCTCGACAATACGTGCAATCTTCCCGCCGTCCCTGACGATGCGCCCATAGCCGTGCGGTTCGGCTACGTGGGACGTCACCACGGTGGTGGCGGCACCGGCATGCCTATGGATTTTCGCCAGTTGTTGCAGGGTTGAAGCGGAGAGGGCAGGTACGTCGCCCGAGAGGAGCACCAGGGATCCTGATTGATCGCGGAGCAGCGGCTCCGTGGTCAACAGGGCGTGCGCGGTGCCGAGCTGTGGTTCCTGCACCACGAATTCGAGGTGGCCATGTGCGGCGAGCGCACCACGGACAGCTTCTCCCTGGTGACCGACGACGACCGTGATGGAGGCAGGGGAGAGCCGGCTGGCCGCCGCGAGCACATGCTCGATCATGGGCCGGCCCGCCACTTCGTGCAGCACCTTGGGGCGCGCGGACTTCATCCGCGTGCCCTTGCCGGCGGCAAGGATGACAACGTGAACGTCAGACATGACGTTCACGATTATCGTCTCGATGGGCTGTGAGATGTAACGGCCGGCTCAGCCGCGGCTGCGGCCGCCGGCATTCAGCGCGTGGTGGAACGCGTCATCGTCGCGCAGTGGATCGAGGTCGGCGTCGCGCCTGGCGAGGCCCCGGTTCTCAGGATTCAAGGCGATGGCGCGTTCGAGGTGCGCGATGGACTCCGCGTGTTCCCCTCGCTGGGCGTGCGCCACGGCGAGCATATACAGGGCGTGATCGTTGTCCGGGTCTTCGTCCCTGACCAGTCGGAGATGGGAGATGGCTTCGTCGTAGCGGCCGCCGTTCAGCGCGAGGGTGGACGCGTAGAGACGTTCCTGGACTGTTTGGGGAGCCGCGGCCTTCGGCGTGGCATGGCGACGGCAGACATTCAGATACAGCCGGACCCGATCGTGCAGTTCCCGTTCGTCCGGAAACGACGTGAGCACGTCCTCGAAGAGTTCCAGCGCCTTGTTGTAGTCGTGGCGCTGCAAGGCCTCCATCCCCTTTTCGTACAGGGCAACGGCATCGGCATGGTTGGCGCGCCTGGCCGGACCCGCCGGCTTGGGAGTGCCCGCGACTGGGCCCGCCGGAACGGGTGCCTGTGGTGGAGGGGTTTTGGACTTCGGCTGCGGACGCTGCTTCGCCATAGGGTCAGGAGACTTCAACGCAAAGCCAAGGATCTATTCGCCGAAAAACGCGTCGAACCTTATCAGAACGGCTTCTCTTCGGTCAAACGATAGACTTCTTCTGCTCCTCGAGCATCGAGAAGATCGCTCTCGACGGCAACCTGTGGCGTCGAGCCAGGGATGAGATCGCCTGGCGCCGCGTGAGGCCTTTGCTTTCTGTCATATCGCCAAACTCGGCGGCAATCTCGAGAGCGCTTGCCGGTTTCGAGCGCTCGCTCACAGAGGTCAGATCACCAAAATCTACGACCACTGTAAACTCGCCACGGACTTCAGGCACCTCGATCGACCCGAGTCGACCCAGCCTGATCTCTTCGTGGGCCTTGGTCAGCTCACGCCCCAGCACGATCTCGAGACCGCCGAAGCGCCGATAGAGCTCATTCAGCGTCGCCTCGATACGATGCGGCGCCTCGTAGAACACCAGGGTGGGCGCGACCGCCGGTGCAGCCGCGAACCGGCTGAACCACGCCTCTCGTTCAGAGCCCTTTGTTGGGGGAAAGCCCATAAAGCAGAATCCGTTCGCGCCGAACCCGGATGCCGACAGGGCAGCGACTGCCGCGCTCGCGCCAGGAATCGGTTCAACCCTAATCCCCGCGTCGTGGGCCAGCCTGACCAGGTGATGGCCAGGATCGGAGACGGCAGGCGTGCCGGCGTCGGTAACCAGCGCAATGCTCTCGCCGCCGCGAAGCCGCTCGACTAGTGCGGCCGCCTTGCCCTTCTCGCTGTGCTCGTGGAAACTTGTAGTTCGGGTGGCAATTCCGAAGCGTTGCAGGAGGTGCCCGGTGTGGCGCGTATCTTCTGCCGCGATCAGGGCGACATCGCGCAGCACCCGGAGCGCACGTGCTGATATATCTTCGAGGTTACCGATCGGCGTGGCGACGACGAACAGCGTACCAGCCATCGAGTGGAACCTTTATTGTACCATTGGCGGATCGCTCAGCCTTCGCCTGTGGCGGCCGAAAGGCCTCATTCACCGTTGCGTCAAGGACCCATGCCCGTTTCAGAACCACTTCCGCATTTCGTCGATGACCTCCTTGGGTATCTCCACGAAACGCACCCGACACACGCGACGCTGGACGGCGTGCACACGCACGATGACCTGCTCGAGGATCTGAGCCGTCACGGCATCGACCAGGAGGCCCGCGCGTTGGCCGGCTACCTGCGCCGCCTCGACGAGATCGATCGCGCCGGTCTGACGCCGGTCGAAGCGCTCGACCAGCGCATGCTCGGCTCGCACCTCCGCGGTCGCATGTTCGAGCTCGAGGCCGTACGGACCTGGGAACGCAACCCGCAGCTCTACGCCGACATCCTCGCCTCGAGCCTTGCCGGTCAGGCGCTCTTCAACCACGCGCCGGCGCCTGAACGGGCCCGACGCGTGCTTTCGAAGCTGCGCCAGACCCCCCGACTGATCCAGGCGGCCCGCGACAACGTAAAGGAGCCACCCGGTATCTACGTGAAGGTTGGCATCGAGAC